>NZ_JAYSBZ010000034.1:0-34109 GCF_041915145.1 Aquabacterium sp. | reverse complement strand
CGGCGGTTGCCTTCCACCACTTGCGTGATGCGCTCGCCCTCGATCATGTCTTGCAGGCTGCGCAACAGCGCGCCGGGGGGCACGCCGAGTCGGGCAGCTTGACCGTAGTCGAGGCGGATCTTGATTTGCGGGATGAGCACCTGCTTCTCGATCTGCAGATCGGCCACGCCCGGCACGCGGCTCAGGCGTGTTTGCAGATCGGCGGCGAGGCTGCGCAGGGTGTCGAGGTCGTCGCCGTAGATCTTGAGGGCGATCTGGGCCCGCACGCCCGACAGCAGGTGGTCGAGCCGGTGCGAAATCGGCTGCCCGATGTTGGTGACGGCGGGCAGGCTGGCGAGGCGGCTGCGCAGGTCGGCCATGATCTCGTCGCGCGAGCGGGCCGAGGGCTTCAGATCGACTTCCAGATCCGCCGAATGCACCCCTTCGGCGTGTTCGTCGAGCTCGGCGCGGCCGGTGCGCCGCCCCACTTGCAGCACTTCTGGCACGCCGGCCACAAGTTGCTCGGCCAGGGTGCCGATGCGGTCGGACTCGGCCAGCGACGTGCCGGGGTTGAGCAGCAGGTTGATCGTCAAGGTGCCTTCGTTGAACGGCGGCAGGAAGGCGCGCGGCAGCCATGCCAGCGAGGCGGCGGCCACCAGCACGGCCGCCGCGGCGGCGCCCAGCAGCAGGCGGCTGCGCGAGAACGACCACTGCAGCAAGCGGGTGTCGGCGCTTTTTAGCCAGCGCACCAGCGGGCTGTCGCGGTGGGCTTGGGCGGGGCGCTCGAGCAGCTTGGGCAGCAGGTAGTAGGCGAGCACCGGGGTCAGCGTGATCGACACCACCATGCTGGCCAGGATCGACACGATGTAGGCCACGCCCAGCGGCGTGAACAGCCGGCCCTCGATGCCGGGCAGCACGAACAGCGGCACGAACACCAGCACGATGATCACGGTGGCGTAGACGATGGCCGAGCGCACTTCGAGCGTCGCCTGGGCGATCACTGTGAGTACGTTTTGGCTGCGGCCGGCGCGTTGCGCCTCTTGCAGGCGTCGCATCACGTTTTCAACCCCCACCACGGCGTCGTCCACCAGCTCGCCGATGGCGATGGCCAGGCCGCCCAGCGTCATCGTGTTGATGGTCAAGCCCAGGGCGTGAAACACCAGCGCGGTCACCAGCAGCGACAGCGGGATGGCCGTGAGCGAGATGACGGTGGTGCGAACGTTCAGCAAGAACAGGAACAGCACCACCGCCACCAGGATGGCGCCGTCGCGCAGGGCGTCTTCGACGTTGTTCACCGAGTGCTCGATGAAGTTGGCCTGCTTGAACAAGAACTGCGGCGCGGCCACGCCGTGGGGGCGCGAGCGGGCCAGCTCGGTCAACGCTTGTTCGACGGCGCGGGTCACGGTCACGCTGTCGGCGCCAGGCTGCTTTTGCACCGACAACACCACCGCCGGCTTGCCGTTGACGCTGGCATCGCCCCGCTTGGTGGCGGGGGCGAGTTGAACGTCGGCCACTTGCCGCAGCAGGATGGGTTGGCCTTGCCGCACCGTCACGACCAGGTCCTGCAGGTCTTCGAGGCGGTTGGTGCGGCCGATCTGCCGAATCAGGTATTCGCGGCCCTGCGCCTGCAAGAAGCCGCCGCTGGTGTTGGTGCCAAAGCCTTGCAGCGAGGCGACGAGTTGCTCGCGCGTCACACCGAGGGCTTGCAACTGCTCGGGGCGCAGCGCCACGCGGTATTGCCGCACTTCGCCACCCATCGGGATCACCTGCGCCACGCCGGGGATGGTCAGCAGACGCGGCCGCATCACCCAGTCGGCATATTCGCGCGCTTGCATCGGGCTCACCTGGGCGGGGTCGGCGGGCACGGCGATGAGCAGGATCTCGCCCATGATCGACGAGATCGGCCCCATCTGCGGCACCACGCCGGGCGGCAGTTGCTCGCGCACCAGGTTCAGGCGCTCGCTGACCTGCTGGCGGTTGCGGTAGATGTCGGTCCCCCAGTCGAATTCGACGTTGATGACCGACAAGCCCACGCCCGACACCGAACGCACGCGGGTCACGCCGGCCATGCCGTTCATGCTCGACTCGATGGGCAGCGACACCAGCTGCTCCACCTCTTCGGGCGCCATGCCGCCGGCTTCGGTGAGCAGGGTCACGGTGGGCTTGTTGAGGTCGGGGAACACATCGACGGGCATCTGCCGCACCGTCAGCAGGCCGAAAGCGACCAGCAGCATCGAGACGGCCGGCACGATCAGGCGCTGGCGCAGGCTGGTGTGGATGAGTGCGTCAAACATGCATCAGCTCGGTGGATGGGGCTCAGCGCACCTGGGCCAGCAGGCTGGCGCCTTGCGTCACCACCCGGTCACCGGCCTGCAGGCCCTCGGTGACGAGCACCGAGCGCGCATCCAGCGGGCGGGCACGAACCACGCGAGGGGCAAAGCGCTCGGGGGCGGTGTGCAGCCACACGATCGACTCGCCCGCCGCGTTGCGGTCCAGCGCGGCCAGGGGCAGGGCGGCGCCAGCCTGACGCTGCGCGCTCTGTGCCGTGACCTTGAGCGTCTGCCCCACCGCCACCGGCGCCGTGGCTTGGGTGACGCGAAACAGCAGCGGCAGCGCTTGCTCGCGCAACTGCCGTCCGCCGCCCAAGAATTGCAGTTGCAGCTCGCCGCCCGGCACGGCCGCACTGGCGCGGCCCAGGCCCTGCACCTGCGCCGCGTCGTAGGCCAGGGCTTCGACCACCAGTTGAGCGGGGTTCACGATGTCGAACAGTACGTCTTTGGCGTCCACCACCTGCCCGATCACGACGTTGGCGCTGGCCACGGTGCCGCTCACCGGGGCGATCAAGGCTTGCGGGGCCGACACGCTGGCGCCTACCGCGGCACGGCGCTTCTTGAGCGCGTCGCGCTCGACGCGGGCGGCTTCGATGTCCTTTTGCGGCACGGCGCCTTCGAGCTGCTCGTAGCGCGCCGCCTTGCGCTCGGCCACGGCGTATTGCGCATCCAGCTCGGCCAACGCGGCTTGCTGGTTGGCCTGGTCGATGGCCGACGCCGCCGGGCGCAGGTAGGCCAGCACCTGCCCCTTGCGCACCGCCTGCCCCAGCACCGGCAGCCCTTGCGGGCCGGGCTCGATGCGACCGGCCTGGGTGGCCTGCACCCGTCCGCCCGCGTTGGGGTCGGGCAGCACGCGGCCGTTGAACTCGAAGGTCACGGGGTGCTCTTGCAGTTGCGCCACTTGCGTCAGCACGCCCAGGCGATGCTGCACGGGCTTGGGCAGCCACACGCTGCCGTCGGGCTGGCGCTGCGGCCGGTCGGTGGATGCAACGTGAGCTGGCGACGCCGGAGCGTCGTCGTGAGGCTCGTCGCCATGGGCTTGGCTGGCTTGAACGCCGAGCACCAGGCTGAGGCTGGCAAGCAGGTGGGGGAGTCGATTGATCGGGGGTGGCATGAATAACGGCGAGAGTTGGCGGCTCATAGAGGACTCCGGCGCACACGACGCCACACGACGACACCCGCCCAGGTCAAAACGGCCAGTCCGCCTAGCGCGACCCACTGGTTGAAGATCGGCAGGCCGAACAGGCGGCCGGTGGGCGACGACGGCGATGCGGCGAGATCACCGGGTGTGACCAAGGTGGCTTCGAGCAGGTCGGCGTTGTCGTCAGCCTGTACCGAGATCGTCAGCGGGTGGCGCCCGGCTTCGGCAAAGGCCTGACCCGGCACGGTGTAGACGCCCGGCTCAACCGCTTTGGCCACCGCCTTTAACGGGCCGCTCTCGACCTCGACGGTGGCGTGGGTCACCGGGGCGTTGGTGTCGAAGCGGTCGAGATACAGCGTCAGTTGCGCGGGGCCGGTGCCCGCCGGGGTGAGCACGGCGACCAGCTCGAAGGCGTCGGTCTGCGCCTGCGCCCGGGGGGCGGACTCGGCGGTCGGGGTGGGCGACCCGTGAGCGTCGCCGTCGTGCGGCTCATCGCCGTGGGCGTGGGCCAGCGTTGCCAGCCCGAGGCAGGCCAGACCGAGCGCCGCCTGGCGGGCCGAGCGATGGAGGGTGCGGGGCATCACGGCAATCTTCCTTGAGCTTGGTGCAACCGCGACAAGGCCTGGTCGCGGCCAATTTCTTGGCGCTGCAGCCACACGGCAGCTTCTTGCGCGGCGGTGCGGGCGCGCAGCAGCGTGGGCAGGTCGACTTCGCCCAGCCCGAAGGCACGCTGGGCCAGATCCAGGTTGTCGGCGGTTGCGCGGCTGCGCTCGCGAGCCAGTTCGACTTGCCGGCGTGCGGCTTGCCAATCGGTCTGGGCCCGGGCTGCGTCCTGCTCGGTGCGGCGCTGCGCGGCGGCCCATTCGGCTTCGGCTTGCGCCAGCTCGGCGCGGGCGGCGGCGCCGCTCTGGCGCGTCCGCGCGTCGGACGACAGCGGGATCGTCAGCTTCACGCCCACGCCCTGGTCGTAGGGGGTGATGGCGTCGCCGCGCTGGTTGTTCCAGCGCAGCGCCAGCTCGGGGGCGTCGCGCCGGTTGGCGTCGACCCAGGCCAGTTGACTGCGCGCCACGTCGATGGAGGCTTGCAGGGCGCGCAGCTGGGGGTGGGGCGAGGGAACGATCGGCAGGGCAGTGGTGGACGGGTCGTCGTCTGCCATCTGGGTTTCAGGCGGCAGGGCGCCGGGGGGCGGCGCGCCGACCAGGGTCTGGTAAGCCTGTCGCGCCTGCTGCTCGGCGCGCTCGGCGTCCAGCGCGTCGGCGGCGGCTTGCAGGCGCTCGGTTTGCGCGAGGTTGGCGTCGAGCCGGGCCAGGTCGCCGGTCTTGTAGCGGCGCTGCACGGCTTGCTCGAGCTGCTCGGCCGACGCCAGGCGCTGCCGTGCCAGCTCGGCGGCGGCGCGGGTCGAGGCCACGGCCCACCAGGCCTCGCGCACGTCGGCGGCCAATTGCAGGCGCTGGGCGGCGGTGTGGGCATCCAGGGCTTCGGCGGTTCGTTGCGCCAGGGCTTGCCGCGCGGCCTGCTGGCCGGGCAGCCAGAGCGGGGTCGCCACCTCGACCTCCCACTCGCGGCGGCCGAGGTTGCTATTGAGGCGGTCGCTCAGGTGGCTCACCGATAGCGCCGCCGGCCCCGGCGTGAGGGCTCGGGCGCCGTCCAGCTCGGCTTGGGCCTGCGCCTGCCGATTGGGCGTTGCGGCGGCAGTTGGGGTCAAGGCCCACGCGGCATCCAGCGCTTGAGCCAGGGTCTGCGGGCCGGCGGGTGCTGCGGCGGTTTGCGAGCTGGCGATCTGCGCGGCCGCAGCCAGGGGTGCCATCGCCGTCAGCACCCAGGTCATGAGGTAGGTCGGGCCCCAGCTGCGAGGGCGGCGGGCAGGGGCGAAGGCAGCTTGATTCAGCATGCGCTGATCATCCGTGCCGGCGGCCAACACCCGTCTGACCGGCAGATGACAATGTTGTAATGTTTCAGCCATCGACCAGCCAGCCAGGCACTTCTACAGTCACCTGCCGTGACGACGCAGCGAGCTGTTCCGATGAGTCGACTGAGATGGAGTGAACGTTGAAACTGCTCGTTGTCGAGGACGAAACCAAGACGGGTGATTACCTCAAGCAGGGCTTGATCGAAGCCGGCTTCGTGGTGGACCTGGCTCGCACCGGGCTGGACGGCCATCACCAGGCCATGACCGAGGCCTACGACCTCATCTTGCTCGACGTGATGCTGCCCGATGTGGACGGCCTGCGCATCGTCCAGACGCTGCGGGCTGCTGGCAAGGCGACGCCGGTGCTGTTCCTGACGGCCCGCGATACCGTGGATGACCGCGTCAAGGGCTTGGAGGCCGGCGCCGACGACTACCTCGTCAAGCCTTTCGCGTTCGCCGAATTGCTGGCCCGCGTGCGGACCCTGCTGCGGCGCGGTGCCGCCCCGGTGCAGGCCGACCGGCTGCAGGTGGCCGACCTCACGCTCGATCTGCCCAAGCGCCGGGCCATGCGCGGTGGCGTCCGTATCAACCTCACCAACAAGGAATTCGCGTTGCTGGAGCTGCTGGTGCGCCGCCAAGGCGAGGTCTTGCCGCGTTCGCTGATCGCCTCGCAGGTGTGGGACATGAACTTCGACAGCGACACCAATGTCATCGACGTGGCCATCCGCCGCCTGCGCGCCAAGATCGACGACGCCTTCGAGCCCAAGTTGATCCACACCGTGCGCGGCATGGGCTACAGCGTGGAAGCGCCGGATGCTGCCTAGGGCCACGGGGCGTCGGCCCATCTCGCTGGCGCAGCGGCTCACGCTGTCGATCAGCCTGACGATTGCCGTGGTGCTGCTGGCGCTGGGGTGGGTGATCGAGCGCTCGATCGATCGGCACTTCGCGCAGCAAGACGCCGAAGAGCTGGAGGTGGTGGCGAACTCGGTGTATCACGTGTTGCACGACTCGCAACCGGGCGAGCGGGCCACCGAGTTGTCGCGCCGCCTGGCCGGGGCGGTGATCGGGCACCACGGCATGTACTACCGCGTGCTCGACCCGGCCGGTCAGACCCTGTACGGCACCCCGGGGCCGTCATTGACCGAGTTGATCGCCCACGGCGTGCTGGCCGACGGCGTGCGCGTGGCCGATCTGCACGCCTGGCAAGAGGGCGCGCAAACCTACCGCGGCGCGCTGGTGCGCTTGCAAGATACCGGCGCCAACGCGCCAGACTATCGGGTGGCCGTGGCCACCACCACGCATTTCCATGAGCACTTCCTGCAAGGCTTTCGGCGCACGCTGTGGGTGGCGACCGCCTTGGCTGCCTTGTTCACGGTGGCCGCCACGCGTTTCGCGGTGTACCGGGGCCATGCGCCGCTGCGCGACATCAGCACCCGCATCCGCGGCCTCTCGGCCAGCCAGCTGCACGTGCGCCTGAACCCCGCCGACGTGCCGATCGAATTGAACGACCTGACGCAGTCCTTCAACGCCATGCTGGAGCGCATCGAGCAAGACTTCCGGCGTCTGTCGAACTTTTCAGCCGATATCGCTCACGAGCTGCGCACGCCGGTCACCAACCTGGTCACGCAGACCCAGGTGCTGCTGTCCAAGGATCGCGGCGCTGACACCTACCGCGACGCGCTGTACTCCAACCTTGAAGAGTACGAACGCATGACCAAGATGATCGGCGACATGCTGTACCTGGCCCAAACCGACAACCATCTGATCAAGCCCGATCGCACCCCGGTCGATCTGGCATCCGAGGTGGCGGCCTTGTTCGAATATTTCGAGCCCTGGTCCGACGAGCGCGGCGTGCGTCTGCAGACGGTCGGGGCGATTGAGCCGATCGCAGGGGATCGGCTCATGCTGCGTCGCGCGCTGAGCAACCTGCTGTCCAACGCGATCCGCCACACGGCATCGGGCCTGGCGGTGACCGTGTCGCTGGAGCAATCGGCCGAGGGCACGGTGGTGCGCGTCGAGAACCCTGGTGACGACATCCCGCCGCAACACCTGCCGCATCTGTTCGACCGCTTCTACCGGGTCGACCCGTCGCGCCAGCGTTCGGGCGATGGGGCCGGGCTGGGCCTGGCCATCGTCAAGTCGATCGTGGACGCGCACGGTGGCAGCATCGACGTGCGTTCGTCCGGCGGGGTGATCTGCTTCGAGATGCGTTTGCCGTCATGCCTGTAGCGCCTGCAAATACGTGCGCAGCTGCTTCACGGACTGACGCTGCGCCTTGGCCGCGTCACGCTCGTATTGCTCCGTCGCCTGTGCGCGCAGCGCCAGGCCTTTTGCCAAAGCCGCCTGGTATCTCTCGATCGTGTAGGTGTTCTCGCTGCCGATGTAGATGTTCTTGATCTTCGGCGAGCTACCGACCCGTGGCAACAATACCGACAACTCCGCCACAGCAGCCCGCCCCGGGCGGTAACGGACGATGGGGCCGAAGATGCCCACGGGCAAGGCCGAATGCTTTCGGGGGCTGGCCTTCTGCCTCAGTGGCACGGGGGCCGGCGTGGTGGCCATGCGAGTCAGCAATTCTTTGGTCGCACGCTGCAGCGAGTCGCGCGGGTTGGCGGCGGGGCCGTCCGAGAAAAACTTGGTGCCCGCATAGCGCACTTGCCAGCCGTGCGTTGACTTGCTGTCGATGCGCTGAATACCTTGCGGGACTTGCAAGGCCTTGTGGCCCGGCAGCGAAATGGTGCGGAAGTTCATGGGGCAGAGGCTCGTGATGCGCTTGGTTTTGAAGTGGAAGCGGAAATAGGGTTCTACGAGTCTTGAAATTCTGGTGCAACCCGCCCCATACTGCCGGCCAAGTTCAATCGTTTAGCGGTCGATTTCTAGCCAAAGAGGTTTGCCAAGATGACAACCCAGCTCGCCAGTCACAACACACAATCCGATGGATTCTTGGCGTGGTTGCTCGCGAAAGGGCCAAGGGAGAGGGCAGTGAAGGACGCAGCAGACAAGTTGCTGATGAGCATGAACACCACGGCGAAGTGTCGCTACAACGCTTCGGTCCGATTGCAGCACAAGGCAAGATTCGCTTTTTTTACCACCACTTTCCTGGCGCTGGGGTTGGTGTTCATCCCGCTTATGCAGAACGCGGGGGTTCAGTTGGCCTTTCAGTCCAACGTCCTGAACATGATGCAGATTTTTCTGGCCGTGGCGGTGCTGGTGTTCTCGGTCATCATCGGCACGGCGCGCTATGAAGTCCGCGCAACCCAGCTCAACGAATGTGGAGACAAGCTCAAGGAGCTCATCCGCGAGTTGGACAAGGAACGCGAGCACCATCCGTATGGCGTGATTCCGCCCGATCGCCTGAACGACTTCCAGCAGCGCTACTCCGACATCGTTCGAGATGTCGAGAATCACACCCGCAACGACTATCGTTTTGCCACGCTCGAGATGGTGCGCGACTACTACGTTTCGGGCTTGCCGCGCATGAAGCTGTATTGGGCGGCTCACACCACGCGCTTGCTGAGTTTCGTGTTGCCGATCGCGCTGATGCTGATCGAGGTTCTTTTCGTCACCGACATGATGGGCGCCACGGAAGTGTTCACGCGATTCCTGACCGGGCGGGCGATTGGCGAGCACATCTCGGCGCCGGTTCAGCCGTCGGGGCTGTCGCGCGATATTCTGTTGCCCGCCCGATAAAGCTCGGGAGGCCGCATCGGGTTGCTGCCTTCGTTCGGGCCCGCCAATAAAAACGCCGCAAGATCCCTTGCGGCGTTATTGTTTCGACGTGTATTTCTGAACCGGAAAGAGCGCTCGAAGTCAAAAAAAGGGGAGGTCGATGGTCGGCCTCCCGTCCAGGCTTCACGCGCGGGGTGCGCTCTCGAAAGGCAACTGGACGCGGCTGAGGTCCTTGCGTGTCTCAACCAGCACCAAGGGTCCATCGTCGACCAGCGCCACGATCTTGCGTTCACGCGGAACGTGAACCGCGCGAGGTTCGCTGGCGACGGCCTCTTGAGCGACGCGGATCTTGTCCGCATCCGAGTTCACCCAAATCAGTCCGGCAGACTGCGCAATGGCGTCGAGGTCGGCCATCGGCAATTGATAGGGCTGAATCGATGGCGCCATGAACGCCGTGGGGGTGGTTTCGGCTGCAGCGGACGTGGGCTCGATCAACTCGGCGGCGGAGACCGGCTCAGCAGCGATACTGGCCGCCATCGAACCCGATTCATCGAATGGCGTGGTCTGCACTCGCTCGGCGAGAGCCGGTTCGGGCGTGACGACGTCATCAGCTGAGCCTTCAGCACGATCTCGGCGGTCGCGGCGATAACGATCGCGGCTGCGCCGGCGGCGGTTCGAGTCACGTGCTTCGCCGTTCTCGCCCGATTCTTCCTGCTCAGCCGTGGCGCCGTCTCCCATCGCGGGTTCGGTGGCTTCGGCTGCGTCAGCGGGCGCAGCGGCGGCCATGGGAGCTTCGTTGATCAACTCGGCGGTCGATGTTTCGGCTGCAGCCGTGGTGCCCTCGTTATCGCGCTCGCCGCGGCGACCACGGCGACGGCGACGGCGGCCACCCTCGCGCTCTTCGCTTTCACTTTCTGCCGAAGGGAAGTTCGGCACCGTGTCGACAAAGGCGTTTTGCGGTACCGCCTCTTGCGCAGCCAGCGCGGCGGTCTCGCGACGCTCCTCACGATTGCCGCGGCCTTCGCCACGCGGACGGCGCTCCTGGCGGTTATCAGCGCCGGTGCTGTTGTTGCCGCCTTGGCGACCTTCATTTCGATCTCCGCGCTCGCCGCGGCTTGAGCGCTCGCCTTGCGCAGACTTGGCGTCGGCTTGCCCTTCTGGGCGCTCGCCGCGTCGGCCATTGCGGCCTTCGCGGCTCTCGCCTCGCTCACCACCACGTTCACTACGCTCGCCTCGTTGACCGCGGCCACGTCGGTTGTTGCCGCCTCGCGTTTCGGCCGGGGCTGCGGGAGCGGCAGCGGGCTCAGCCTGGACGGGCGGCGTCGCTGTGGCGGCGGCTGCCGGCTCGGAGCTGAACAGGCGCTTGATCCAGCCAAAGAAGCCGCCGCTGGAGGGCTCGGCAGCCTGCAAAGCGGGCACATGTGCAACGGGTTGCGGCGCCGCGACTTCAGGCGCCGGCTTGGGCGGCGCCACGGGCGCGGGTTGATCGGGCAGCACGCCCTTGATCACCGGCTCCTGCTTGGGCTTGGTCTTTTCACGACGCGTGATGCCGACTTCGTCGTCGGACTCCTCGATCATCGTGTAGCTGGCCTGCAGGTTTTCGAGGCGCGGGTCGTCGTGGCGCAGGCGCTCGAGCTTGTAGTTCGGCGTCTCGAGATTCTTGTTCGGCACCAGCAGCACAGTCACACGCTGCTTGAGCTCGATCTTGGTGATCTCGGTGCGCTTTTCGTTGAGCAGGAAGGACGTGACCTCGACCGGCACCTGCACGTGCACGGCGGCGGTGTTGTCCTTCATGGACTCTTCTTGAATGATGCGCAGGATCTGCAGCGCGCTCGATTCGGTATCGCGGATGTGACCGGTGCCGTTGCAGCGCGGGCAGGTGATGTGCGAGCCTTCGGACAAGGCCGGGCGCAGGCGTTGGCGGCTCAGTTCGAGCAGGCCGAACTTGCTGATCGAGCTGATCTGCACGCGAGCGCGGTCGGAGCGCAGCGCGTCACGCAGGCGCTGTTCGACCTCGCGACGGTTCTTGCTCTCCTCCATGTCGATGAAGTCGACCACGATGAGGCCACCCAGGTCGCGCAGACGCATCTGGCGACCGATCTCGTCGGCCGCCTCGAGGTTGGTGCGCGTGGCGGTTTCTTCGATGTCGCCGCCACGTGTAGCGCGTGCCGAGTTCACGTCGACAGCGACCAGCGCTTCGGTGTGGTCGATCACGATGGCGCCGCCCGAGGGCAGCTGCACTGTGCGGGAGTAGGCCGACTCGATCTGGTGTTCGATCTGGAAGCGGCTGAACAGCGCGGCGTCGTCACGGTAGCGCTTCACGCGATTGGCCGTTTCGGGCATCACGTGGTTCATGAACTGCTTGGCCTGCTCGTAGATGTCGTCGGTGTCGATCAGGATCTCGCCGATGTCGGCGCTGAAGTAATCGCGGATCGCGCGGATGACGAGCGACGACTCCTGGTAGATCAGGAAGGCACCTTTACCGGCCGTGGAGGCTTCGTCGATCGCCGTCCAGAGCTTGAGCATGTAGTTCAAGTCCCACTGCAGCTCGGCGACCGAGCGACCGATGCCGGCGGTGCGGGCGATCAGGCTCATGCCCTTGGGGTAGTCGAGCTGGTCGAGGTTTTCCTTCAGCTCTTCGCGGTCTTCGCCCTCGATGCGACGGCTCACGCCACCGCCACGCGGGTTGTTGGGCATCAGGACCAGGTAACGGCCTGCCAGCGAGACGAAGGTCGTGAGTGCCGCGCCCTTGTTGCCGCGCTCTTCTTTCTCGACCTGGACGAGCAGTTCCTGGCCTTCCTTGATGACGTCCTGAATCTTGGCGTTGCGGACGTCAGCGCCTTCCTTGAAGTAACTGCGTGAAATTTCTTTGAAGGGCAGGAAGCCGTGGCGGTCTTCGCCGTAGTCGACGAAGCAGGCTTCAAGCGAAGGCTCGACGCGGGTGACGACGGCCTTGTAGATGTTGCCCTTGCGCTGTTCGCGCCCTTCGATTTCGGTTTCGAAGTCGATCAGCTTCTGTCCATCGACGATGGCCAGGCGACGCTCTTCGGGTTGCGTCGCATTGATCAGCATGCGTTTCATGTGTGCTCCAACAGTCGGCTGAGCCTGGGCTCGGCCGGTACGGTCAAAAACGCTCAGGCCATGGGCTAGAGCGGCTGTTTGGCCGATGCACGAGTCAACGCAAAAGAACCGAAGGAAATGCCCGAGGCTGCGCAGACCCGAGAGGGGTTACTGCTGCAGCGGGGCCACAAGCGTGGTTGTGGGAGCTTTGGATGGAGGGTAAGCACCCAGGCGATTTGCCTGAGGCGATTCAAGCGGGCCGCCATGCAAACCCAGCACCACGGCCCGGCGGTCGCGCGACATTCGCGCAGACATGACCGGGGCAGTGGTTGAAAGGTAGATGGAAGACCGAAACATCCGCGGATTCACTCGACGCGAGCGCAAGACCATGTAGTCAGAGAACGACCTCTTCGACACGAACTTGCGCCTTGAAAACCTTGAGTCGTGGTTCGTTCGACGCTGGCTCTGCCGCGCCACCGATCGCAGCCGCTGTGACACCTTGGGTCACAGCCTGAAGCGCTCTGGGGTGCGTTGCATCACCTCGATTTGTGAAAGCATCGCTCTCACGGCACCCGTTCCGTCTGCGAGGGGAGAGGTAAACTCCAGACAAATCAAACACTTACAGATGAAACGTGGTGCGACGCATTATAGGCGGTAAATCGGCTGGTCAAGCCCGGAAAAGGCCCGATGCCGCCCGCCAGGCGCCGGCCTCTCGCGCTGTCGTCAAAAAGCCTGGCAGCGTCGCTGGTCAGCTGCAGTCCCCTCGGGCACCTCAGGTGCCCATGCCGCCCCGCCACGCTGCGGAACCCGTTCACCCTGCCGCAGGTATGGCAACGGTGCGGCGCGTGATGATCGACGAAGGCTCGGCGGGGCAGCGGCTCGACAACTTCCTGATCAAGATCCTCAAGGGCGTGCCCAAGACCCACGTCTACCGGATCATCCGCAGCGGCGAGGTACGGGTGAACAAGGGCCGCGCCGCGGCCGACACGCGGCTGGAGATGGGCGATGAAGTGCGCGTGCCACCTGTGGTGCAGGCTGAGAAGGCGCAGCACGACACCACGCCGGCCCGCGAGTTCCCGGTGCTGTACGAAGACGACTGCTTGCTGGCCATCAACAAGCCGGCCGGGGTGGCGGTGCATGGCGGCAGCGGCGTGAGTTTCGGGGTGATCGAGCAATTGCGTCGCGCCCGGCCGCAAGCCAAGTTTCTTGAGCTGGTGCACCGACTCGACAAGGAAACGTCGGGCATCCTGCTGATCGCCAAGAAGCGCGCGGCGCTCATCGCTTTGCAGGATCAGTTTCGGGCGCGCCAGACCGGCAAGACTTACGCGGTGCTGGTCGAAGGCGCTTGGCCCAAGTCGAAGAAGGTGGTCGATGTCGCCCTGCACAAATTCCTGACACCCGAGGGTGAGCGGCGCGTGATGGCGGTGGCTGATGACAACGAAGACGGTCGGCGCTCGATCAGCCTGGTGCAGGTGGTGCAGGCCTTCGCCGAGCACAGCCTGCTCGACGTGACGATCAAGACCGGGCGCACGCACCAGATTCGCGTGCACATGGCCCACGAAGGGCATCCGATCGTGGGCGACGAGAAATACGGCGATTTCGCCCGCAACAAGGCGCTCGCGAAAGGCGAAGGCTGTGGTGGCGCGCAGGGCTTGCGGTTTGCACGCATGTTCCTGCATGCCCGCTACTTGCGTTTCGAGCATCCCGCCACACATGAAGCGATTGAGCTGACCGCACCGTTGCCGCCCGAATGCGCAACCCTGGTGGCGGCGCTTCATCATGCAATCCACGCGAAAGACTGACATGACCGACCGCCCACGCCAGTTCGATCTGGTCGTTTTCGACTGGGATGGCACCTTGTTCGACTCCACGGCGCTGATCGTGCGTTGCATCCAGGCCGCGTGCGAAGACCTGGACATGCCTCGCCCATCCGACAGCGTGGCGGCCTACGTGATCGGCATGGGCCTGCATGAAGCCCTTGCGCACGTGGTACCCGAATTGCCGCCGCAGCGCGTGCCCGAGATGGCTTTGCGCTATCGACATCACTATTTCGCCCGGCAACATGAGCTGACCTTGTTCGAGGGCAGCCTGGAATTGCTGGCTCGCCTGAAGGCGCGGCATCACTGGCTGGCGGTGGCCACTGGCAAATCGCGCCAGGGCTTGAACGAGGCCTTGGCTCATGCGCAGCTGCATGGCGTGTTCGACGCCACGCGTACCGCCGACGAAACGGCGTCCAAGCCGCATCCGCAGATGTTGCTCGAATTGATGCGCGAGCTGGGCGTCGATCCGGAGCGCACCGTGATGATCGGCGACACCACGCATGACTTGCAGTTGGCCGCCAATGCGGGGACTGCGGCGGTGGCTGTGAGTTATGGGGCTCACGAACCCGAGGCATTCGGATCGTTTGATACGCGCTTCGTGGCGCATTCGATGGCGGATCTCAGCGCCTGGCTATATGAGCACGCCTGACGCCCGCCCATTCGGGCCGGGGCAGCGTCTGTGCCGCTCGGCTGAGCTCATCGAACGCGGCAAGGGCTTCTTGTTCGAGGTGCTCGAATACGGCCGCAAGGCGCCGGCGTTTGCGTTGCGTTACGACGGTCAGGTGGTGGCCTACCTGAACCGCTGCGCGCATGTGCCCACCACGTTGGACTGGCAACCCGGCGAGTTTCTGGACGCTGACCAGCGTTGGCTGCTGTGCTCGGTGCATGGGGCGTCTTACGAGCCGCACTCGGGGCGTTGTGTGGGCGGCCCTTGCGGGCGGGGCAAGCTGACCGCCATCGAAGTGGTCGAAATCGATGGCTGGGTGATGTGGTTCCCCAGCCGTGATATTCAACCTTCCAGCTCCAGCAGCTTGGAGTAAGCGGATGTCGTCGATAGGTTGAGCAACTCGGCGACAGCGGCGATGTCGTCAGGCAGGGCTGCCTGAGCCCAGGCCGTGTTCCAGCCGTCCTGGGTGTGGCGGGCGATGCGGGTTGCCAGCATCACGGTTTTGACTTGCGGGTGATCGGCGTGCTTGTCGTCCGTGGCGCGTGTGAGCAGTTCCGGCAGGTGCCAAGACTTCATCAAGGCTTGTTCCAGATCGCACAACTCGATACCCAGCACCGTTTTTTGCACGATGCTGGAGCGTGCGGCATGGTCTTGCTGCTGGATCTGTGCAATGCGCAAGGCCAGGGTTGGCGCGTGACACCACAGCAGCATCTCGGCGAAATCATGAATCAACGCCGCCGACTGGATCACCGCCGCGTCTTCATCCATGCGATGCACGGCAAATCCCAGGGCTAGATTTGCCGCCCGGAACGAACGCCGCAACACGCGTTGCAAGCCCATCAGCGCTTGTGGCTGTCCCGCCAAGTGTTCGCTCAGGGTCGGGAGCGTTCCAAATGCGCGGAAGAACGGGCCGATGCCCATCAGCACGATGGCGGCCGTGACCGTTTCAGCGTCCGTGATGCGTGAGGCCGTGCGGCGGCGGGCGCATTCGATCAGCACCTTCAGCGTCATCAGGGGGTCGGCGGCGACACACTGTGACAGGATCTGTGCATCGACATTGCCGCGCTCTTCCTCGGCCACGCGCAACATGGCCAGTTCTTCCGCAGTGGTCGGCAAGACCGGGATGTCTGCATTCTGGAAATATTCGGTCCAGGCTTTAAGGTGGGGCAGAGGTTGGCTCAACATTTTCAAATACCCGCTTCGTCAATTGGTTTTCGGCGGCAGGAGGCAGGAATTGAATGCGTGGAATTACTGAGCCATGAAAAAAGCCTCCGGTGCGCGGAGGCTTTCATCGGTAGCGGTGCAATACCGCAACAGCCGTGCCGGTATATCAGCTGGCTTTGCCGATCAGCGCCTTTTTCAGGTCGGAATCGACAGGGTGATCGCCCAGCCAGATCTTCAGCAACGCCTGGAAGAAATCTTCGCCGGCGATGTCGTGACCTTTTTGCTGACCGTTGAACAGCACGCGAGTGCCAGCGCCAGGCACGAAATTGATCTGGATCTTCGAGCCTTTGCGGGCCTCGCCAACCGACAGCATCAGCTTTTTCAGGTCTTCGATCTGGGCTTGATATTTGGTGACGTCAGCTTCGCTGTTATTGGCCTTGAACCCCTTGATCATGGCTTCAGCGAAATCTTCGCCAGTCAGGTTTCGCAGCAGGCCGATCTGCACGCTCTTGGCGCCAGGTTGCGCGAGCAGGCCCTGTGCCGTGGCGTCTTTCTTCGCGACGTACAAGCCGGCGGCATAGACGTCGATGATGACCTTGGTGCGAACGCCGGCGCCATTGAGCATCAGCGACTGATTATTGATTTGGGCAGTGTCTTCAAACTTCACGCCAGCAACGTCTACGGCGGCCCAGGCGGGGGTGGTCATCACGCAGGCGGCGAGTACGATGGCGCGCATCGAGAATTTCATTGCTTTCTCCTGTAGTCCGGGTTCGGACGATATTTGAATTGAATGGAACCAGTTGACGTTGGTCTGAGCCCGCGACAAGTGAACAAAGCAGAGGGTTCGTATGACCAGCGCGCGGATGTTAAACGGATGAACTCGCCATGTCGCTGACGGCACCACCAATCATGGGGTGCGAGCTTGTAACCGAATGATTTGACCGACCCGATTGGCCTGACAATGCGCGCTCGTCAGGCGTCGGAGGCGCTGCATTGAAGCTGTATATGTATTTCTTTCTAGGTGGCCGGGCATGAGTTTCCTCGTGATGGATATCGGCAACACTCGCTTGAAGTGGGGCGTGTATTCCGAGCCTCGCCCAGGTGCCGAGTACCTGGCCGGAGGTGCCGTGGTGCTGGAGGAAATCGACCACCTGGCTCGTGATCAGTGGGCCGATCTGAGCCACCCGCAGCAGATGCTCGGGTGTGCCGTGGCGGGTGATGGCGTGAAGCGTCGCGTCGAGGAGCAACTGGAGATCTGGCGGTTGAAGCCTCAATGGGTGTCGTCGCAGGCTCAGGCCGCCGGCGTGATCAACCGCTATGAGCATCCAAGCCGATTGGGGGCGGATCGCTGGGCCGCGATCGTTGGCGCACGTCACCGCGTGCTGGCGCATGTACGCGCATCGGGGCAGGAGCCTCGCCCGGCGGTGGTGGTGATGGTCGGCACGGCTGTCACGGTGGATGCGATCGACGCGCAAGGGCGCTTTCTGGGCGGGTTGATCTTGCCCGGTTTCGGCTTGATGCTGAAGGCGCTGGAACTCGGCACGGCGGGCTTGAAGGTGCCCAGCGGAGAGGTACGAGACTTTCCGCGCAACACCAGCGACGCGCTGATGAGTGGTGGTGCTGAGGCAATCGCTGGCGCGGTGGAGCGCATGGTCGCACGCATGGCTCGGCAATTCGGCTCGCAGCCGCATCTTCTGATGTCGGGCGGGGCGGCTCCGAAGCTCGCGCCCAGCATCGAGCAGCCTCTCGAGGTGGTCGAGCACCTCATCTTCGAGGGGCTGCTGCAGTTGGCGCTCGCCCCAGAACAGTGATCTGGGGCAACACAGCCGAGTTATTGCCCTGACGCCCTGCGGTGCTCTTCACGCAGTGCCGCGACCTCTTCGCGCAGCGATTTCAGCTCGCGATGCAGTTCACGCAGGATGTCGCGCTCAACCTGTTGCTCTTGGGACTTCACGAACATGGCTGCGATCGACGCCGTGACCAGCGACAACATCCCGCAACCCAGCAGCACCACGAACACCGAAAAGATGCGGGACGCGGTGGTCGTGGGCACCACATCGCCGTAGCCCACGGTGGCCGCGGTGATGAATGCCAGCCACAGGCCGTCTTCGAGAGACTGCACTTCGGGGTCGAGCCAGTAAAAGCCGGCGCCACACAGCAGCAGCACACCGGCAGCCAGCACCAGCAGTCGCACCAGCCCGGTCTGCGTGAAGACCCCCCCCATCAGCTTCACCAATCGAAGCAAGATGAAGAACGCGGTGACCATGCGCCACGCCAATGAGGCTTCGGACGTCGTGGAGGCCGGGAGGACGGCGCTGCCCAGCACGCCGCACATCAACCATAGATCGAGCGAATATTCGCGGGCGTGACTCCAACTGCGTGGATTCGATGCGAGCAGGTGCACCAGACGCAGCACCACCACCAAGGTGCAGATGCCATACAGCGCCATCGGCCAACGCGTGATCTGCGCGTTGAGCGACAGATAAAACGCCGGAATGGTGGCCAGCAGCGCTACCAGATGTGGCCACTTCCATAACTCGACCCGTCGTTGTCGGGCGGCATGGTGGGGCGGGGTTGTCTGGTTGAGGTGATCGCTCATCGAATCACGCGTCACAAGATGAATCGGGACAGGTCTTCGTTGCTGGACAGCGCGCCCAGTTTGCCGTCGACGTAGGCCGCATCGATCCGGATCGACTGACCGGTGAGTCCGGGCGCGTCGAACGATACCTCGTCCAGCAAGCGCTCCATGACGGTGGACAGCCGCCGGGCGCCGATGTTTTCGGTTCGTTCGTTCACGTCGCAGGCGATTTGGGCCACGCGTTGCAGTCCGTCGGTGGTGAAGTCGAGCGTCACGCCCTCGGTGCCGAGCAAGGCCTGGTACTGCCGCATCAGGCTGGCATCCGTTTGCGTGAGGATGGCCTCGAAGTCCTGCACCGAAAGCGAAGCGAGTTCCACCCGAATCGGAAAGCGTCCCTGCAGCTCCGGGATCAGATCACTCGGCTTGCTCAGGTGAAACGCGCCCGACGCGATGAACAGGATGTGGTCGGTGCGCACCATGCCGTACTTGGTGTTGACCGTCGTGCCCTCGACCAGCGGCAACAGATCTCTCTGCACGCCCTGGCGCGACACCTCGGCGCCCTGGCTGTCGGCGCGCGAGGTGACCTTGTCGATCTCGTCGATGAACACGATGCCGTTCTGCTCGGCGTTATGCACCGCGCGGCTGCGGATGTCGTCCTCGTTGAGCAGACGAGCCGCTTCCTCATCGGCCAGCACCTTCTTGGCTTCGCCGATCTTGAGCTTGCGAGCCTGCTTGCGGCCCGCGCCGACCTGGGCAAACATGCCGCGCAACTGCTCGGCCATCTCTTCCATGCCGGGCGGGGTCACGATGTCCATCTGCGCGCGGGGTTCGCTCAGCTCGATCTCGATCTCCTTGTCGTCGAGCGAGCCTTCGCGCAGGCGCTTGCGCATGATCTGGCGTGCCGAGTTGTCGGCTGGGGCGGCAGGCGCGAGGCCAAACTCGGCGCGTGGGGGTGGCACCAGCACGTTGAGGATGCGCTCCTCGGCCGCGTCATCGGCCTTGTTGCGCTGCTCGCGCATCTCGCGGTCGCGCTCTTGCTTGACGGCGGATTCCACCAAGTCGCGAATGATCGAGTCAACGTCCTTGCCCACGTAACCGACTTCGGTGAACTTGGTGGCCTCGACCTTGATGAACGGGGCGTCCGCCAGCTTGGCCAGCCGGCGCGCGATCTCGGTCTTGCCCACCCCGGTGGGGCCGATCATCAGGATGTTCTTGGGTGTGATCTCCTGGCGCAGCGTGTCTTCGACCTGCTGGCGGCGCCAGCGGTTGCGCAGGGCGATGGCCACGGCACGCTTGGCGTCGTGTTGCCCCACGATGTGGCGATCGAGTTCGGCGACGATGGCTTGCGGCGTCATGTGGCTCATCACAAGGTCTCGATGGTGTGGTTCTGGTTGGTGTAGATGCACAAGTCGCCGGCGATCTCGAGCGACTTCTTGACGATCTCCGGCGGAGTCAGCGTGGTTTCGCCCAGCAAGGCGCGCGCTGCGGCCTGAGCGTAGGCGCCGCCCGAGCCGATGGCGATGATGCCGTGCTCGGGCTCCAGCACGTCGCCATTGCCTGTGATGATGAGCGACGTCTGGGCATCGGCAACGGCCAGCATGGCCTCCAGGCGGCGCAGCACGCGGTCGGTGCGCCAGTCGCGAGTCAATTCAACCGCGGCGCGGGCGAGGTGCCCTTGGTGTTTCTCGAGCTTGGCTTCGAAGCGCTCGAACAACGTGAATGCATCGGCGGTGGCGCCGGCAAACCCGGCCAGCACCTGCTCCCGATACAGCTTGCGTACTTTCCGGGCGCTGGCCTTGACCACGATATGGCCCAGCGTGACTTGCCCATCGCCGCCCAAGGCTACTTGATTGCCACGCCGAACGCTGACGATGGTGGTGCCGTGAAACGCTTCCATGAGTAAGTTCGATCCGAATGTGAGGAGAAGGCAAGCGCAGCTGTGCTCAACCTGCCATTTTGAAGGGCGTCAGTGCACCGAGAGGTCGCCGAGATCAAAAAGGCAGTGAAGGCGCTGGGGCGCAGTTCAGGAAGCGGGGTGCGTGATACGGGGCGATAGACCAGCGGCCAGGCGACCATCAAGGAGGCAGTGCCTTCGAGCGAATTCGCCGTGGACCCGTGAAGGCTCGGAAGAGGCGGCGTCAGACGTTGCGCAGCCGTACTCGTGCGTGTTCGTTGATTCCCATCGCGCCAAAGAACAAGGCCACCAGACGGTTTGCCTCTTCCAGGTGGATCGTGCGGTTCTCCGCGCGGCGGCCCAGCACCCAGTTCAGCAGATCACCGGCGGCAATGAAATCGACGCGAATCAGGTGCGCGCAGCTGATATCGAGTACCGTGGCATTGCCAACCGATTCGTCCAGCTTGGTGAGAACGGGGCCAATATCACCTACCAGTTGGCCACTGAGTTCGAGCGACGCCATCTCGAGCATGGCAGGCTCATCCTGGAAGCGCGATTCGACGAAGCTCGTCGAGACATCGCTGATTTTGGATAACTGCGCTGCTGCCGTCGACGTGAGCGCGTGTTCATCGCTGTTGACAACCTTGCATCTGGCAGGCTCCCACGACGGAGGCGACACCTCATAGGTCACGCAGTAATCGATCGCCACTTCGTCGAACTGATCGCTGCGGCCCAGCAGGCGCAGCACATCCAGACGGAGCAGCCAGTAGGCAGGGTCGGCATCGCGGGATCCGGTCGGTGAGGCGTCCTGCAGCAGGCTTAGTAGGTGCTGCGCGCCAATCCAGCGCATTTCGTAGGTTTCGTTGGCCCAACTGCGAAGGGTCAGGCTCAGCTGGTGGCAGACTTGCGGATCGATGTGCTGAAGCGCGCTCCAGTCCAACACCCAGGGCAGGGGCATTTGCAGGATCTGGGCGCGCAAGTGCGTCAGCGCATCTTCATCAAGCGTAACCGGGCAGGCCCAACCAACAGCCGGAGCAGCCTGGGGCGTCGCTGCTGCTGGTTTGGCCACGACAACCCGCTTGGCCGCTTCAGCTGCAGTGGCGGCATTGGCCTGCGCCACCTGCTTGGGCAGCGAAAACCATTGCGGTGCAGACTGGCCAAAACGCTGGGCGTAGTCGAGCGCCAGTGGGTCGAACTTGGCGTGCTGATCTGTTGCGCGGTAGAGATCGAACAACACCATCCAGGTTTCTGGATGATCGGCTCGACGACCATTCGGAGCGATCAGGGCAGAGAGCGAAAGTTCACATTGATCGAAGTCGGCGTTGGCGAATGCGATCACGGCCTCGTCCAGCTCGGGGTCGTGAACCACCTCGCTGACGTCCATTGCCAACGGATCGTTGAATGCCGCGCCCGAATGCAGATTCAATGGCGTGGCGACAGCAGGCCTGGATGGAGACACCGCCGATGTCAATACGACAGGGTTGGGCGGCGCCGAGGCCGATCGAGCTGCCTCGATGACTTCGGACGAGATGGTGTCGGTGTCGAAGCGCTCGCGCGAGGGGGCTTCTTCCATGCTCGCCGGCAGGGTCGTGGCGTTGTAGAACGACGGGGTGTGCGACTGGCTGGCGGCGTGCTTGCGCAGCGATTCGCCCACCATTTGCTGCTCGATCGCGTCGATCTTGGCTTTGACCTCGCGATCGGGTTTGGCGCTGTCGTTGACGCGCGATTCGGAGTCTAGATTGGACGAGGTGCCGATCAGATCGCCGCCCGACACGCCGTCACGGCGGATCTTGCGCAGCATGTCGAATTCTCGCTTGCGCACGAAATCGTTGCGGCGCTTGCGTTCCACCATGGCCTTGATCTCAGACTTGGCGTATTCGCTTTCCAGGCCGTCTTCTGGCGGCGAACTCAACTCAGCCCAGTCGGTCGTGGGGTTTACGACAAAACGCGCAACCTTGCGCAAAAAGCCAGGAGGGGTTTTCGGTGCGTCTGCCATGTTGAATGGGTCAGCGGACTACGCCGACCGGCCAGACTTGAACACACCGCACCACGCGGCGTGCCTGCGTGGAAGACGAAACTTGGCAAGAAACCGAATGCATCAAGAACATGGCAAGGCAGGGCGCGGCAGAGTAGGCGCAAGCTTACTCTTGCGCCAGGCGTCAATCTCCGAAAAGCTTTTGCTTCAATTCGCGACGCTGCTGCGCTTCGAGGGACAACGTAGCCGTCGGGCGAGCAATCAGTCGGCCCAAACCGATGGGCTCACCCGTCTCGTCGCAATAACCGTACTCGCCCGAATCAATGCGGACAAGTGCTTGCGAGATCTTTTTCAGCAGTTTGCGTTCCCGATCGCGGGTGCGCAACTCCAGGGCGTGCTCTTCTTCAATGGTCGCGCGATCTGCGGGATCCGGCACGATCGAGGTGTCTTCGCGCAAATGCTCGGTTGTTTCGCCCGCGTTGGAGAGCAGGTCTTCCTTCAGGAGGTCCAGCCGGGCCTTGAAGAATTCGAGCTGTTTCTCGTTCATGTACTCACTGTCTGGCATGGCCAGCAGTTCGGCTTCCGAGAGATCTCGGCCAGCCTTGTTTTTCCAGGCGTTGGCGAGTTTGGGATCCACCTTGACGGCGGTTGCAGTTTGGGGCATTTGAGTAGGTAAATCGAGGCGGCTGGGCTTGTACACCGGTGCTGGAGCGGGAATCTGGTGCGCCGGTGGCAGAGACACGGGAACGGATTTCTGTTTGGCTGCCTTGGTTGCAACAACTTTGGCGCCCTTCTGAGAGCTTGAATCGGCAGCCTTGCTGATGACTTGAGTGTTTTTTGGTTCTGGAGCAGCCTTGGCTGCGGTTTTTGGGGCAGCCTTGGCCGAACTGGCGGGCGCTTGGGTTGGCTTTTCTGACGCCGTCTTTGATGTCTTGCTTGGGGCCTTGACTACTTTGGCAGGCGTCTTGGGTGATGCCGCTGCGGTTTTCGCCGGCGGTTTTGCGATCACCGTCTTTTTGGCGGTGACTTCCTTAGAAACTCGCTGGGCCGTCTTGCTCACAGGGATCTCCTCGCGACATTGGTGACCACTCAACCCCTCCCCATCGTGATGCGGGTTTTGGACTTGATCAGAACTACCGAATTTCAAGCGCGGCGGATTGTAGCCACGAAGCCGCTTGAGTCAATTTACGGGCAGTTTCAGGCCAGGCACTGTTCGAGACCTTGACGGAAGATGTCTTGCGGCAAGTCAATGCCGATGAACACCATTTTGCTGGCTTTGACTTCGCCGGGAGCCCATTTGGGGCCGACATCGCTGCCCATCAATTGGTGAACGCCCTGGAAAACGACCTTGCGGTCCATGCCGACCACATTGAGCACGCCTTTGTAGCGCAGCATCTTGGGGCCATAAAGCTGGACCATGCCGCCCAGGAAATCTTCGAGCTTGGCCGGATTGAAGGGGCGGTTGGAGCGGAACACGAACGATTTCACATCGTCGTCATGGCGATGGTGGTGAGGGTGGCAGCAAGTTTCGCCGTGCTCGTGATGATGGTCGTGATCGTGGTGATGCTTGTGCCCGGCATCGACCGCCAGGAAGTCGGGGTCGATGTCGAGTTTGGCGTTCAGATTGAACCCACGCAGATCGAACACGTCCGCCAGCGGCACTTCGCCGAAGTGCACCCGATGCTGCGGGGCGCGGGGGTTCATGTGCTTGACGCGGTGGCTCAGCTCATCGGCCTCGGCCTGCGACACCAGGTCGGTCTTGCTCAGGAAGATCTGGTCGGCGAATCCGACCTGGCGACGTGCTTCCTGGCGGTCGTCGAGTTGCTTCGAGCCGTGTTTGGCATCCACCAGCGTGAGGATCGAGTCGAGCAGGTAGATCTCGGCGATCTCGTCGTCCATGAAAAAGGTCTGCGCCACCGGGCCGGGGTCGGCCAATCCGGTCGTTTCGATGACCACGCGTTCGAAATCGAGGTGCCCCTCGCGCTTCTTGGCGGCCAGGTTGGACAGCGTGGCGCGCAGATCTTCGCGGATGGTGCAGCAGATGCAACCGTTGTTCATCTGGATGATCTGCTCGTCGGTATCCGACACCAGGATGTCGTTGTCGATGTTTTCTTCGCCGAATTCGTTTTCGATGACCGCGATTTTCTGGCCGTGGGATTCGGTGAGGATTCGCTTGAGCAGAGTGGTCTTGCCGCTGCCGAGGAAGCCGGTGAGGATGGTGACGGGTATGAGGCTCATGGTGCCTGACTCTATTAAAAGACGAATGCTAGCGCCGATCCGATTTTCATGGTGATCGGGTATTCTTGGCGCTCCCCCACTACCGACACCCGCTGACGTGTCTGATCCTTACCCTAGTCGACCGCCCCGCGCGGCAGACAAGCACGCCAACGAGCGGCACGGAGCGCACGCAGACCGCCGCAGTCTGCTTGATCGCTTCGTCGAATTCATTTCGCCCGGCCCCGACTCCACCGACGAACTCATCGAAACCCTGGCCGATGCCGAGCAGCGTGAGCTGATCGAGCCGCAGTCACGAGTGATGCTCGAAAACATCTTGCGCATGGCCGATCTCACGGCTGGCGACGTGATGGTGGCGGTCAAGCGCATGGACTTGCTCGACATCGATGCGGCCTACGAAGATCTGCTGGCCGTGGTCATTGATACGGGGCATTCCCGTTTTCCGGTGTTCGAGGGGGGCCGTGAAAACATCATCGGCATCCTGCTTGCCAAGGATCTGCTCAAGCTGCAGCGCGCCCCCGAGCTCAACTTGCGTACCTTGTTGCGTCCGCCGATCTTCGTGCCCGAGTCCAAGCGCCTCAATGAATTGCTGAGCGATTTCCGCTCGAATCGCAATCACTTGGCCATCGTGATTGACGAGTTCGGCCGCACGGCCGGCCTGGTGACGATCGAAGATGTGCTCGAGGAAATCGTCGGCGAGATCGAAGACGAGTTCGACGAGAAGGACGGTGAAAGCAACATCTTCACGCTGGCCGACGGCAGTCAGCGCGTGGCGGGCGATGCCGACATCGGTGCTGTCAATCACGCTTTTGACGTTAATTTGTCGGTTGACGATTTCGACACCATCGGTGGCTATGTGGCCCATGAGCTGGGGCATGTGCCGCGTCGAGGCGAGGTTTTCGCGATGGGCGGTTTGCGTTTCCAGGTCATGCTGGCGCGAGGCGGCTCGGTTCGCTGGTTCAAGGTGACGCGTGACCAGGACGATCGTTCTGGCTCGGGCACCCGTACATAGCTCATGCGTCGGCGGTTGATCGGCGCAAGCACGGAGGGCGCTGGCCTTCGGCATGTTCTGACCGGGCAGTCTCTTCTGGTTGTCGGGGCGGCGTGCGCGCAAGTTCTGGCTTATTCGCCGCGGGCTCTGGGCTTGCAGTCGGCTTGGTGGCTGCAGGCCTTGGCTGCGACCGTGCTGGCCAGGAGTGTGGGCCGCGTGGCGACCTGGCGCCGAGGCGCTTGGCTGGGCTGGCTTTACGGCACGGCCTGGTTCGCGGCGGCTACCGCCTGGCTGTTCATCAGCATGCATCGCTACGGCGGTTTGCCTGCCGGTTTGGCGGCGTTGGCGGTGCTGGCGCTCAGCGCGTTCATGGCCTTGGGCCTCGCCGCAGCGATGGCCCTGTTCGTGGCTTGGCGGCGAGGGCGCATCGTGGTCGATGCCTTGTTGTTCGGCGCACTGTGGCTGTTGGCCGAATGGGCTCGCGGGGTACTGTTGACTGGGTTCCCGTGGGCGGCGGCCGGTTACGCCTACGTTGACAGCCCCTTGGCAGCGTTGGCTCCGTGGGGTGGTGTCTACGGTATCGGGGCGGTCGCGGCTTGTTTGGCTGCAGGGGTGGGCTTGGCGCGCACCGTGCCGATGGCTGGGGCCGCTTTGCTGGTTGGGGGCTCGGTGTTCGGTGGGGTATCTCTGCTCGGCGCGCGTGATTTCACGGCTGGCGCGGGCGAGATGCAGGTGATCTTGCTGCAGGGCAATGTCCCGCAAAACGAGAAATTCCTGCCATCGAACCTGCTCAGTCAGCTGACGTGGTATGGCCAGGCGCTGGAGGCCGCTGGCGACGGACTGGTGGTGGCGCCGGAGACGGCCATTCCGCTGCTGCCGTCGATGACGCCTGCCTCGTATTGGGACAACCTGCGCGCCGCGTTCGACCGGCCCGGTCGCGCGGCCCTGGTGGGCGTGCCGCTGGGCACCGAGCGGCAGGGATACACGAATTCGGTGGTCGGCCTGTCGGCCCAGACCACTGGCGGTGCGCTGCCCAGCTACCAATACAGCAAGCATCACCTGGTGCCGTTCGGCGAATTCGTCCCGACGGGTTTTCATTGGTTCGTTCGCATGATGAACATCCCGCTGGGCGACTTCAACCGGGGCGACTTGGATCAACCGTCGTTCGCTGCGCTGGGGCAGCGGATCGCGCCGAACATCTGCTACGAAGACGTTTTTGGCGAGGAGCTCGCGGCGCGCATGGTTGACGCCGATCGTGCGCCGACGGTTTTGGCGAACCTGAGCAACATCGGCTGGTTCACGCCGTCGCTGGCGGTCGAGCAGCATCTGCAGATGTCGCGGATGCGGACGCTGGAATTGCAGCGGCCGATGATTCGCGCAACCAATACCGGCGCGACGGTGGTGATCGATCACCGCGGGCGGGTCACGGCCAGTCTGGCGCCTTACGAGCAGGGCGTGTTGCGCGCTTCCGTCGAGGGGCGGGCTGGGACAACTCCGTTCGCCTGGTGGGCTGGGCGATGGGGTTTGTGGCCGCTGCTGTGCCTGGCTCTGGCCGCGATCGCAGCGATACGCCGCCTGCCGCGAAGCCCTTGAAAGGCGCACACGGCGCCCCCGTAGAATTTGTCACTCTCCGGTGAACGGTTTTGCGACGGTAGCCGTACCCCGTCAAAGCCGCGTTCGCCTTCCGAATTCAAGCCAACCAGAAACACACCATGCTGACCTTCCAGCAAATCATCCTGCGCTTGCAGGAGTATTGGGACGCCCAAGGCTGCGCCCTGCTGCAACCCTACGACATGGAAGTGGGCGCCGGCACCAGCCACACCGCCACGTTCTTGCGCGCCATCGGCCCCGAGCCCTGGAAGGCCGCCTACGTGCAGCCCAGCCGTCGCCCCAAAGATGGGCGTTACGGCGAGAACCCGAACCGTCTGCAGCACTACTACCAATTCCAGGTCGTGCTCAAGCCCGCGCCGGCCAACATCCTCGAGCTCTACCTGGGCTCGCTCGAAGCGCTCGGCTTCGATCTCAAGAAGAACGACATCCGCTTCGTCGAAGACGACTGGGAGAACCCCACGCTCGGCGCCTGGGGCCTGGGCTGGGAGGTCTGGCTCAACGGCATGGAGGTGACGCAGTTCACCTACTTCCAGCAAGTGGGGGGCATCGATTGCAAGCCCATCACCGGTGAGATCACCTATGGCCTGGAACGTCTGGCCATGTACCTGCAAGGCGTGGAGAACGTCTACGACCTCACTTACGCGCCCGGTCTGAAATACGGCGACGTGTTTCACCAGAACGAAGTCGAGCAGAGTACCTACAACTTCGAGCACAGCGACGTCGACTTCCTGTTGACGGCATTCGGTGCGTACGAGAAGCAGGCCAAGAACCTGATGGAGCAGCAGCTCGCCTTGCCCGCCTACGAGCAAGTGCTGAAGGCCGCGCACACCTTCAACCTGCTCGACGCTCGCGGCGCCATCAGCGTGACCGAGCGCGCCGGCTACATCGGCCGCATCCGCAACCTGGCGCGCAGCGTGGCGGCCAGCTACCTCGACAGCCGCGCACGACTGGGCTTCCCGATGGCGCCCAAGGCCTGGGCCGATGAAGTCGTGGCCCAAATCAATAACAACAAGAAGGCAGCCTGAGCATGACTACCAAGAATCTGTTGGTCGAGTTGTTTGTTGAAGAACTGCCGCCCAAGGCGTTGAACAAGCTCGGGCAGGCGTTTTCGTCGGTGCTGGTCGAGTCGCTGAAGCAGCAAGGTTTGGCGGGCAGCGCCAGCGTGGCGACGGATTTCGCGTCGCCGCGCCGTCTGGCGGTGCATGTGACCCAGGTCGCGCTCAAGGCGGCCGACAAACCGGTGTCGCAGAAATTGATGCCGGTGAGCGTGGGTCTGGATGCCCAGGGCCACGCCACGCCGGCGCTGCTGAAGAAGCTGGCGTCGCTGGGCGCCGGGCCGGATGCCGTGGCCAGCCTCAAGCGGCAACCCGACGGCAAGGCCGAAGCGCTGTTCTTTGACAGCGTGGTGGCCGGTGCCACCCTTGCCGAAGGCCTGCAGAAGGCGCTCGAAGAGGCGCTGGCCAAGTTGCCGATCCCGAAGGTCATGAAGTACCAGCTGGCTGACGGCTGGAGCAGCGTCGATTTCGTGCGCCCCGCACATGGCCTGATTGCGTTGCACGGCGACGAGGTGGTGGACGTGGCGGTGCTCGGCTTGACGTCGGGCCGGCAAACGCACGGTCATCGCTTTGAAGCGAGCGTCGATCCGATCGTCATCAAAGACGCCGACAGCTACGACGAGCAACTGCGCACCCAGGGCGCCGTGATCGCAGGTTTCGCCGCACGCCGCGCCGAGATCGTGCGCCAGCTGCAAGCGGCCGCTGCCAAGGCCGGCGTCAACCTCAAGCCGATTGACGACGACGCGCTGCTCGACGAGGTGACCGCGCTGGTCGAGCGCCCGAATGTGCTGATGGGGCAGTTTGAAGAAGCCTTCCTGGAGGTGCCGCAAGAGTGCCTGATCCTCACCATGAAGGCCAACCAGAAGTACTTCCCGCTGCTGAACGAAGCCGGCAAGCTGACCAACAAGTTCCTGCTCGTCAGCAACATCCAGCCGGCCGACCCGAGCGCGGTGATCGGCGGCAACGAGCGCGTGGTGCGCCCGCGTCTGGCTGATGCCAAGTTCTTCTTCGATCAAGACCGCAAGAAGACGCTGGCCTCGCGCGTCGATGGCTTGGCCAAGGTGGTCTACCACGGCAAGCTGGGCACGCAAGGTGAACGCGCCGAGCGCGTGCGCGCCATCGGCCACGAGATCGTCAAGCAGCTGCGCATGGCCGTGTACCCGTATACCGTGCTGGCCAAGGACGAGCTCGACGTGCTCGACAGCAAGGTGCAGCAGGCAGCCTCGCTGGCCAAGACCGACTTGCTGACCGACATGGTGGGCGAATTCCCGGAGCTGCAGGGCATCATGGGTGGCTACTACGCCCGTCATGAAGGCCTGCGCGACGGCGTGGCGATCGCCATCGAAGACCACTACAAGCCGCGCTTCGCGGGTGACAGCCTGCCGCGCAACCACACGGGCACGGTGGTCGCGCTGGCCGACAAGTTGGAGACGCTGGTCGGCCTGTTCGGCATTGGCCAGTTGCCCACCGGAGACAAAGACCCGTTCGCGCTGCGCCGCCACGCGCTGGGCGTGATCCGCATCCTGGTTGAAAAGAATTTGTCGCTCGACCTGCCTGCGCTGATCGCGTCGGCCGTGCCGGCATTCGGCGAGCTCATCGCCAACCCGTCCGAACCTTTGCTGGCGTTCATGCTCGATCGGCTGGCGGTGTCGCTGCGCGAGCAGGGCTACAGCGCGCAAGAGGTCGATGCGGTGCTGGCCTTGCGCCCGCAGCGTCTGGCAGACGTGCCCAAGCGCCTGGCAGCCGTGCGCGCTTTTGCAGCCTTGCCCGAAGCGGCTTCGCTGGCTGCGGCCAACAAGCGCGTCGGCAATATCCTCAAAAAGGTTGAAGGCGAGGTCGAAGCCAAGGTGGACGCAGCCATGCTCAAGGAGCCCGCCGAGGCCGCGTTGGCGCAGGCGCTGGCGGGCGTCAAGCCGCAGGCCGACCAGGCTTTCGAGCAGGGCGACTACGCGGGTTCACTCAAGGCGCTGGCCGTGCTGAAGGAACCGGTGGACGCCTTCTTCGACGGTGTGATGGTCAACGCCGAAGACCCGACCTTGCGCGCCAACCGGCTGGGCTTGCTGGCCCTGTTGCACGCGGCGATGAACCGGGTGGCTGACCTGTCGAAACTCGCCGCTTGACGCGGGCGCTTTTCGACTCGGTTTTGGAAGGCGAGGCGGTTTGATGGACAAAGCCATGGTGTATTTGCGCGCGGTGATATTTGCCTTGTTGAAATGAATGCCCGTGGTCAGCGCGCCGTGTTGTGTTCCAGGCATCAGTCGGCCTGGGAAACCCTCACCTATCCGGTGTTGCTGCCCATGCCGTTGAGCCATGTGTTCAAGCGTGAGCTGATCTTGGCGTCGTTTTTCGGCTGGTCGATGGCCCGGCTGGGAGGCTTGTTCTTGCAGCGGCCCGGCGTGGTGGACGTGTCGTTCGGCTGGCCCATCGACTCGCGAGGCCACACGCCCGACTCGCTGATGCCGGACGTGGAGCAGTGGATCGAATCCGAAATGCGCAAGCTCGATGCCGAGGTTTACAAGGGTGAGTTCGTCGCCGAACCCGCCTCGATTCGGAAGGCATCGTTCGGCACATGACTCGCAAGATGGGGGCGGCTCAAGTTGATACGGACACCCCGCAGATGTCTCTGTGGCGAGACGACCGCTCTTGCGTCGATGGCGCCCCGCCGCCGAGTCCGGCGTTGAGTCCGTGCGCCACGACGCCAAACCCTCCCGCGCCGAGCCCGATTGACACGGCGATGAGCGCTTGCGTGCCGCGCGCCGTGGATGCAGTCCGGGCATCGCCCGAGTCTTTGCATCAGACTCACCGGCACGATGCCGCGATCGGCTCGCATGTGGCATTTCGGCATCCTCGGGCCGAGCGCGAGATCCGCCTGGGCAACGTGTTGGTGGCTTATGAATTCAAGCGCGCGCGTCGACGCAGCATCGGCATGGTGGTCAGCACCGAGGGCCTGAGCGTGCGTGCGCCGCGCTGGGTGGGCTGGGGCGAAGTGGAAGCCGCGCTGCGCGACAAGGCCGACTGGATTCGCAACAAGCTGGCCGAGCAACATGAACGGGCGCGCAAGCAAGATTCCGCCCGCATCGAATGGCGCGATGGCACGAGCTTGCCGTTCTTGGGCGACACCGTGATCCTGGTGCTCGACGACCGGGTGACTGGTGCCGTGCTGCGCACCGACGCCCAGGCGCTGCCCGGCGTGCCGCGTCTGACCTTGCGCGTGGGCCTGCCACATGCAGCGCAACCCGAGCAGATTCGAGACGTGGTGCAGTCGTGGCTGCAGCGTCAAGCCCGGCAAGTGTTCGAGGAGCGTTGCGCCGTGTTCTCGCAGCGCTTGGGCGTGAGCGTCAAGCGCGTGTCGTTGTCGAGTGCTCAAACCCGTTGGGGCAGTGCCAGCGCCGACGGCTCGATCCGGCTCAACTGGCGTCTGGTGCACCTGGGCCTGTCCACCATCGATTACGTGGTGGCTCACGAGCTGGCGCATTTGCGCGAGATGAACCACAGCCCGCGTTTCTGGGACGTCGTCCGCTCGGTGATCCCTGATCTCGACGAGGCGAGGGGGCGGCTGCGCGATCAGATCCTGCCCCAACTCGACTGATCCTCTGCGGCTTGTCGGATTCGCCTCGGCGGGTTGTTAGGATGCTGGCTGGCATTTATCACCTACGTTGAGCGCCCATGGATCTGCAATCACTGTTCGAGAAAAACCGCGAGTGGGCCCAAGAAACCGAACAGCGCTCGCCCGGTTTTTTCACCCGTCTGCAAAACCAGCAGTCGCCGCAATATCTCTGGATCGGCTGCTCCGACAGCCGCGTGCCGGCCAATGAGATCGTCGGCCTGCTTCCGGGCGAGTTGTTCGTGCACCGCAATGTGGCCAACGTGGTGGTGCATTCCGATCTCAATTGCCTGTCGGTCATGGAGTTCGCCATCGACAAGCTGCAGGTGCGCCATGTGATCGTGGTGGGGCACTACGGGTGCAGCGGCGTTCGCGCGGCCATGGACAACGTGCACGTCGGCATCGCCGACAACTGGCTGCGACACGTGCAGGACGTGCGCAACAAGCACCAGTATTGGCTCGACGCCTTGCCCGGCGATGAGCAGCGCCATCGCGCCCTGTGCGAATTGAATGTGCTGGAGCAGACGCTCAACGTCTGCCAGACCACCGTGGTTCAGGACGCCTGGAAGCGCAACCAACTGGTCGTCGTGCACGGCTGGGTATACGGCTTGCATAACGGCTTGCTGAACAACCTGCACTTGACCGTGTCGGGCGCATCGGACGTCAAGGGCGCCTACGCGCAAGCGCTGAATGGCCTGAAGGCGCGCTATCTCGGCTGATCAACGTCTTGCGCCAGCCTTGTCCGACCTTATCCATTGCTCGTCAGCCGGCGTTGTCCGGCCAATATCAGAGACCACGATGTTTCCGCAAAAACTCACCGATTCGCGCGCCTTCGAGATTGCCCAAGCCATGCTGGAGGGCTTCAACCGCCATTACCGTCTGTTTCGCCAGGCGGGCGCCGAAGCCAAGCTGCGCTTCGAGTCGGCCGATTGGCACGGCCAGCAGCGAGGCAACCGCGAGCGCATCGAGTTCTACGACCTGCGGGTCGAAGAGGCCGTGGATCGGCTGCAATCTGAATTCGGTGCGAGCGCCTTGCCCATGGAGGTGTGGCAGCAGATCAAGCTCCACTACATCGGCTTGCTGGTCAACCACCATCAGCCCGAGCTGGCCGAGACGTTCTTCAACTCGGTGACCATCAAGATCCTGCATCGACGCTACTTCCGCAACGATTTCATCTTCGTGCGGCCGGCGGTGTCCACCGAGTACATCGAGATCGACGACAAGCAGTCGGCGCTGACCTTCCGGGCCTACTACCCGAAGTTGGAAACCATGCGCGATGTGTTGACCAAGATCGTGCGCGACTTCAACTTGAACGTCGAGTTTGACGATCTGGATCGCGACATCGGCTTCGTGATGGACGACCTGCACGGTCAGATCGACAACGTGCGGCTGCGCACGAATTTCCAGTTCCAGGTACTGTCGTCGCTGTTCTATCGCAACAAAGGAGCCTACATCGTTGGCAAGGTGGTCAACGGGTATCGCTCGTTGCCGTTCGCGCTGCCGATCCTGCACAACTCGCGACAGCGTCTGTACATCGACACCGTTTTGCTCGGCGAAGACGACATGCAGGCGCTGTTCAGCTTCGCGCGTGCCTATTTCATGGTCGAGATGGACATCCCGTCGGGCTACGTGCAGTTCTTGCGGTCGATGATGCCGCGCAAGCCGCGCGCCGAGCTCTACAACGCCATCGGCCTGCAGAAGCAGGGCAAGAACCTGTTTTATCGCGACTTTCTATTTCACCTGCGCCATTCGAGCGACCGCTTTCGCATCGCGCCGGGCATCAAGGGCATGGTGATGCTGGTGTTCGATCTGCCGTCGTACCCGTTCGTCTTCAAGATCATCAAAGACTTCTTCCCGCCGCAGAAAGAAACGACACGCGAGCAGATCAAGGGCAAATACCAGCTCATCAAGCAGCACGATCGCGTCGGGCGCATGGCCGACTCGCTCGAATTCACCAACGTGGCTTTCCCGCGGGATCGCTTCGATGAGGAGCTGATGGCCGAGTTGCATCACTTTGCGCCCAGCCTGATCGAAGAAGAGGGCGACTACCTCATCGTCAAGCACGTCTACATCGAGCGACGAATGATCCCGCTGAACATCTATCTTCAAGAGGCTGGGCCCGAGCAACTGGAGCACGCCGTGATCGAGTACGGCAACGCGCTGAAAGACTTGGTGGCGGCCAATATCTTTCCGGGCGACATGCTCTGGAAAAACTTCGGCGTCACGCGCAACGGCAAGGTCGTGTTCTACGACTACGACGAGATCGAGTACGTCACCGACTGCAACTTCCGGCGCGTGCCGGCGCCGCGCAACGAAGACGATGAAATGTCGGGCGAGGTCTGGTACAGCGTGGGGCCGCATGATGTGTTCCCCGAGACGTTCGGCCCGTTCCTGCTGGGCAATCCGCAGGTTCGCGAGGTGTTCATG
>NZ_JAYSBZ010000033.1:0-35871 GCF_041915145.1 Aquabacterium sp. | reverse complement strand
TAGCGGCCGAGCTGGGCACGTTCAACTTGTCGGCCTGGGAATGGTTCTGGGTGCTGTTCTACGGCTTCGCCACCTACGGCAACGCCGGCTATCTGCGCGAGCAGATGTGCAAGTACATGTGCCCTTACGCCCGCTTCCAGAGCGCGCTGATCGACAACGACTCGATGGTCATCACCTACGACGCCGGTCGGGGCGAACCGCGCGGCTCGCGCTCACGCAAGGCCGACCCCGCGGCGGCCGGCCTGGGCTCGTGCATCGACTGCACCTTGTGCGTGCAGGTCTGCCCCACGGGCATCGACATCCGCGACGGCCTGCAAAACGAATGCATCGGTTGCGCGGCCTGCATCGACGTGTGCGACGACGTGATGGACAAGATGGGCTACGCCAAGGGGCTGATCCGCTACTCCACCGCCAACGGCGTGGCGCAGGGGCTCACGCGCCGGCAGATGGTGCGCCGCGTGCTGCGGCCGCGCGTGCTGATCTACGGCGGCTTGCTGACGACGGCCGGCGCGTTGTTCGTCATCAGCCTGGTCTTGCGCAGCCCGTTCAACGTGGACGTCATCAAGGACCGCAATGCGCTGGCCCGGCAGGACGAGGATGGCTACATCGCCAACACCTATCGTCTGCAGATCAGCAACAGCTCCGAGCACGCGCAACGCTACCGCGTGGCGGCGAGCGGCTTGCCGGGGCTGTCCGTGCAGGCCGACGCGGCGATCGAAGTGCCCGCGGGCGACGTGCGATCGCTGCCGGTGCAGGTGCGGTTGGCGCCCGATGCGGCGGCCAAGGTCGCCGGGCGAACCAGCTCGATTGTTTTCGATGTGGAGCAGCTGGCTTCGGGGGCGCAGGAGCCGCCTCGCTCGGTGCGCGAGAAATCGATCTTCTTCGTGCCGCGTTGACGCGCGAGGCTCGGCGCGGGCTCAGCGGCGCCGGGCCAGCAGCGTCCCGCGCCAAAGCAGGGTCAGGGCCGTCTGCAGTTCGTCGTGGAAATCACGGTCGTAGACATGCGGCACGCCGCGGGCGGTCAGCGCCTCGATCAGATGCGGCTTCATCGGCGTCGGGCAGTCGCTCAGTTGCCACAAGCCCTGGGTCAGGGCCCAGGTGCGGCGGAGCAGGTCGCTGCCTTGATCGGGCTCCAGCAGCAGCGGCAGGTGCGCTTCCAGCTGCGCGCCGGCCATCATCAAGCCGCCCATCACGCGGGTCTTGAAGTCGAGCAAGGTATCGAGGGGCAGGTTCTTCTCGAGCACCGAGTTGGTCATGGCGGCCAGCGGCAGCAGGTCGGGCAGCGTGCGCAGGCTGGCGCTGAAACCCGCCGCGAAAGCCGCCGCGGCGGCTTCGGCCTGCCTGGGCAGCTGCTGCAACTGCGGCAAAAGAGTGCCCAGCAGTTGCGCGAAGCCGTCGTCGAGCAAGGCGATGAAGATTTCTTCCTTGGTGCCGAACGACAGGTAGACCGTGCCCTTGGCCACGCCGGCCGCCTGGGCGATCTCGGCCACCGTGGGCAGCGCCTGCCTGCGCTGATACAGCGCATGCGCGGCGTCCAGCAGCTGGCGGCGGCGTTGCGCGCGGTCGTCGTCGTTCAGGGTCGGGCGGGGCATGAATCCTTCAGGGCTCAGTCGTTGCGCATCAAAGCATAGGCGATGCGGCGCTGCATCAGGCGCGGCACCAGCCGGTTGGTCCATACCGTGAGCGCATTCGCGAAGCCCGACACGATCGAGGCGCGGCCTCGCTGCATCGCGCGCAGGCCGATGCGGACCACATCCGGGCTGCTCATCATGAACACGCGCTGGTACAGCGTGGGGCGCTGTCCGGCCACGTCCAGGAAGCCGGTGGCGCTGACGCCCGGCGACAGCACGGTCACCTTCACGCCGCGCGGCTTGAGTTCTTCGTGCAGCGCTTCGCCCAGCAGCAGGACGTAGGCCTTGCTGGCGCTGTACGCGGCGTAGGACGGCGAGGCCTGGTAGCCCCCGATCGACGCCACCAGCAGGATCTGGCCGTGCCCGCGCCGGGCCATGTCGGCGCCGAAGAGGTGCGTCAGCTCGGTCAGGCTCATGATGTTGAGCTGCAGCATGTCCATCGTCTTTTGCAGAGGGTGGGCGAGAAAGTCGCCATACACGCCATAGCCGGCGTTGTTGATCAGCACGTCGATGGCGATGCCTTCGGTGTCGAGCTGCCGCTTGAGCTCGACGCCCACGCCGGCGCGGGCCAGATCCATGCCGATCACGCGGGTGCGGATGCCGTATCGCGCCTCCAGCTCGCGCGCCAGCTTCTGCATGGGCTCCACGCGCCGCGCCACCAGCGCCAGGTGATGCCCCTGACGGGCCAGCTCTTGCGCGAAGTCGATACCAAAACCGCTCGATGCTCCGGTGATCAAAGCCCAGGATGCAGAGGTGCTGTTGCGTGACATGGTTTCGCCCTTTAGAGGTGACTGATGGTCAATAAATGCGCCAAAGAATACATGACCAGTGGTCAGCAAACAAGGGACGAGGGTTTTCTCGCGGGGCTGCGCGAAGCCGGCAGCGAGGCAGAGGCCAGTGTTTTCCGCATTGAGAGAAAACGCCCGCGGGTTGACCTGCGGGTCGCGATGCGTCATCCGTACAAATGCGCTCCCTGTCGGCGCGCTCGGCTGCCTAGCATGGAAGACGTGACGTATTCGTGAATCTGTTCACGAACGGCACGCCACAAGGCAGGGCTCGGCAGCAACGGATGGCCGGGTCTCGACACACAAGACCGATAGGAGACAAGCATGGTGAAACAAGCGCTGAAGACGGCGGTGGCCGTCGCCGCGGGCACATTGATGTTGATGGGTGCTGCTCATGCTGGCACCTACGCCCAGACGAAATACCCCATCGTGCTGGCGCACGGCATGGCCGGATTCAGCAGCATCGCGGGCATCGATTACTTCTACGGCGTGCCGCAAGACCTGCGCAGCAACGGCGCCACGGTCTACTCCACCTCGGTGTCGGCGTTCAACTCGGCCGTGCTGCGCGGCGAGCAACTGCTGACGCAGGTCGAAGACATCTCGGCCATCAGCGGCGCCAAGAAGTTCAACCTCGTCGGCCACAGCCAGGGCAACCAGTCGATTCGCTACGTGGCAGCGGTGCGCCCCGATCTGGTGGCCTCGGTCACCTCGGTGGGTGGGGTGACCTTCGGCTCGCCAGTGGCTGACTTGATCCAAGGCTTGTCGGGCCTCGTGGGGCCGACGGTGTCGAACCTCATCGCCAGCGTGGTGAACGCGCTGGGCTCGGTCGAGGCGCTGCTGTCGGGCAACTCGTCGCTGCCGCAGGACTCGCTCGAAGGCACGCTGCCGTCGCTCACCACGTCGGGCGCGGCGGCCTTCAATGCGGCCTACCCGGCCGGCGTGCCCACAACCAGTTGCGGCCAGGGCGCGGCGGTGGTCAACGGCATCCGTTATTACTCGTGGAGCGGCACGGGGCAGGTCTACAACGTGCTCGACCCGGCCGACTACATCCTGAAAGTGACGGCGGCGGTGCTCCCCGAGGCCAGCGACGGTCTGGTGGGCAAGTGCGCGAGCCACCTGGGGGTGGTGCTGCGCGACAACTACCCGATGAACCACCTGCACGAGGTCAACCAGCTGCTGGGTCTCGTCGGGTTGGGTGCCGACCCGGTGGGCTTGTATCGCATCCAGGCCAATCGCTTGAAGAAGCTGGGTCTGTAAATGCGCCGGGTGCTGTCGGGGCGCCGAGAGTTGTCGGGCTCGGCGCCGATTCGGCTCAGCCGACCCCTTTGGCGGCGCGGCAGCACCTGGGCCTGGTTGACCGGGAGCCTGGTAGTCGCCGCCGTGGTCGCGACTCAGGCGGGGCATCTGCGCCATGCAGGTCGCGCAGTCGAAGGCGGTGATGCGGCAGGCCCCGCGGGCGATTGGTTCCGACCGGGTGTCGGGGGGGGCTCGGCTGCGTCACCCGCAGTGCATTTCAAGACGGGGCTGGAGCAACTGCCAGCGTCGCTGCAGGGCACCGACGTCGATGGCGAGTTGCCGGTCGATTCGTCCGGGCACCTGCGCGTGGTGCGCGGCGTGCGCAACTGCTTCGACTACTTTCTCTCGACGATCGGCGAAGAGCCGGTGCAGCAGGTGCGCGAGCGCCTGCAGGCCTACGTGCGCAACCAGCTGAAAGAACCGGCGCGCGCCGAGGCACTCGATCTGCTCAATCGCTATCTCGACTACCGCGCCGCGCTTGAGCAACTGGTGCAGCAGGGGGGCGGCCAGCCCGCCAGCAGCGTCGAGGCCTTGCGCGCTCGCCTGGCGCAGCAGCTCAGCTTGCGTCAGCAACGGTTCAGCCCGACCGAGCACGCGGCGTTCTTTGCCGACGAGGAGCAGCTAGGCAACTACAGCGTCGCCAGCCTGCTGATCGTGCGCGATGCCTCATTGAGCGCTCGCGACAAGGCCGCGCGCCTTCACGAACTCAACGCCACCTTGCCGCCCGAGCTGCAAGAGGCGGTCAGCGCCCGCGAGCGCTACGACCAACTCACGGCCGTGACGCAGGAGCTGCGCGCGCAAGGCGCGTCGGCCGAGGCCGTGCGCGCGGCGCGGGTGCAGATCGTCGGCGCCGAGGCGGCGGATCGGCTCGACGCGCTCGATGCGCAACGCGCCAATTGGCAAAGCCGCTTGCAGGCATTTCAAACGCAGCGTGCCGCGCTCATGAGCGACGCCAGCCTGAGCGAATCGCAGCGGCGTCAGGCCATCGACCAACTGGCCACCCGCTCGTTCAATGCGACCGAGCGGGCGCGAGCCCAGGCATTGACGGACGAAGCCGGCCGCTGACGCCCGCGCGGGCCGATCAGGCCGGCAACGCGGGGTAGTCGGTGTAGCCGTGCGAGCCCTGGCCGCCATACAACGGGGCGTCCTTGAACAACTCGTTGAGCGGCGCGTTTTCTTTCAGGCGGCGCGGCAGGTCCGGGTTGGTGATGGCGGCGCGGCCGAACGACACCAGATCGGCCTGGCCCGATGCCACGACGGCTTCGGCCATGTCCTTGCCGTAGCCGTTGTTCACCATCCAGACGCCGCGGTAGAGGCTGTGCAGCTTCGCGTAGTCGAACGGTGCGTTGTCGCGCGGGCCGCCCGTGGCACCTTCGACCACGTGGATGTACACCGGTTGCAGCTTGTCGAGCTCGCGCACCACGTGCTCGAACAGCGGCTGCGGGGCGCTCTCTTTGGAGTCGTTCACCGGCGACACGGGCGACAGGCGAATGCCCACCTTGTCGGCGCCGATTTCTTGCGTCACGGCCGCCATCACTTCGAGCAGGAAGCGGGCGCGGTTCTCGATCGAGCCGCCGTACTGGTCGGTGCGCTTGTTCGAGCCATCGCGCAAGAAGGCATCAAGCAGGTAGCCGTGGGCGCCGTGGATCTCGACGCCGTCAAAGCCCGCCTGGATCGCGTTGGCGGCCGCCGTGCGGAAGTCGTTCACGATGCCGGCGATCTCGGCGGTCTCCAGCGCGCGAGGCGTGGACGTGTCCACATAGCCTTGGCCCGGGATGAAGGTCTTGGCTTCGGCGCGGATGGCCGACGGTGCCACCGGGGCCTGCTCGCCCGGCTGGAAGGCCGCGTGCGACATGCGGCCCGTGTGCCACAGCTGCACGAAGATCTTGCCTCCCTTGGCGTGCACGGCGTCGGTCACCTTGCGCCAGCCGGCGATCTGCTCGGGTGTGTGCACGCCCGGCGTGGCGTAGTAGCCCTGGGCCTGGGCCGATACCTGCGTGGCCTCGGCCACGATCAGGCCGAACGAGGCGCGCTGCGCGTAGTACTCCACCGTCATCGGGCCCGGCACGTTGCCGGCTTCGGCGCGGTTGCGCGTCAGCGGGGCCATCACCACGCGGTTGGCCAGCTCGATGCCGCCGAGCTTGAACGGTTGGAAGAGGGTGCGATCAGTAGCAGTCATGCGAAAGGCTCCGTGTGTTGGTGGACGGGATGAGAGACGAGCGTCGTGAATCGATGGGCTGTTGTGAGGTGGACGACGTTTGCGGCCGCGCCATCAAGGCCGCAGAAAGTGGTTCAACACCAGCCGCACGGTGTGCCGCAGCGGCTCGGTGGTGTGTTCGATCTTCATGCGCAGCAGGGCGCCCTCCCAGGCGTCCCAGAAGAAGGTGGACAAGTCGAGCGCGCTGATGTCGCCGCGCACCTGGCCGCGCTGCTGCGCCTGCCCGATCAATCCGGCCAGGCGGTCGCGCCAACTGCGCATCGAGTTGCGCAGCACGTCGCGGCACAGCGTGCTCGATTCGCTCACCTCGGCGGCGAAGTTGCCCACCAGGCAGCCTTGGCAATGCGTGTCGGCGTGGTGCTGGATGAAGCGCCCGAACACGTGCTCGATGGCGGCCAGCGGCTCGCCGGGGGCGTCGGCCATGCAGGCGTCCCAGGCTTGGCCGACCCACGCGGTGTAGCGGTCGATGATGGCCGCCGCAAACGCTTCTTTGCTGTCGAAGTGGTTGTAGAACGAGCCCTTGGGCACGCCGGCCTGGTCGGCGATCTGCTGGATGCCGGTGGCGTTGTAGCCGTGCTTGGTGAACAGCAGATAGCCCGCCTCGGTGAGGCGGTTCGGGATGTCGGTCTTGTCGGCGGTGCGTGGCATGGGATGAATAATATGACCAGTCGTCTTGAAATGCCAGCCAGCAGGGTTTTTCGATTTGTGCTGGCTTGACGAACCGGCGGCCGCTGCGCAGAAATTCACGCCAAACCGATCCAGCTGCGTCAAAGGCTTGGAAAAGCGCGGTCAAGCCCCGCAATATCGACGCATGGCCTGTTTCGGAGATCGGCTATGAGTCTGACCAATGACATGAGCGTGAGCGCCGCGGTCGCGGCCACGCAGAGTTCCACCGCCGGTGATTTGCAAATGATGGTGCTGAACAAGGCGCTGAACTCGCAAGCTGCTGCAGCCGTCACCTTGATCGACGCCGTTCCCAAGCCGCCCACGCTGGCCACCGAAGGCACGCTCGGCACGCGGCTCAACACCTACGCTTGAGCCAGGGCGACAGCTCATGATCACCGGCCTGATGTCGACGCCCCAGCTCGCGCTGTCGGGCATGAACGCCGCGCAAACGCGGCTAGACGCTGCCGCGCACAACGTCGCCAACGTGCAGACCGAGCCGTTTCGTCGCGAGCAGGTGCTGCAGCAGACGCAGCCCAGCGGCGGCGTGAGCACGTCACGCACTCGATCCAGCAACGAGGGCAGCGCTCTCGAAACCGACATGGTCGACCAGTTGCAAGCCAGCAGCAGTTACCTGGCCAACCTCGCGGTGTTTCGCACCAGCGACCGCATGATGGGCGCGTTGCTGGACATGACCGCCTGACCGGTTGACGCCGTCCTGACGCCACGCGCCGCGCCACCCGCCACAATGGCTCAACCCTGGGGTGCTGTGCCATGAACGCTTGCCGGATCCGATCTGCTTTGTCGCGTCTGCCTGAAGCCGGGCTGCTGGTCGGCCTGCTCGCCGGCGGCGCGGGCCTGACCGGCTGCACCGTGATGGCCACCGCGACCAACCCGCCGCAAGGCACGCCTTCGTACACCCTGCACGGCCGCAGCGCTCCGGCTCTGCGCGCCGAGGCCGACAAGCTCTGCCCCCACGGCTACGTGGTGACGCGCGAGTGGCAGCACGTCGAAGGCGCCGATCGCAGCGGCAATCCCGCCAAGGCCTTGTTCGCCAGACTGGTCGATCTCGGCATGCCTGGTGGGTTCGACGAGGCGCAGCTCGACGTGCAATGCAAGGCGCCGCCACCGCCACCACCCACGCCTGCGACTAACGCGGCCACCAGCGCGACGCCCCAGACCTGACCAGCTCGGCGCGAGCCGATCAGTCGTAGACGATCGTTGCCTGTCCCTCGTGCGCGGCCTGGCGCCAGCGCTGCAGGGCGGAGTCGGTGGGGAAGAACTTCGCGTCGTCGCCCAGGTCGATCTCGGCTTGGGCCGCCACCTCGCCCTGGCGCCGCTGCAGCGTCAGGCGCACGTTCATGCCCTGCAGCAACTGGCCCTGCTCGGTGGCCACGCTGCGCGGCGGGAAGTCGCGCACCAGCTCGTTGATCGGCGGGGCGCTGCCGTTGACTGCCACGCGCAGGTAGCGCCCGTAGCGGCAGCGCGCAGCCGGCAGGCTCCACACCTGTTGCACGTTGAGGCGCAGGCCGCCCGAGAAGCGATCCGGCTGGACCTTGCCCTGCACCAGCACGAGTTCGTCGTCCTTCAGCAGGTCGCGGTTGGCGTCGAGCGTTTCTTCATTGGCCACCGCCTCGATCACGTCGCTCTTGTCGTCGAGCTTGAAGATGGCGACGCGGCCACGCTGGCCGTTGATCACGCGCAGCTCGCTGATGATGCCGGTCACCATCTGCGGCTCGCGGCTCTCGGCCAGGTCGGCGATGCGCTGGCGCACCATGCGGCGCACCTCGTCGGCGCTCTCGTCGAACAAGTGGCCCGACAGGTAAAAGCCGATCGCGACCTTCTCGTGCGTGAGCCGCTCCTTGATGCTCCAGGCGTCGGTGGTCACCAGCTCGGGCTCTTGCGTCGACGAGCCGTGCGTGTCGGCCCCGCCGAAGTCGAACAGCCCGCCCTGGTCGGCGTTGGCGGCCAGCGTGGCGGCGTAGTCGAAGGCCAAGCCGACGCTGGCGATCAGCGCGGCGCGGTTGGGCTCCAGCTCGTCGAAAGCGCCGCCCTTGATCAGCGCTTCGACCACGCGTTTGTTCACGCGGCCCTTGTCGACGCGCGCGCAGAAGTCGAAGAAGCTCTTGAACGGGCCGCCCTCTTCGCGCACGGCCACGATGGCTTCGATGGCGCCCTGGCCCGTGCCCTTCACGGCGCCGAGGCCGTAGCGGATGCGGCCCTTCTCCGTCTTCGGCGCGTTCACCGGGGAATCGACCGGGATGAAGCGGTACACGCCGGTATTGACGTTCGGCGGCTCGAAGTGGATGCCGAAGTTCTGCGTGGCGTCGTCGAAGAAGATCTTGAGCTTGTCCGTGTCGTCGATCGACACGCTCATGTTGCCCGCGAAGAATTCGCTGGTGTAGTGCACCTTCAGCCAGGCCGTGTGATAGGCCAGCAGCGCATACGCGGCGGCGTGCGACTTGTTGAAACCGTAGCCGGCGAACTTCTCCATCACGTCGAAGATCTCGTTGGCCAGCTCGGGCTTGATGTCGTTCTTGGCGGCGCCCTCGGCAAAGATCTGGCGGTGCTCGGCCATCTCCTCGGCCTTCTTCTTGCCCATCGCGCGGCGCAGCATGTCGGCGCCGCCGAGCGAGTAGCCGCCCACGCGCTGCGCCACCTGCATCACCTGCTCCTGGTAGACCATGATCCCGTAGGTCTCGTTGAGCACGGCCTCCATCAGCGGATGCGGGTAGGTCACCTCTTCCTTGCCGTGCTTGCGCGCGCAGAACGACGGGATCAGGTCCATCGGGCCCGGCCGGTACAGCGCGACCAGCGCGATGATGTCCTCGAACAGGCTGGGCTTGGCGTCGCGCAACATGCCTTGCATGCCGCGACTTTCGAGCTGGAACACGGCCACCGTCTTGCCTTCGCTGAGCAGGTCGAAGGTGGGTTTGTCGGTGAGCGGCAGCTTGGCGAAGTCGAAGTCCTTTTGATCGGGGTGCCGCGCGACGATGAACTCTTTCGCGGTCTCCAGGATGGTCAGCGTGGCCAGGCCCAGGAAGTCGAACTTCACCAGGCCGATGGCTTCGACGTCGTCCTTGTCGTACTGGCTCACCGCCGAGTCGCTGCCCGGCTGCATGTAGAGCGGGCAGAAGTCGGTGATTTTGCCGGGCGCGATCAGCACGCCACCCGCGTGCATGCCGATGTTGCGCACCATGCCTTCGACGCGCATCGCCAGGCTCAGCAGCTCGGCCACTTCCTCTTCGTTCTTCTCGCGCTCTTCGAGCTCGGGCGCCTCGTGACGCGCGTAGATCATCTTGGCCTTGTCGGGGTCGAAGTCGGGCGGCAGCTTGGCCAGCGTTACCGTCTTGCCGGGCGGCGCGGGGATGAGCTTGGCGATGCCGTCCACATGGCCATAGCCCATGCCCAGCACGCGGCCCACATCGCGCAGCGCGGCCTTGGCGGCCATGGTGCCGAAGGTCGCGATCTGCGAGACGGCGTCGCGGCCGTATTTCTCTTTGACGTAGTCGATCACGCGGTCGCGGTTGCCCTGGCAGAAGTCGATGTCGAAGTCGGGCATCGAGACGCGCTCGGGGTTCAGGAAGCGCTCGAACAGCAGGTTGTACTTGAGCGGGTCGAGGTCGGTGATCTTCAGCGCGTAGGCCACCAGCGAGCCGGCGCCCGAGCCCCGGCCGGGGCCCACCGGGCAGCCGTTGTTCTTGGCCCAGTTGATGAAGTCCGCCACGATCAGGAAGTAGCCGGGGAAGCCCATCTTCAGGATCGTGTTGATCTCGAAGTCGAGCCGCTCTACATACGTCGGACGCTGCTGATCGCGCTCGGCGGCCTCGGGGAAGAGATGCGCCAGCCGCTCTTCGAGACCTTCGTGCGACAGCTGGCGGAAGTAGTCTTCCATCGGCATCGGCGAGCCCTTGTTGGGACCATCCTCCAGCAGCGGCGTCGGAAAGTTCGGCAACTGCGGCTTGCCCAGCACCAGCGTGAGCGCGCAGCGTCGCGCGATCTGCACGCTGTTGTCGAGCGCCGCGGGCAGGTCGGCGAACAGCTCGCGCATCTGCGCTTCGGTCTTGAAATACTGCTCGCGCGAAAAGCGCTTGATGCGGCGCGGGTTGCCCAGCGTTTCGCCTTCGGCCACGCACACGCGGGCTTCGTGCGCCTCGAAGTCGTCCGGCGTGGCGAACTGGATCGGGTGCGTCGCCACCACGGGCAAGCCCAGCTCGGCCGCCAGCGGCACGGCGGCGCGCACATGCGCTTCCTGTGTCGGCAGGCCGGCGCGTTGCAGCTCGATGTAGAAGCGGCCCTTGAAGATGTCGGCCAGCTGCCGGGCGACCTGCGCGGCGCGGCCGTGGTCGCCCATCAGCAGCGCTTGCCCGACTGCGCCGGCATCGGCGCCCGAGAGCGCGATCAGGCCTTCATGGTGCTCTTGCAGCCAAGGCCATTTGACGTGCGCCTGGGCGCGCTGCGCGTTGGTCGTCCAGCCCTTGGCGAGCAACTCGCAGAGGTTCAGGTAGCCCGTGCGGTTCTGCACCAGCAGCAGCAGTCGGCTGGGCGGGCGGGTGGCGCCGGCACCGGTTTCGTCTTCGAGCCAGATGTCGGCGCCGATGAGGGGCTGCACGCCCTTGCCGCGCGCGGCCTTGTAGAACTTGATCGCCCCGAAGAGGTTGTTCAGGTCGGTGATGGCCATCGCCGGCTGCTTGTCGGCAGCGGCCATATCGGCCATGTCGTCGATGCGCAAAGTGCCATCGACGACGGAATATTCGGTGTGGGAGCGCAGGTGTGCAAAAGCCATCCCGCGATTCTAGGAGGGGGGTGGCCGGGGCCGGTTGCGCGGCGGGCGCCTGGATAGACTGCCGGCATGAACGCCTTGCCCATCCCCTTGCAGACAGCGCTGCTGCTCATCGCCTCCAATGTCTTCATGACCTTTGCCTGGTACGGGCACCTCAAGAACCTGGCAGACCGGCCCTGGTTCGTCGCCGCGCTGGCCAGCTGGGGGATCGCGCTCTTCGAGTATCTGCTGCAGGTGCCCGCCAACCGCATCGGCGCGCAGCAGTTCAGTGTCGGCCAGCTCAAGGTGATCCAGGAGGTGATCACGCTCAGCGTCTTCGTGCCGTTTTCGGTGCTCTACATGGGGCAGACGCTCAAGCTCGACTACCTCTGGGCGGCGCTGTGTCTGGTCGGCGCCGCCTACTTCATGTTTCGCTCGGCTTGAGGGGTAGGTTGCCAAGGGGGCGATGACCTTATACAATGCCCGGTTTTCGAGGCTGGCCGTGGGCTTGGCCGTCGGGTTCAGCACCGCTTGGTGCGGGGCCGGCGCGGAACAGGTGCGCGGCGCGATCTAACAGCCCTTGAAAAACCAATTGCCGGTCGGCTCTTGGGTTGGCATGTCGCCTAGCCGCGCTTGCCGATTCGAGGCGTCGATCTTTTGACTGGCAAACCCCGCGTGTCTCCCGGGTTGTTGACAGTTTTGCCAGGGTGGGTGGGCCAACGTGCCGTGCACCCTCGTATCGTCCAAGGAAACAACATGGTCGTGATTCGACTCTCTCGTGGTGGCTCCAAGAAGCGCCCGTTCTTCAATATCGTCGCCGCTGACTCGCGCAACCCGCGTGACGGCCGCTTCCTCGAGCGCGTGGGTTTCTACAACCCGGTGGCTTCGGGCAACGCCGAGTCGCTGCGTCTGGCTTTCGACCGTCTCGACCACTGGGTCAAGAATGGCGCCCAGGTTTCGCCCACCGTGGCACGCCTGGTCAAGCAAGCCCAGCAGGCCGCAACGCCCGCCGCCTGATCGGCCTGCGGCGTTTCGGGGTTGGTCAGCGCGCCATTGATGCAGTCTGCAATTGACCCCGAAGCCTGGCCTGACGATGCCGTCGAAGTCGGCCGCATCGTCGACGCCTGGGGCATAAAGGGTTGGATCAAGGTCCAGCCTTATTCCTCCGACCCCCAGGCGCTCTTTTCCAGCAAGCGCTGGTACATCCGCCCCCCCGAAGAACGTTTTGCCAAGCCGCGCCCTGCGGGTTCGCCCGCCTGGCCCACGCTGCTGCGCATCAGTCAGGCCAAGGAGCATGGCGACGTGGTGGTGGCGCAAGCGCCCGACGTGCCCGATCGCTCGGCTGCCGAGGCGCTCAAGGGCGGTCGCGTATTCATCTCGCGCGCCAGCTTCCCCACGGCCGACGCCAACGAGTTCTACTGGGTCGATCTGGTCGGCCTGGATGTGGTCAGCCGCGATGGCGCCGCGCTCGGCAAGGTCGTCGATCTGCTCGACACCGGCGCGCACAGCGTGTTGCGCATCGAAGATGCCGCGGGCGCCAAAACCGTCGAGCGGCTGATTCCGTTCGTTGACGCCTACATCGATTCGGTCGACCTCCCGGGCAAGCGCATCACCGTCGACTGGTCACCCGAGTGGGATCTTGACGCTTGAGCTGGCTATCAGCCTGCTGACTTGAGTCGCCGCACGGCGCACACTGGCCCTCATGCGCTTCGACGTTGTCACCCTTTTCCCTGAGTTGTTCGAACCCTTCACCCGCATCGGCGTGACGCGCCGTGCGTTCGAGGGCAGCGCGCCGGCCGTGCAACTGCGCCTGTGGCCGCTGCGCGAATTCGCCGACGATGCCTACCGCCGCGTGGACGACCGTGCCTACGGCGGCGGCCCCGGCATGGTGATGCTGGTCGAGCCGCTGGAGCGCGCTCTGTCGGCCATCCGTGCCGATCAGCAGGCGGCGGGCAGCGGGCCGACTCCCGTGATCCTGTTCAGTCCGGCGGGGCGTCCGCTCACGCAGCAGCGCGTGACGGCGCTGGCCGCCAGTCCGGGGGCGGTGCTGATTTGCGGGCGCTACGAAGGCATCGATCAACGCTTCATCGACCGGCACGTCGATGAAGAAATCAGCCTGGGCGATTACGTGCTGTCGGGCGGCGAGTTGCCGGCCCTGACCTTGATCGACGCGGCAGCGCGCCTGCAGGCCGGTGTGCTGAACGACGCCCAGAGCCACGAGCAGGACAGCTTTTCGGACGGCCTGCTCGACTGCCCGCACTACAGCCGCCCCGAGGTGCTCGCCAGCGCGGCGGGCGAGCCTGATGCGGTGCCGCCGGTGCTGCTGTCGGGCCATCATGCCCAGATCGCCCGCTGGCGCCGCGAGCAGCAATTGCGCCTGACCTGGCTGCGTCGCCCCGAGTTGATCGCGGCTGCGCGGGCGGCTGGCCGCCTGAGCAAGGCCGACGAGCGGTTTCTGGCGCAGCTCAAATCCGCCCCCTGAAACTCAAATTCAGCTACAATCCCCGGTTTTCCGATCCTCTACCCGGCTTTTTCAAACATTTTTGGCGCGGGCACGATCACCCAAGGAGCTATTGATGGCCAACATCATCGAAGTGCTCGAGCAAGAAGAAATCGCTCGACTCAACAAAACCATCCCCGAGTTCGCCCCTGGCGACACCGTGATCGTCAGCGTCAACGTGGTTGAAGGCACCCGCAAGCGCGTGCAGGCCTACGAAGGCGTCGTGATCGGCAAGCGCAACCGCGGCTTGAACAGCAGCTTCATCGTGCGCAAGATCTCGAGCGGCGAAGGCGTGGAGCGCACGTTCCAGCTGTACAGCCCGCTGATCGCCTCGATCGAGGTCAAGCGCCGCGGCGACGTGCGCCGCGCCAAGCTGTACTACCTGCGTCAGCGCAGCGGCAAGTCGGCTCGCATCAAAGAGAAGCTGGCCTGAGCGAACGTCACCGAACGCTTCGCGCCGTTTCGATCAAACCGCCTGCTGCAGCACTGCACAGGCGGTTTTTTCATTGCGCCATGACCATCATCATCGATCCCACCGTCGCGCCCATCCTGGGGCAGGACTCCGACCTGCCGCCCGTCGCGGCGAGTCAGTTGTGTCCGTCCGCCTTGCGTCAGCGTTTCGAGCGGCCGCCGACGTGGCAGCCCGAGATGGTGGCCGATCGCTTGGGGGCGGGTGCCGGGCTGGCTGATGCGGCCGTGCTGGTGCCGCTGGTGATGCGCGACGAACTCACGGTGCTGCTCACGCGCCGCACGCCGCACCTCAAGGCGCATGCCGGGCAGATCGCCTTTCCGGGCGGCCGCGGCGAGCCGGACGACCTCGACGCCGTGCACACCGCCTTGCGCGAGGCGGCCGAGGAGGTGGGGCTGGCGCGCGAGTGGGTCGAGGTGATCGGCGCGCTGCCGACCTACACCACGATCACCGGTTTCGTCGTGACGCCGGTGGTGGGGTTGGTATCGCCCGAGTTGAGGCTGCGGCCGGATCCGAACGAGGTCGAGGAAGCCTTCGAGGTGCCGCTGAGTTTCTTGATGAACCCGGCCCATCATCAGCGGCGCGGTTTCGATGTGGGGGCGGGGCGCCACGAGTTTTTCGCCATGCCCTGGACGCCGCCTTCTGCCGAGGGCGCCGCTCGCGAATACTTCATCTGGGGCGCGACGGCGGCCATGCTGCGCAACCTCTACCGCTTTCTGTCCGCTTGAGAGGAGCCGCGTCGGCCCCAGGTTGTCGCGCCGGTGCCGCATCGGATCGCTTGTGGCGCCACTGCAGCCTTGTTTGCGCGATGAGCCTGACGGCCTCGCCGGTATGATCGCCGCATGAGCTTTTTCGCTGTGCTGTTCGCCTTGCTGATCGAGCAGCTCAAGCCGCTGCCGCAGCGCAATTCGGTGCATGAGACCCTGACCGGGTGGTCGCGCTGGGCGGGGCGTAATTTCGATGCCGGAGCACCGCACCACGCCTGGGTCGTGTGGGGCATGACTGCGGTCGTGCCCGCTCTCGTGGCCGCGCTCATCTACCGCGGCATCGTCCACTACAGCCTGTTGCTCGGCTTGGTGTGGGACGTGGTCGTGCTCTACGCCACGCTGGGTTTTCGCCAGTTCAGCCACCATTTCACCAACATCCGCGACGAACTCGAAAGCGGTCGCGAAGACGAAGCCCGTCGCTTGCTCGCGCAGTGGCGCCACGTCGATGCGTCCGATCTGCCGCGCAACGAGTTGCTGCGCCACGTGATGGAGCATTCGCTGGTGGCGGCGCACCGCTACGTGTTCGGCGTGTTCTTCTGGTTCGTGCTGCTGTCGTCGGTCGGCTTGGGGCCGATGGGCGCGGTGCTCTACCGCATGGCCGAGTTCGTCAGCCGCTATTGGGCCTACAAGAGCCATGTGACCGGCGAGCCGACCAACGATGGTCTGCGTCAGCTCTCGCAGCGTTTGTTCACCTGGCTCGATCATGTGCCGGCCCGCTTGACGGCCTTCGGTTTTGCCGTGGTCGGCAATTTTGAAGATGCCGTTCAAGCCTGGCGGCAATATGCGGCGCTCTGGAGCGGTCGCAACGAGGGCGCGTTGCTGGCCTCGGCGGCGGGGGCGGTCGGGGTGCAACTGGGTGGCAGCCCCGCGCCTGGTCTGCAGCAGGATCGCAGCAAGACCTTCGGCAGCGGCGACCAGGCCGAGGCCACCGCGTCGGCTGGCAGCACGCCGGGTGCCGTGCCGCAGATGGGGCATCTGCGCAGCGTGGTTGGCCTGATCTGGCGCTCGGTGGTGCTGTGGATGCTGCTGCTGGCCTTGCTGACACTGGCCAATCTGGTGGGCTGAGCCGCATCGGCTGGCCTGGGCTCAAGCCAGCGCCCGAGCAGCTTCATCAAGCAGGTCGGTCGGCGACAGCAGTTCGCCGCGCGGAAAGCGCACCAGCGCGAAGGTCCGGGTTTGCGGCGGAGCGGTGTTGAAGCGCGCCATCGAGAAGGTCAACCCGTCGCCTGTCGGCCTGCCGTGGTCGTCCTGCAGCACGTTCAGGGCGTCGAGGCGAGCGCGTCGCTCGAACAGCTCCAGATATTGATGCGGATCGAGCAGCACGTCGTGCAGACGTTCGAGGTCATGACTCAGGCTGTCGGTGCGCCCGCCCAGTTCGGCGAGTTGTCGTTCGTTGTCGGCGAGCGCGGCGCGCAGGCGTGCCTCGTCGGTTGGGGTGGCGGGGCGCGACGGCGTCGCCAGCATGCCGGCACCGCGAAGCTCCAGCAGGCGCAAGCGGCTTTTGAGCAGGGCGCGGTCTTGATCGAGCTGGTCGCGCTGCTGGCGATCGGCCATGATCAGCGTCAGCCCGCGCAGGGCGAGTTCGTCGAGCACGCGGCGGCTGATTTCGGTGCGCAGGCTGGGCTCGTCGGCTGCGCAGACGTGGGCGTGATGTTCGCTGAAGCACCAGGTCGTGCGCGGTACGTCGTGCCGATACGTGTCGCCCTCCCGCGCCACGCCGAAGGCTGATCGTTCGGTCAGTTTCATGCCCAGCAGCACATGCGCCTGGTGCTCGTGGGGGTGCTGGGCGAAATAGTCCTGCAATTTGTGCGAGCGGCTCAGCTCGCGCGCCACGTCGTCGGCCGAGGCAAAGAAGGCGCGGATCATCGGATCGTCTCGCCACGCGCCGACACTCGCCAGGCGCGCAGCCGGCAAGGCGCGGGCCACGAAATGCGCGTAGTCGAGCGATCGCTCCACCGCCGGGGTCAGGCGGGCCTTGTAGCGTGGCGCCAAGCGCAGACGCGGGTGGGATTCGGTGATGCGGTCAAGCGCGGCGTCCACGTCTCGCGCATCGAGCGCTGGCGTGCGTGGCGATCGCGTCTCGCGGCGGCAGCCGTGCCGGTCGAACCTTTCCATGTCCGGGCCCTCCGTCCTGAGCAAGGCGCGCCAAACCCGGTCGCTTCGCGGTCATCGCCGCGTGGCGGGGCTGCAGGCCTACCAGCGGGGCTGGGCAAGTTCGGCGCGCAGTTCAGCGTACAGCTTGTAGCGTGTCGGGCTGATGTCGCCGCCCTGAGCCGCCAGGATCACGCCGCAGCCCGGCTCGTGCAGATGGGTGCAGTTGTGAAACCGGCACTGGCCGAGGTGGCGGGCAAGGTCAGGCATGCGTTGGGCGAGGCCATCGGCCGCGATGTGGTGCAGGCCGAATTCTTGAAAGCCCGGCGAGTCGATCAGCGCGGTGGTGTTCGAGCCGTCGGCCCAGTACCACTGCGTGGTGGTGGTGGTGTGCTTGCCGGAGTTCAGCGCCTTCGAGATCTCGCCGATCTCGGCCTTGGCCTCGGGCGCCACGGCGTTGATCAGCGTGCTCTTGCCCGCGCCCGACGGGCCGAGGACCAGCGTGATGCGGTTGTCGAGGTAGGGGGCGAGCAGCGCCCGGGCTTCATCGGCGCGATGCTTGAGCGACAGCTCCAGCACGTCGTAGCCCATCGCCTTGTAGGGCGTCAGTCGCTGCCGCGCGGTGTCCGCGCCGGGCAGGTCGACCTTGTTGAGCACGATGCATGCGTCGATGCCGGCGTCCTCGGCGGCGATCAGCGCACGGGTCAACTGCGCCTCGCTGAACACCGGCTCCACGGCGATCCAGATCAGCAGTTGATCGAGGTTGGCCGCGAACGATTTGCTGCGCCACTCGTCTTGTCGGTACAGCAGGTTGCGGCGCGGCTCGATTTGCTCGATCACGCCTTCGTCGCCGCTGGCATGGGTGAGCTGCCAACGCACCCGGTCGCCGACGACCACCTCGCTCTTCTTGCCGCGCGAGTGGCAGATCAGGCGCTGTCGCGTGGGCGTTTCTACGACGCAATGTCGACCGTGCGTGACGACGACGAGGCCGCTTTCCAGCCCCGCATCGAGCGGCGAGCCGGACTGGCTGGTGACCTTGTTGTCGAGACGATTGAAGCGGGGAGCGCGCGAGGCCACGAGGCAGGCTTTCTTGGGACGGTGATGACGGCGGCGTGCGCGATCAGGTGGGCAGCATCGCGGCCAGTCGTTCGGCGGCCGGCGGGTGCGAGTAGTAGAAGCGCACGTAGAGCGGGTCAGGGGTCAGCGTCGAGGCGTTGTCTTCGTACAGCTTGAGCAGCGCGTTGGCCAGATCGCGGCCGCTGGCCTGGGCGCAGGCGTAGGCGTCGGCCTCGAACTCGTGGCGGCGCGACAAGCCGGCAAACAGCGGCGAGACGAAGAAGCTGAACACCGGCGCGGCCAGCATGATGAGCAGCAGCGCGAGGGCGTCTTTCGGGGCATGCGCGACGATGTTGGCGCGCTGGATGCCCAGTCCTTCGTAGAACCAGGGTTGGTGACTCAGCCAGCCCAGCAGCGCGAAGCCGGCCAGGCTCAGGGCGAACATCGACACGATGCGCTTGAGCACGTGCTTGTGCTTGAAGTGGCCCAACTCGTGAGCCAGCACGGCCTCGACCTCGCCCGGGCTCAGCGAATTCAGCAGCGTGTCGAAAAACACCACGCGCTTGGCGGCACCGAAGCCGGTGAAGTAGGCGTTGGCGTGGGCCGAGCGCTTCGAGCCGTCCATCACGAACAGACCCTTGGCGGCAAAGCCGCAGCGCGCCATCAAGGCCTCGACGCGATTTTTCAGGGCATCGTCCTGCAGCGGCTCGAACTTGTTGAACAGCGGCGCGATCACGGTCGGGTAGAGCACCAGGATCAGCAGGTTGAAGCCCATCCACACGGCCCAGGCCCACAACCACCAGGTGGGGCCGGCCGCGCCCATCAGCCACAGGATGACCGCCGCGATCGGCAAGCCCAGCAGCGCGCCGATCAGCACGCCCTTGATCAGGTCGCCCACCCACATGCCCAGCGTCATGCGGTTGAAGCCGTAGCGCTGTTCGAGGCGGAAGGTGCTCCACCACGAAAACGGCAAGTCGAGCGCGCCGCTGATCAGGGCAAAGCTGCTCAGCAAGGCAAGCTGATAGGCCATGCCTCCCCAGCGCGGCAGCACGGCGTCGCGCACGGCGGCATTCAGCGCGTCGAGTCCGCCCAGCAAGGTCCAGCCCAGCAGCAACACGGTTTCGAGCGCCAGGGTGACCAGGCCGAAGCGCAGTTTGGCGATGGTGTAGTCGGCGGCGCGCTGATGCGCGTCGAGCGCGATGATCCGAGCGAATGCGGTGGGGACGGTGTCGCGATGTTGCGCCACGTGCTTGACCTGGCGCGTAGCCAGCCAGAGTCGGGTGAGCAGCGTGGCACAGAGGAATGCCGCGAAAAGGGCGGTGAGATGGCCGGATTGCATAGCCAGCCAGTGTATGGGCTCGCGGACGAGCACGGCCGGCGGCACAATCGTTCTCTGCACCTCAAACTGATCTTCCAACTCATGACCACTGACGCCACCCCTTCCGCCGCGGACACGACCACCTTGGCTTGCAGCGACCAGAACCTCATCTGGATCGACCTCGAGATGACCGGGCTCAAGCCCGAGAGCGACCGCATCATCGAGATCGCCGTGGTCGTGACCGATCCGCAGCTGTCGGTGCGCGTCGAGGGCCCGGTCTTCGCGGTGCACCAGAGTGATGCCACGCTCGACGCGATGGACGCCTGGAACAAGGGCACCCATGGCAAGAGCGGTCTGATTGACCGCGTGAAGGCGTCAACCTTCGCCGAGGCCGATGCCGAGGCGGCGGTGATTGCCTTTCTCAAGCAATACGTGCCGGCGGGCAAGTCGCCGATGTGCGGCAACTCGATCTGCCAGGATCGCCGCTTCCTGGCCAACTACATGCCCAGGCTGGAAGACTTCTTCCACTACCGCAACCTCGACGTGAGCACGCTCAAGGAGCTGGCCAAGCGCTGGAAGCCGGGGCTGGCCGAAGGCTTCAAGAAGGCGCAGGCACATACCGCCCTGGCCGATATCCACGAGTCCATCGACGAACTCGTGTACTACCGCCAGCACTTCCTGCAGGTCTGAGCCGACTCAAGCCGTGCGCGGGCGCGGCGGTGGCTCGTCTTCGAGGGGCACCGTGTGGCGCGCCATCGGGTCGAGGTCGCTGAGCGCGGCGTCGAGTCGGCTGTCGGCGGCAAAGAAGGAGTCGGACGCGAAGCTGGAGTCCTGCCAGCGTGCGCCACGCTCGGCGCGGCGTTTGCGCACCGTGTTGGCGAGCTGCGCGCCGGCCGCCGCGATGCTGGGGCCCGAATGCTCGTGCGAGGTGTCGCGCGCCTGGCTCATCGCGTCGCTGGAGATCCAGCGGCGGATATCGTTGGCGCTCGGGAAGTCGTCCGCCTGGTAACGCACATAGTTGACGCCGCAGGCGCGCAGTGCTTCGGTCTTGATGCGTTTCTGGCGGGCCGACAGCGCGCCGTGATCCACGTCGATGGCCGCCAGCACGCGGCCGTTGGGGGCGCAGATCGCAAAGCCCACGTGCATGGGTTGCAGTAGGTCGTACCAGACCAATGATTCCTTGCGCGACATGGCCTGGCAAAAGCGCAGCAGCGGCAGCTTGGCCAGGATCACGTGATCAGGCAGCGTCTGCACCAGTCGGCGATACAGCGCGCGTTCGTCGGCATTGAACACCGGGCGTCCGGCCAGATGCCAGTTCTTCGGCAAAGTCTTGCGTCTGCGGTGGTCGTATTTCGGGCGCAGCACCCAGGCGCACAACATGCCCGCCGCGAAGGCCGCGCCCGCCATCCACATCGCCGTCGACATCAAGTTCGATCCTCAGACTTGCCAAGCTACAACCTGAAGAATGTTACCGGGGGTTGACGGTCAACCCAATCCCTCAACACCGTGTCGCTGTGCGGGATAACGCGAAGCCGATGCGGATTCGTCAGCTCAGTCGAGCCGCTTGCGCAGCCAGGCGGTCAGCCGCTGACTGTGCAGACGGAAGCGATAGTTGAGTTCGCCAGCGCTGTCTTCGAGTGCGCCGCCCAGGTGAGTGGTGACGGTGTCGACCGGCAACTGCAACCAGGCTTCGGCATCGGGGCCCGAATATTCGAGCGTGGCGCCGGCGTTCATGGCGATTTTCAGCATGGCCGAGTTCTCGGTCAGCGCGTTGATGAACAGCGCCTCGGTGCCGCGATTGCGCGCTCGCAAGATGGCATTGCGGAAGAGCCGATCGCCATAGCCGCGACCGCGAGCCTCGCGCAGCACCGACACGCCAAACTCCACCAGCGGCGGATGCCCTTTGAGCTGTGCCGGGCGGGTGTACGCCAGATGCGCCATGGCGATCAGATCGAGTCGGCGGTTGTAAATGCCGAACACTTCGTCGAAATCGAAGTCCAGTCCGTCGACGTAGCGTTTGATCTGCTCGTCCGATGTGGTGGCGCCAAAGCGGAGGTGGCGGTCTTCAGGCGACAGTTGCAACAGGTGGGCCAGCACCAGCGGGCGATGCCGCGCCGACAGCGTGCGGATCGGCACCCAGTTGCGCCACCACGGTTTGCCCCCAGGCAGCGGCGTGCCGCCACTCGGCGTGATGCCGAAGCGGTCGAATTCGCCGGAGGACTGCGTGATATTCATGAAAATTCAGGGTAAACGCTTAGATCGTAATCGTGGCAGCAAGCTGAAGCAAGGCGCCAGGAGCGCAATCGACCGGAACATCAGCTGAAAGTCTGCGCAACGTGTTTATTGTGCAATGCAGCAAATGCCCCTGGTTGTGACGTTTCGTCAGAACTTGTGGCGAGAGCTGAACGTCAGCTACAATATTCGGCTCTCCCTTCTTTGGCTTGAGGGAGTCGGGCTAGCTTGAGTTGGCCTGCTGCCTGCCTAAGAGGCCGCCAAATCCTGACTCGACTCGCTGCGCGGGTTGATCGGGTACAAGAAGCGGCGCCGACCGCAGGTTTCAAGCCTTCACTTGATATTTCAAAGCAACTTATGACTACCTTCAGCGCCAAACCGGCCGAGGTGCAGCATGAGTGGTTTGTGATTGACGCCACCGATAAGGTGCTCGGACGAGTAGCCAGCGAAGTTGCTCTCCGTCTGCGTGGCAAGCACAAAGCCATCTATACGCCGCACGTCGACACGGGTGATTTCATCGTGATCGTCAACGCCGACAAGATCCGCGTGACTGGCAACAAGGCCAACGACAAGGTGTACTACCGTCACTCGGGCTTCCCGGGCGGTATCTACGGCACCAAGTTCAAGGACATGCAAGCCAAGCATCCGGGCCGTGCGATCGAAAAAGCCGTCAAGGGCATGCTGCCCAAGGGCCCGCTCGGTTACGCCATGATCAAGAAACTCAAGGTGTACGCGGGTCCGAGCCACCCCCACACCGCCCAGCAGCCCAAGGCGCTGGAAATCTGAGGACGCGGCAATGACTATCGGAAATTGGAATTACGGTACGGGTCGTCGCAAGTCGTCGGTCGCTCGCGTCTTCATCAAGAAGGGCACGGGTCAGATCACGGTGAACGGCAAGCCGGTTCAAGAGTATTTCGGCCGCCAAACCTCGATCATGATCGTCAAGCAGCCGCTGGCTCTGACGAACAACGAGGCCACGTTCGACATCAAGGTCAACGTGCACGGTGGTGGTGAATCGGGTCAAGCCGGTGCGGTGCGTCACGGTGTGACGCGCGCGCTGATCGATTACGACGCCGCATTGAAGCCCGAGCTGAGCAAGGCCGGCTTCGTGACTCGCGACGCTCGTGAAGTCGAACGTAAAAAGGTCGGTTTGCACGGCGCTCGTCGTCGCAAGCAGTTCAGCAAGCGCTGATCCGGCTGGGCTCAGGTGGCGGTTCATCCGCTGCCGGCGCAACAAACCCGCTGCGGCTTCGGTCCGGCGGGTTTTTTGTTGTCCGGACGAGCTGCGGCGTGGCCTCGGCTGGCCGTGCGGGTGCGATGCTCAGGCGCGCAGGCTGTCCAGCGGCGCAGGCTGGCGCGGCAAGGTCGGCGCTGCCTCGGGCGTGACGACGACGCTAGGGCGCGAGGCCAGTGGCGTGTGGGTGTGATGGTCTTTGGCCACTTGTTGCCACGACTCGGGCTTGTGGAACAGATAGCCCTGGAAGTTGCTGATGCCCAGTTCGCACAGAGCGTCGAGCACGTCGACGGTTTCGACGCCTTCCGCAATGAGCTTGATATTGAGCCGCGAGGCCAGCGTGACGGCAGCCTGGACCAGCGCCTGATCGACCGGATCGGACATGTAGTCCTGCACCACCGTGCCGTCGAGCTTGATGCCGTCCACGGGGATGCGCTTGAGCAGCTCGAACGAGGCGTAGCCGGAGCCGAAGTCGTCGAGGTAGATTGAAAAGCTCATGGCGCGCAGGGCGTCGATCAGGCTGAGCTCGTCGCTGGCGACCTGCAGTTTCTCGACTTCGGTGATCTCGAAGCGCAATTTGCCGGCCAGCTCCGGGCGGCTGCGCAGTGCCGAAAGCAGCCAGCCGGTGAACTGTCGGTCGGACAGGCTGCCGGGAACGAGGTTGACCGAGATGTAGCCGGGCAGATCGGGGTTCTTCACCAGCATGGAAAAGACTTCGCGGGTGACCCAGCGGTCGATGGCGGTCATCAGGCCCAGGCGTTTGGCGGCGGGCAGGAAGGCCCCCGGCGGGACGATGTTGCCGTCGTCGCCTTCGAGCCGGATCAGGGCTTCGTGCCCTTCGATCTCGCCCCGGGCGTTCACGATGTGTTGCAGGTAGAGGCGAAAGCGCCCCTGGTCGAGGGCCCGGCGCAGGCGCTGGCCCCAGTCGATGGTGCCGTGGGCTTGCGCGATGTCGGCGTCGTCGTGCTTGTATTGGAACTGGCGGCCGCGACCGGCGTGCTTGGCCGCGTAGCAGGCCACGTCGGCGTAGGCCATCACGTCGGACATCCGGCGCGATTGGGCCGGGTCCATGGCCACCGTGCCGATGCTCACGGCCACGGCGAAGGTGGTCTGGTCGTGCGACAGCCGGTAGTCCTGCACCGCCTTGATGATGCGCTCGCCTGCCGCGTGCGCCGCGGCTTCGTCGCTGTCGAGCAGCAGCACGGCGAACTCGTCGCCGCCCAGGCGGGCAATGAAGTCGTTGCGATCGAGTTGCGCGCGGATCACCACCGAGATTTCGCGCAGCAGCCGGTCGCCCACGGCGTGGCCGCAGGTGTCGTTGACGGTCTTGAAGTGGTCGAGGTCGAGGTAGAGCAGGTAGTCGAACCGCGTGGCGTCGTGGCGCGGGGCGCGCAGGCGGGCGTGCAGGAATTCCTCGAGCGCGAGCCGATTGGGCAGGCGGGTCAGCAGGTCTTCGCGCGCCAGGCTTTCCTCGCGCAGGTGCAGCAGGTAGGCGCGACGCTCGTCGCGTTCGAGGCTGTAGAGCGCGGCCAGGGTCATCACCGCCGTGGCGCCCAGGACGAGTACGAATGTTTGCCGCACCTCGGACGGGATGGCCGCGACATGGCTCAGTCCCAGGGCGACCATGCCGAACAGCAGCACGGTGCTGACGAGTGCCGGCCAGAAACGCAGGCGCTGCACGGTGTTGGCAAACAGCAGGATCATCGGGATGCCGACGTAGTAGTGCTGCGCGTTCGGGCTGCGCGTGCTCGTCATGATGATGACCAGTGCCAGCCCCATCATCAGCACGTTGATACCGATGAGGTTTTCGCGCGTCGTCGAGCCGACGCGACCGATGAACCACAGGGACAGCAGCGACAGCGGGGTCAGCAACCCGAGACGCAGCCACGCGGACAGCGCCAGCACGTCGGGCACCATCATGCTGTCGCCGATCAGGAAGGAGTCGAACAGCAGAATGCCGAGCACGCCGAACACGCGGTGGTGTCGCAGGCGCGCCGCGCTGGTGTCGGCCTGAAAGCGGTCCTCCAGCAGATCGGAAAATCGCAGCCCGGCGAAGCCATGCGCCAGCACCGCGTCAATGCGCGTGAGCAAGTCGACTTCTTGCGTTCCGTGCGGCTGGCGAACGGCCCGAGCGGGGTATTTCATGGGTGGGCGGGCAACGAGGCGGGGCTGACGCCGATCGGCTATCCGTCGTGTATCGGCGGGTGTGGCGACGGCTTGATGGGGGTGTCACGCACGGTTACGTCGCGGCTGCATGAGCGGTGTGATGCTGTGCGAAAACTCACGCGGGCCGTCGCGGTTTTTTACAATCGCCCCTCTTGCTTGCACATCTGGCGCCCCGGGGCGCCTTGGAAGGAAACAGTCATGATCGAAGTCGGCATCGTCGGGGGCACGGGCTACACCGGGGTGGAGTTGTTGCGTCTGCTGGCCCAGCACCCGCAGGTGCGCTTGCGCGCCATCACCTCGCGCAAGGAGGCGGGCATGCCGGTGGCCGACATGTACCCGAGCCTGCGCGGGCATGTCGACCTGAAGTTCGTCACGCCGGACGAGGCCCAGCTGAACCAATGCAACGTCGTGTTCTTCGCCACGCCGCACGGGGTGGCGATGGCGCAGGCGCGTGAGCTGGTGAGCGCGGGCGTCAAGGTGATCGACCTGGCGGCGGACTTCCGCCTGCAGGACGTGGCCGAATTCGAGCAGTGGTACGGCCTGCCGCACGCCTGCCCCGATCTGCTGGCCGAGGCCGTGTATGGCCTGCCCGAGCTCAATCGCGAGGCCATCAAGCGGGCCCGCATCATCGGCAACCCGGGCTGCTACCCGACATCGGTGCAGCTGGGCTTCGCGCCGTTGCTGCGCGCCGGCCTGATCGAGCCGACGCACCTGATCGCCAACTGCGCGTCGGGCGTGTCGGGCGCCGGTCGCAAGGCCGAGGTGCATGCCTTGCTGGCCGAGGCGGCCGACAACTTCAAGGCCTACGGCGTCAAGGGCCATCGCCACGGCCCCGAGATCAACCAGCAGCTACGCACCATCGCGGGCGACGCCAGCGTCAACTGCCTGTTCGTGCCGCACCTGCTGCCCATCATCCGCGGCATCCACTCCACGCTCTACGCGCGGCTCAACAGCGCCGGGCAGGCGGCCGACCTGCAGGCCGTGTTCGAGGCGGCCTATCGCGGCGAACGCTTCGTGGACGTGCTGCCCGCCGGCTCGGCGCCCGAAACGCGCAGCGTGCGCGCCAGCAACAACGTGCGTATCGCCGTGCACAAGCCGCAGCCCGACACCGTGATGGTGCTGGTGGTCGAAGACAACCTCACCAAGGGCGCGTCGGGCCAGGCCGTGCAGTGCATGAACCTGATGTGCGGCCTCGACGAGTCGCTGGGCCTGACACACGTGCCCGTGCTGCCGTAAGGCGCCACGCAGGCCCCGTCACGATGCGCTGGAAGCTGCTTCGCCGTCGCCTGTCGATCAGCGCCCCGCGCATGATCGTGCGCAGTCACTTGCCCTGGCCGTTGCGCTGGGCGGCGCTGGCCCTGATGGTGGGCTTCTCGGCTGCCCTGGCGTTGTGGGCCTTCGAGTTCGGCAAGACGCTGGCGGGTTTGAAGCCCCATGCCGAGCAGACGCAGCGCGAGCTCGATCGGCTGCACCGAGAAGTCAACGACCTGCGCGAAGACCGCGACAAGGCGCAGGCCGTGGCCCACTCGGCCGACAGCCTGGTCAAGGCCGAGCGCGCCGCGCAAGACAAGCTGGCCGAGCAGGTCAAGGCGCTGGAAGCCGAGAACCTGTCGCTCAAGGGGGATCTGGGTTTCTTCGAGCGGTTGCTGCCGGCTGGTACCAGCGACGCGATATCCGTGCGCGGCTTGCAGGCCGAATCGGCCGGGGCGGGGCAGCTGCGCTTTCAGTTGCTGGTGATGCAGCAAATGGGGCGCGCCCAGCCCGAGTTCACCGGGCGGTATGAACTCACGCTAGTCGGTGAAATGGCCGGAAAACCCTGGTCGCAGTTGGTCGATAACAAGGCGAGTCGCCTGCAATTCAAGCAATATCAACGGGTCGAGGGTCGGGTAGCCTACCCGTCGCAGGCGGTGATCAGGCAGATCCAGTTGCGCGTGCTCGATGCCAGTGGCAGTGTGCGGGCCACCCAGAGCATCGCGCTGTAACCGCTCTAAGATCGCAGACCCTCCCCGCCTCGGCAGGCCTTGCAATGCTTGCCGGCGGCCCCAACTAACAGGAGAGAGCCATGTTCGGAATCAAACGCCAACTGCCGATTCGCACCCTGGTGGGTGAGGGCACCGTGATCCACGGCGAGTTGCGCTTCGTCGACGGTTTGCGCATCGACGGTGAAGTGCTGGGCGACGTCACCGCAGCCGGCGGCGAACGCAGCGTGCTGGTGATCAGCGAAAAAGCCAAGGTCACCGGCAAGGTCAGGGCGGGGCATGTCATCATCAATGGCGCGGTCATCGGCCCAGTAACATCCGAGGAGCTGCTGGAGCTGCAACCCAAGGCTCGCATCGAGGGCGACGTGACCTACGTGGCGCTCGAAATGCACCAAGGCGCGACAATAGAAGGTGAGTTGCACGCCTTGAAGACCGGCGACAGCCCGACGCTCAAGCTCGCGTCCAACAACAGTTAATCCACTTCGTTTTCAGATTCACGATTCACCGGAGTTCATCATGAGTGCCTTGGCCCAAACCGCCGAAACCGCAGCCCCCACCGCAGGCGACATGCCCGCCCCGATCGTCTTCACCGACGCCGCCGCCGCCAAGGTGGCCGAGCTGGTGGCTGAAGAAGGCAACCCCGATCTCAAGCTGCGCGTGTTCGTGCAAGGTGGCGGCTGTTCGGGCTTCCAGTACGGATTCACGTTCGACGAGATCGCCAACGAAGACGACACCCAGATGCAGAAGAACGGCGTGACACTGCTGATCGACGCCATGAGCCTGCAATACCTGGTGGGCGCCGAGATCGACTACAAGGACGACCTGCAAGGCGCCCAGTTCGTGATCAAGAACCCCAACGCCTCGACCACCTGTGGTTGCGGGTCGAGCTTCTCGGCCTGAGGCATCGCCTGTCCCAGGCCGGTTTCGGCCGAGATGCAAAACCGCCCCTCGGGGCGGTTTTTTGTTGCCTCGCCGGGCTTGGGTTCAGGCGGGGTACAGCGCGCCCAGCAGGCGCAACCCCCGTGCTCCCGTTGCGCGAGGCAGGTTCGCCGGCTGGCGATGCACAAAGGCGCGGGCCAGCCAGGCGAAGGCGGCGGCCTCGACCTGCATGGGCGGCAGGCCATGGGCTTCGGACGTGACCACGCGCAGGCCGGGCAAGTTGCCCTGCAACCGCCGCATCAACTGGTGGTTGAGCGCCCCGCCGCCGCACACGATCAACTCGGATGCATCGGCCGCGTGCTCGCGCACCGCGCGGGCACAGACTTGCGCGGTGAACTCGCACAAGGTGGCTTGCACGTCGGCGGCGTCCTGCCAGGGGTGGCGGTCGAGCTGAGCTTGCAGCCAGTCGGCATGAAACAGGTCGCGCCCGGTGCTCTTGGGCGGCGGCTGGCGCAGGTAGGGCTCGGCGAGCAGGTCGTGCAACATCGGCTCGATCACGCGCCCTCTTGCCGCCCAGGCGCCGTCCTTGTCGTAGGGTCGGCCCAGGTGGCGGCTGCTCCACAGGTCCATCAGCACATTGCCCGGGCCGCAGTCGAAGCCCCAGGCGGTGGCGCCCGCCTGGTTGGACGCCGGCACGATGGTGAGGTTGCTGATGCCGCCCACGTTGAGCGCGACCACGCTGCGGTCGGGTTGGCTGAACGCCGCCTGGTGGAAGGCCGGCACCAGCGGCGCGCCTTGCCCGCCGGCGGCCACGTCGCGGCTGCGCAGGTCGGCGATCACGTCGATGCCGCAGCGCTCGGCCAGCAGGGCGGGGTTGTTGAGCTGCCAGGTGTAGCCGGTGCCGTCGAACTCGCCGGGGCGGTGGCGCACGGTCTGGCCGTGGGCGCCAAGCGCGCGCACGTCGCCGGCGGCGAGGCCGGCTTGCAGCAGCAGGGCTTGCGTGACCTGGGCGTACAGCCCCACCAGCTTGTTGGCGGCCAGCGCCGCGCGGTGCAGCTCGTTGTCGCCCGGCGTGTTGAGGCCGAGCAAGTCGGCTTGCAGATCAGTGTCGAAGCGCTGCCAGGCGTGGGCGCGCACCTCGATGCGTGTCGCTTCATCCGGCCCGCCGGGCTCGAAGGCCGCCAACACGCCGTCCACGCCGTCCAGCGAGGTGCCGGACATCAAGCCGATGTAGAGCTCAGTCATGCGGTCGAGTATGCCCGGCTGCGCTGTTTTGCAGTCTGCGATGCAAACAAAACAGCCCGCGCGAGGCGGGCTGTCTGAGCGACGCGACCAGCGCTTATTCGAAGCGCAGGTTCGTGCCGGCCACGGCGGTACCCGTTTGCAGGCGGGCATGCGCTTCTTGACTGATCAGGTTGAAGCGGGCGCGGGCCAGCGGCGAGATGGCGGTCGATTCGCTGGCGCGGGCAATGGTCAGCGGGTCAACCTGATGGCCGTTGACGCGGAACTCGAAGTGCAGGTGCGGCCCCGTGGCCCAGCCGGTGGCGCCGGTCAGGGCGATGTTGTCGCCTTGCGAGACGCGCTGACCCTTGTGCACGTTGACGCGGCTCAGGTGGCCGTACACGGTCATGCGGTCGCCGCCGTGCTTGACGTAGACCACGTTGCCGAAGCCGTTCTGCCAACCGGCGAAATCGACCACGCCGTCGCCCACGCTGCGCACCGCTGTGCCGATGGGGGCGCCGTAGTCCACGCCGAGGTGGGCCTTCCATTGCTGCAGGATCGGGTGGAAGCGCATCGAGAAACCCGAGGTGATGCGCGAGAAGGCCAGCGGCGACGCGAGGAACATGCGTGCCTTGCTGCGGCCGGTGGCATCGAAGTAGCCGCCCTTGGTGCCGGCTTCCTGGAACCAGATCGCCTCGTGCACCTTGCCTTCGTTGACGAAGCGCGCGGCCAGCACGCGGCCGCTGTTTTGCGACCAGGTGACCGGCTCGCCATCGGCGGTGAGCGCTTCGTAGAGCACCGTGAAGGTGTCGCCCTTGCGCAGTTCGCGGCGGAAGTCGATGTCGGTGGCAAACAGCTCGGCCATCTGCGACGTGACGCCGTCAGGGATGTGCGATTCGTCGGCGGCGGCGTAGAGCGAGCTGGTGATCGTGCCGGATCCCATCTTGACCTCGGCCGACAGCTTGGCGAGTTCGATCCTGGCCTTCAGGCCGAAGGAATCGCGCTCGATGCTGATGCGATTGAAGTGCGTGTCGCGCATGTCCGCCACGTCTGCGGCGTAGCGGGCCACCAGTTGCGTGAGCTTGCCGTTGTCGGTGGTGACTTGCACCATCTTGCCGGCGCGGCCATCGAGCAGCTTGCGGGCCACCGGGTCGGAGCGCAGGAAGTCGGCGGCTTGCGCGTCGTCCACGCCTAGGCGGCGCAGCAGCGTGTCGGCGGTGTCGGTGGCGCGCGTCAGGTCGTTGCGGAACAGGCGCAGGTCTTGCCACTCCAGCGCTTCGAGCTCGCCGGGCAGCGCGGCGGGCGCCTGCAGGGTTTCATTGATGACCTGTTGCGGCGGCACGGCGGTGTCGGCGGCCAGCGGGGCCACGCCAAAGGCGGTGACGGCGGTGCCGGCGAGCAGGGCGACGACGGCGGCGGTGACGCGGCGGGGATGCTGCTTGAGCAGACGCTCAAGGCGAAGCAGAAATTCAAGCGGCTGATTCAAATCGGAGTCCTCGATTTTTTGGGCCGAAGCGCAATGGTGTCTGTAGTGCGAAGGCGGCAGTCCCTACAATGTCGGGCGCCCTCGGGTTGCCGGGAGTATATCGGCCGGTCGACCCCTCAAAAGCCGAAACCGGCCCCGAAACAACCCCCAGTAATCGCCCATGACCGAGCCCATTGCCAACAATGTCACGGTGCAGGACACGCAAAATGCGTCTTCTGTAGTGAAACATCCTGTAACTGATCGTGTTCTGCACGCATTGGCGGTCAGCAAGCGCGGTTGCGACGAATTGCTGCCCGAGGCCGAATGGGTGCAGAAACTCGCTCGCGCCGAGGCCACGGGTACGCAGCTGAGAATCAAGCTGGGTTTGGACCCGACCGCGCCCGATATTCACCTGGGCCATACCGTGGTACTGAACAAAATGCGCCAGCTGCAGGATCTGGGGCATCAGGTCATATTCCTGATCGGCGATTTCACGTCGATGATCGGCGACCCGTCCGGCCGCAACACCACCCGCCCGCCGTTGACGGCCGAGCAAATCAAGGTCAACGCGGAGACGTATTACAAGCAGGCCAGCCTGGTGCTCGACCCGGACAAGACCGAGATCCGCTACAACGCCGAGTGGTGCGACCAGCTGGGCGCGCGCGGCATGATCCAGCTCGCCAGCCGCTACACCGTGGCGCGCATGATGGAGCGCAACGACTTCCACGACCGCTTCCACTCGGGCAGCTCGATCAGCGTGCACGAGTTCTTGTACCCGCTGATGCAGGGCTACGACTCGGTGGCGCTCAAGAGCGACCTCGAACTCGGTGGCACCGACCAGAAGTTCAATCTGCTGATGGGCCGGCACCTGCAGGCCGAGTACGGGCAAGAGGCGCAATGCATCCTGACGATGCCGCTGCTGGTGGGCCTCGATGGCGTCGAGAAGATGTCGAAGTCGAAGAACAACTACATCGGCATCTCCGAAGCGCCCAACGACATGTTCGGCAAGCTGATGAGCATCTCGGACGACCTGATGTGGCGCTACTACGAGCTGCTGAGCTTCAGCTCGCTCGAGGACATCGCCAAGCTCAAGGCCGAATGCGATGCCGGGCGCAACCCGCGCGACGCCAAGGTGCAGTTGGCGCAAGAGATCATCACGCGCTTCCACAGCGCCAAGGCGGCTGACGACGCGCTGGCCGACTTCAACAACCGCGCCAAGGGCGGCGTGCCGGACGACATCCCCGAGGTGACGCTGACCGGCGCCCCGCTCGGCATCGGTGCCTTGCTCAAGCAGGCCAACCTCGTGCCGTCAACCAGCGAAGCCAACCGCATGATCGAGCAGGGCGGCGTCAAGATCGACGGCGCTGCCATCAGCGACCGCGGCCTCAAGGTCGAGGCCGGGGTTTACGTGGTGCAGGTGGGCAAGCGCAAGTTCGCGCGGGTGACGCTGGGCTGACCCAATCTGCGCGCTCCGGGCGCTGGGCACGCGGCTGGCTGTGTCAAGGTTCACGAACGTGTCGCGAAATGTGTGGATCGGGCCTGGCGGCGGGGGTTTCCCCGTCCTTTAGGTGAGGGGGCAAACAGCCCCCCGCTGGCAAAAACCTTTCCCTAGAATGACTTCACTCGCAGCCAACAAACCGAAGCGATTCAGCAGGTTGGTTGCAAGGTTCAAAGCCAGCCGCCGGCTGAGTTTTGAGTCCGGTTCAAGTGCAGTTCAAGGCGTAGGCCTTGGCTACGCGGGGGGAGCAAGTAGACGCCCCTAGCGGAGTGACTATCGCAAATCAAAGGTCTGCTATCTAGTGGAGATAGACATGAAATTTTCGCAAGTTCTGAAGTCGGCCGCTCTGGCTGCTGCCGTGGTTGCCGCTCCCGCTTTCGCTCAGTCGTACAGCTTTGTTTCGGGTTCGGGCGTTCTGGCTTTTGACTCGGGTCTGATCGGCGCTCTGGGCGCAGGCGGCACCGTGGTGTCGGCTGTTGACGGTGCCACCTACGCAAGTGGTTCGGTGACCTCGACTGTGACGGGCATCACCCTCAACGGTTCGAACACTGTGACCGAAGTGTTCTCGTCGGGTGGCGCGCTGCAAACCGCTCCGGTGAACTTTGCTGGCAATGGCGGCAACGTCACCATCAAGAACCTCGACGTGGTGATTTCTGGCTCTACCGCTAACGTGTATGCCGATATCTCGGGCGCCAACGGTCTGGCCACGCAAACCCACTTCCTGATGTGGACGGCTACGTCGGTGAGCGGCGATACCGCAGTGACCGGTACGACCTTCTCCTCGAAGGTTGACAACCTCTACATCACTGCCGCTGGCAAGGCTGCGCTGATTCAAGGTCTGGGGTTGACCGCTATTGGTCAAGGCGTGCTCGCTGGCGTTTCTACCTACGGCACGCTGAGCACGAACGCCGTGTTCGCACCTGTTCCGGAACCCTCGACCTACGCACTGATGGGCCTGGGCCTGGCTGCTGTGGGCTTCGTGGCTCGTCGCCGCGCCGCCAAGTAATCGGAGTTCAAGTGACGGTGCTGTGTATGCGGCACCATTGCTTGCTCTGATCGCCTAGAAACACCCGCGAGAGTTTTCTCGCGGGTGTTTCTTTTTATGGAAGCTCAGTGTATCGCGCGCATTTGATGCACTTGAGTTGGCTCAATGAGACGGGCCCTCCCCAGTAAGTCCCTAATTGCATGCGCGTAGGGCTTTTGAGGTAATCACGCGCAAACTTGTTGCAGAGTTTTTGCGGGCTGGGTTCGCGCTGGTAAATATGGTAATCGGCCAAATAGGCTTCTCGTCAGGAGACAAAACAATGGAATCGAAGGTGAAGGTGGGTTTCAAGCAGATTGGACTGGCGACTGCGCTAGTTGCCTCACTGGGGGCGTCGGGCGCTCATGCTGAAGACATGTCGACATCGGAAGCCTCTACGGGGTTGACGCTGAAACTGGAGCCGGCGCACCACAAGTTCATGCGATATAGCTACATCTATATCAAGCCCAATACCAAGACCAGCCCGACCAAAGATGTGACGGGCCCCCTGATTTCGAAGGCAGATGCAGATTGCCTGGCGGCTAACGGCTGCAAGGGTAGCGGATTTGTCCCAACCTATAATTCCTTTTATCCGATTGCTCTGGGTTCAACCTTGTCCGCGGCAATGGCTCAAGACGGTGTAAATGGCATTGGCTTGCCGACCGGAATTTCCGCTGAGGCCAAGGGCGCTGGCTCGTTGGCCATCAGTGCCGGAGCCTTCCTCGACCCGGAAGAAAAGTGGTCCACTGAGTTGTATGTGTTTGCCTTGCCTTTCGACAACGTCGTTGAAGGTGGTGGGATGGTTACCGAGGTCAATAACTCGGGGGTCGTGCAGCGCGTTCGGCAGAACTATATAACTGGCAAGTCCATCATTAAAACCAAGCAGCTGCCCCCGACGGCTGTTTTCAGTTATTACTTTCTGGACAAGAAAAGCGATTTTCGGCCCTTTCTTGGCTTGGGTGTGACCTACGCCATGTTTTTTGATACCCAGGCTACATCCACGTTGGAAACATATTCTGGCGGGCCGACGGAAGTTAAATTGAAAAATGCTTTTGGTGCAGGGCCGTTTGGGGGGTTGCAATATCGATTGACAGATAAGCTGCATCTGTCGGCGCAATTGGGTTATGTCAAATTGAAAACCGCAGCCACGATGACTACACAAACTACTGTGGGGGGGTTAGCAAATTCACCGGTGTTGCAGGACTTTTCTGGCATCGTTGGGGAGGTGAACCGCGATGTCCTCAGCACGACATCTGGGAAGCAGATCTTGTGGGATGGTTTGTCCGCGTTGCAGAACTATCGTGGCGGCACACTGGGCACCTATGTGCGCAAGCAAGACACCAAGCTTGACCCTTACATCATGACCCTGAGCGTGGGCTACGACTTCTGATTTGAGGCGCAGTGCTTTGTTTGTCAGCAAAAGGGCCGGAGCGATCCGGCCCTTTTTGCATGCACCGGCCCGCAGCCGCAGCGGTGATGCGGCGTGCCGCCCCGCAAGGGGGCAACACGCGAAGCAATTCAGAGGCTCACCCCTCAGGTGCGGGGTGCCTGATCGGGGGAAACCTGCCCCACGCCGAAGAGGCCATTGCTTAGACTGGCAGCGCGATAGTCAAGATATGCGGAGCGAGGCCAAACAAAAAGGCTTCTCAACATTCAACATCTAGGAGTTTCCAATATGCAAGCTAGCCCTCTGTTCAAGCTGAGCGCTGCCGCACTGTTGATTGCAGCGGCTGTGCCTGCCTCTGCTTTGACGGTCACGTTGCCCACCAGCGCGCTGCAAGCCAACGCCGTCATGACCTTCTCGAACGATTCAGTTCAAGCGCTCAACGGCGTGGGGATCACGCGTTCCGCACTCGGCACCTCCACCTCGCTGGACAGCACCGGCACGTCGTTCAATCTGCCGGTGACCAGCACCACGATGAACATCAGCCTGCTGCCGCCAGCGATCACCCCGACCTCTGGTCAATCGATGGGCGCTGCGCTGGGCCTGACCCTGGGCTCGAACACCGTGACGCTCGGCAACATGTCGATCGACTTCAGCAAGAAGACGGTGACGGCCGACACGTGGGTCAACGGCGCGAACAAGACGAGCATGGTGATTTACAACTTCAACATCGCTCAGGGGTTGTCGGTGTCGATGACTGGCGGTCTGCACTTGGCCGAGTCTCTGAATCACCTGACCCTGACCCAGGGTGCTGCTGACATGATCGCCAATGGTTTGAACATCAACCCGTATCTGCGTCCGGCCCTGACGATGCTCGACTACGGTTCGATCAACATCAACATCACGCCGGCCTTGCGCTTTGGCGTGTCGGGTAAGGCGTACACGCCGCCGCCGGTTCCGGAACCCGGCACCTACGCGTTGGTCGGCTTGGGCCTGGTGGCTGTCGGCGCGGTCGCCCGCCGCCGTCGCGCTCAGTAAGCTGACGAGCATCATGGGAGCGCCCGTTGGGCTCCCAAGGCAGCCCGGCCCTTTTCAAAGGTGCCGGGCTGTTTTTTTTGGTTCATCGAAGAATTCCGTGGGCAGCTGAGAGCCGTTCTTTATGCTGATGCCGGTAACGGCAGAAGCGGGAGGACGGGATGCTGGATCACAAGACGCTGCAGGCGCTGGGCTGCTGGA
>NZ_JAYSBZ010000032.1:0-36036 GCF_041915145.1 Aquabacterium sp. | reverse complement strand
CGGCCGAGCGGGCCGGAGGCGCGGCAGCCGCAGTCGCGGTCGCGGTCGCGGCAGCCGGCGCGCGCGCGGCGTGGCGCAGCACGGCCGCCAGCACCTGATGCGGCTCGAAGGGCTTGGACACGTGCTCGCACATGCCGGCATCGAGGCAGCGGCGGCGCTCTTCGTCCAGCGCATGCGCGGTGAGCGCGATCACGGGCAGATCGGACGCCAGGGCCTTGAGGCGGCGCGTGGCTTCGAGGCCGTCCATCACGGGCATCTGCACATCCATCAACACCACGTCGAACGCCATCGTGCCGGCCTCTTGCAGCAGCTCGACGGCCTCCTGCCCATCGCGGGCGCACGCCACGCTGGCGCCTTCGAGCGTGAGCAGGCCTTCGAGAATCTCGCGGTTGATGTCCACGTCGTCGGCCACCAGCACGCGCAGGCCGCGCAGCCGGTCGTGGCCGATGGTTTGCAGCGTGCTCGCGGCCGCCTCGGTGGCCGGGCCGAGCGCCTCGATCAGCGGCAGCGTGAAGACGAAGGTCGAGCCCTCGCCCGGCGTGCTGCGCGCGGCGATGTCGCCGCCCATCAGGCGCGCGAGCTGCCGGCTGATGCTCAGGCCCAGCCCGGTGCCGCCAAAGCGCCGGGTGGTCGAGCCATCGGCCTGCTCGAAGGGGTTGAAGACGCGCGACAGCGCCGCCTCGTCCATGCCGATGCCGGTGTCGCTCACGGTGTAGACGATCCGCCCCTCGTGCTGATCCAGCGCCAGCGTGATGGCGCCGTGCTCGGTGAACTTGATCGCGTTGCTCACCAGGTTGAGCAGCACCTGGTTGATGCGCAGCGCGTCGCCCTGGATCCACTCGGGCACCTCGGCGCACGTCCAGTGCAGCCGCAGGCCCTTGTCGGCGGCGCGGTCGATCAGCAGGTTCACCGCGTCCTCGGCCAACTGGCGCGGGCGCAGCGGGGCGGACTCGATCGCGAGCATGCCCGCGTCGAGCTTGGACGAATCGAGGATGTCGTTGATCAGCCGCAGCAGATGCTGGCCGCAGCCATTGATCTTGTCGAACACGGCATGCAGCGCAGGGTCGCTGGCGCTCTTGTGCGCGCCCAGCTGGGCCATGCCCAGCACGCCGTTGAGCGGGGTGCGGATCTCGTGGCTCATGTTGGCCAGAAACTCGCTCTTGACCCGCGACAGCCGCTCGGCCTCGTTCTTGGCGGCGGCCAGCTCGGCGGTGCGCTCGCGCACCTGTTCTTCGAGCCGGGCGTGATGCTGGTACAGCGCCTGCTCGGCCTCGAGCCGCGCGGTGATGTTGTGGCCGAACGCCATCACGTGGTTGACGCCATCGATCATCAGCAGGTCGAACTTCATCTGCCACCAGATCGGCTTGCCGCTGCGATGCTGGCTGCGCCATTTCAGGCGCTGAGCGCCGCGGTCGCGCGTCTGCCGCACCGTGTTGAGCAGCGCCTGGAAGGTGTACGACTCGCCCGAGAACAGGTGCCGCTCGAACAATGAGGCGGGGTCGTCGGCGCCGTGCTCGAACAGCGCGTTCTGGTTGGCGTAGTGCAGCCGTCCGCTGCCGCACTCGAAGATCAACACCGCCAGCGGCGCGTTGTCGAGCAGCGTGGTCAGCCGCTGCTTGCTGTCGCGCAGCTGGGTCTCGACCTCGCTGTGCGCCTCGACCTCATGCTGCAGCGCCACGCGCGAACGCTCGATCGAGCGCATCGCCTCGTTGAACATGCGGCTGTAGCGGGCGATGGTCATGCCAATGGCCGCGAAAACAATCACGTTGACCACGGCATACGTTGCGGGCGGTGGGATGTTGCGGGCGGTCACGCCGCTGATCAGGCCCAGGTACTCGATCAGCAGCAGCCCCACCACGCACAAGCTCGACAGGCCCGCGGTGAGCAACGCGGCTCGCGGGCCCAGCAGCAGACCCATCATCAAAATGATGGCGGCCGGCACCGACACGCTTGACGACGACACGCCGGTGCCCACGATGATGCCGGTGGTGTAGACCACCACGATGGCCGCGACGCCGAACACGGCGGTGGCCACGCGCGGGCCAAAAATGCGCCCCAGCGCCATCGAGAGCAGGGCCAGCGCCGACAGCACGATGCCTCCGATCATGCGGGCCTGGCTGGCGGCGGAGTCCGGGCTGTGGATCAGGCTGATGGCCACGAACAGCAAGACGCCGCCAACCGCGGCCATCATCATCACGTTGTTGAGCACGCGAACGATGGACGCGTCGATCTGCTGGCGCAGATCGCGGAGCGTGACGTGTGACTCGGTCATGGCGGCTCAGCCGGTGGTGCCGAGCTTGCCGATCAGGTGGTGCAGGTGCTGCTCGATGTGCTGGCTGTGGTCGAACACCTTCATGACCTCTTCGGTGTGTCGCGCCAGCGTGTCGGTCACGAGGTCTTCTTGCGTGTCGCTCAGGCCCAGGTGGATGAACGCGTGCTCGATCTCCTCGCGCATGCGCTGGAACACGGCGCCGATCTGCAGCCGCGTGGCGTGCTGCTGCGCCGAGATGTCGATGAGCGCCTCGCGCGTGAGCTTGACGAGCTTGGCGTTGTTTTCGAGGCTGGCGTTCTTGGTCTCGATATCGAGCGAGCGGATGCGGCCTAGGGCCCCCTCGACCAGCAGCGCCACGTTGTCGCGCGCGCGTCCGAAGCGGTCGGCGTCGTCGGGCGAACAGTGGCGCGCGGCTTCGCCCATCGGCAAGTTGCGCACCAGCAGCGCCTGCCCGTAGTTGAACGCCGTGTGGCCGCCCACGGGCTGGATGCTCGCGCCCTTGAGCTTCTCGATGTGATCGAGCAGCGAGTTCTCGAGCGCGCTGCATTCGAGCGGCCCCGTCATCGACAGCACGCCCTGGCGCCCGTTGAGGCGCACGCTGCCCTCGAAGCCGCAGCGCTCGAGCGCGTCGAACACCGCGCGAGCGATATCGGCGTAGTGGTAGCAGCCGCTGAGCCGGCGCTGAAACTCCAGCACCACGCCCACCTCGCCATACATGTCGGCCGAGGTCATGGCCGCGTTCATCACGTCTTCGAGCTGGGCATTGAGATCGCGGTTCTTGTCGCGCTGGGCAATGGCCAGCTTGATCTTGGCGCGCAGCTCCGACACGTCGAACGGCTTGGTGAGGTAGTCGACCGCGCCGGCCTGGTAGCCGCGCAGCCGCTCGTCGAGCGTGACGCAGGCCGACAGGAAGATCACCGGCACGTCGCGCGTGGCGCCCTCGGCCAGCAGAGCCTCGCAGGTGGCGTAGCCGTTCATTTCGGGCATGTCCACGTCGAGCAGCACCAGGTCGGGCACGGCCGCCTGGGCCTGTTGCAAGGCCGCCGCGCCGCTGGCGACCGCCGTGACCGCGCAGGCGCCGGTCAGCGAGGCTTGCAGCATCTCGCGCGTCAGCTCGTCGTCATCGACGACCAGGATGTGGGGCACTGGGCTCATGATCTTCCCTTTCTGTTCTGTCCTGCTGCAATGGGCTTGCACCCCCGGCTGCGCGACCGATTCGCGGCAGGTCGGGGCCAGGCTGGAACACGCATCGAGAAGGAGCCTGGAGCCTTCGCAGTCAAAGTTTCGGCTGTCGCGGCAAGCGGCGTAGGGGCATTCGGCACCATTGGCGTGGATGTGTGTGACGAATTGGCGCCCGGTGCGCCGTCTTTCGGGGGGGTCGCTTTGGTGTGAAATCGCCGCCATGACCGACGACCTCGACAACCGCTCCACGCCGGCCCCCACGGCCGTGCCGCCCGTGCTCGACCACCGGCTGGCGAACATCGAAGACCTGCGCCGGCTGGCCGAGCGCGCCACGCCGCGGCCGTTCTTCGGTTACCTCGACAGCGGCTCGTTCGAGGAGCTCACGCTGCGCGCCAACCGCCGCGATCTCGACGCGCTCACGCTGCGCCAGCGCGTGCTGGCCGGCGTGGGCATGCGCGAGCTGAGCACCACGCTGCTGGGGCAGACCAGCAGCCTGCCCGTGGCCATCGCGCCCACCGGGCTGGCGGGGCTGATCCGTGCCGACGGCGAGCTGCACCTGGCCCGCGCGGCCGAGGCGGCGGGCGTGCCGTTCACGCTCAGCACCGTGTCGATCTGCTCGATTGAAGACGTGCGGGCCGCCACGCGTCAGCCGTTCTGGTTTCAGCTCTACGTGATGCGCGACCGCGGCGTGGTGCGCTCGCTCATCGAGCGCGCCTGGGCGGCCCAGTGCTCGGCCCTGATGGTCACCGTGGACCTCGCCGTGCAGGCGCCGCGTCTGCGCGACGAGCGCAACGGCATGACGCTGCGCCCGCAACTGCTCAATCTGCCCAATGTGATCGACTTCATCCGCAAGCCCGGCTGGATCGTGCGCCGCCTGCGCAGCCCGCGGCGCAACTTCGGCAACCTCGAACGCTACGTGCCCGGCGGGCCGGGCAAGAAGCCGGTGCCGCTGGTCAGCGCCTGGATCGCCGACCAGCTCGACCCCACGATGAGCTGGGCCGATCTCGACTGGATCCGCTCGCAGTGGCCGGGCAAGCTCATCGTCAAGGGCCTCCTCGATGCCGACGACGCGCGCCGCGCCGTGCAGGCCGGCGCCGATGCCATCGTGGTGTCCAACCACGGCGGGCGCCAGCTCGACGGCGCGCTGTCCAGCATCCGCGCCCTGCCGCGCGTGGCGCAGGCTGTGGCGGGCGAGGCCGAGGTGCTGTTCGATGGCGGCGTGCGCAGCGGGGCCGACGTGCTCAAGGCCCTGGCCAGCGGCGCGCGCGGGGCGCTACTGGGGCGCGCGCCGCTCTACGGCCTGGCGGCGCTCGGCGAGCCCGGCGTGGCCCACGCGCTGGCGCTGATCCGCCGCGAGTACGACGTCAGCCTGGCGCTGGCCGGCGTGCGCCGCACCGTGGATGTCGGGCCCGAGGTGCTGGACGTCGCCTAGCCGCGCTCGAACTTGAACACCGCCGTGCTGCCCAGCAGATTGGGCCAGCGGCGCACGACCTCGCCGTCGCGCAGGCCGAACGATTCGAGGATGCGCAGGCCGCTGCGGCGCGCCAGTACCTCGAAGTCGGTGAAGGTGCCCACGCGGATGTTGGGCGTGTTGAACCACTGATACGGCAGCCGCTTGGTGACGGGCATGCGGCCGCGCAGCACGCTCAGGCGGTTGGGCCAATGCGCGAAATTCGGGAAGCTGACGATGCCGATGCGGCCCACGCGCGCCGTCTCGCGCAGCATGGCTTCGGTGTTGCGCAGGTGTTGCAGGGTGTCGAGCTGCAGCACCACGTCGAAGTGGTTGTCCTCGAAGATGCTCAGACCTTCTTCGAGGTTGCGCTGGATCACGTTGACGCCGCGCTGCACGCAGGCCAGCACCTTGGCGTCGTCGAGTTCCACGCCGTAGCCGGTGCAGCCGCGCTCTTTCATCAGGTAGGCCAGCAGGGTGCCGTCGCCGCAGCCCAGGTCGAGCACACGCGAGCCCGCCGGCACGAGCTCGGCGATGCGTTCGAAGTCGGTGTGGTGGCTGCTCATACGGCAAAGCCTTTCACGGCAGGAGCGGCGGCCGGGCCGGCGCATTCGTCGGCCACCCGGTCGAGGTAGGCGCGCACCACGCCGTGGTAGCGCGGGTCGTCGAGCAAGAAGGCGTCGTGCCCGTGCGGCGCGTCGATCTCGGCGTAGCTCACGCTGTGCTGGTTGTCGACCAGCGCCTTGACGATCTCGCGCGAGCGGGCCGGCGAGAAGCGCCAGTCGGTCGTGAAGCTCACCACCAAGAACTTCGCGGTCGCGCGGGCCAGCGCGGCGCTCAGATCGCCACCAAACGCCTTGGCCGGGTCGAAGTAGTCGAGCGCGCGGGTGATGAGCAAATAGGTGTTGGCGTCGAAGTACTCGCTGAACTTGTCGCCCTGGTAGCGCAGGTAGCTCTCGACCTGGAATTCGGCGTCTTGCGTGCTGTAGGCCAGCGCGTCGCCTTTCAGGTCTCTTCCGAACTTCTGCTCCATCACGTCATCGCTCAGGTACGTGATGTGGCCGATCATGCGGGCCACGCGCAGGCCGCGCTTGGGCACCACGCCGTGCTCGTAGAAGTGGCCGCCGTGAAAGTCGGGGTCGGTGACGATGGCGCGGCGCGCCACCTCGTTGAAGGCGATGTTCTGCGCCGACAGATTGGGCGCCGTGGCGATGGCCAGGCAATGCCGCACCCGCTGCGGGTATTGCAGCGTCCAGCTCAGGGCCTGCATGCCGCCCAGGCTGCCGCCCACCACGGCGGCGAGCTGCTCGATGCCGAGCTCGGTGAGCAGCCGGGCCTGGGCGTTGACCCAGTCTTCGACCGTGACGACCGGGAAGTCCGCGCCATAGAGGCGGCCGGTATCGGGGTTGGTGTGCATCGGGCCGGTGGAGCCGAAGCACGAGCCGGGGTTGTTGATGCCGATGACGAAGAAGCGGTCGGTGTCGAGCGGCTTGCCGGGGCCGACCAGGTTGTCCCACCAGCCCTCGCTCTTGGCCTGGCCCTCGTAGGTGCCCGCCACGTGGTGCGAGGCGTTGAGCGCATGGCACACCAGCACGGCGTTGCTGCGCGCGGCGTTGAGCGTGCCGTAGGTCTCGTAGGTCAAGGTGTAGTCGCGCAGCTGCGCGCCGCTTTGCAGCGTCAGCGGTGCGGCGAAATGCCTGGTTTGCGGTTGCACGACTCCAACGGATTTCATGCGGGGTGCCTCTACGTCTGGTGTGGGCCCGGCAACAAAAAACCGGCCTCGCGGGTGCTGCGGGTGCAGCGCTGCGGTGGGCCGGTTTGCGCCTGTTTAGCGGTATTTTTAGAGCGCCCGCAAGCCGGACAAATCGGCGCTGAGTCGGGAGTATATCGGGGGCGCTTGCCGGGGCTCAGTCCAGCGTGCGCCTGAAACGCTTGAGCCCGATGCTCATCACCACCAGCGTGAAGGCGGCCAGCGGCCACAGGTTGGGCCACAGCTCGTGCAGCTCGTTGCCCTTGAGCATCACGCCGCGGATCAGCCGCAGGAAGTGCGTGAGCGGCAGCAGGTTGCCCACGAACTGCGCCCACTCGGGCATGCCGCGGAACGGGAACATGAAGCCCGACAGCAGGATGGACGGCAGGAAGAAGAAGAACGTCATCTGCATGGCCTGCGCCTGGCTGTGCGCGATGCTCGAGATGGTGATGCCCACCGACAGGCTGGCGACGATGAAGGCCAGCACGCAGCCCAGCAGCGTGACGAGGTTGCCGGCGAAGGGCACGTGAAACAGATAGCGCGCGGCCAGCAAGATGATGGTGGTCTGCACGTAGCCGATGACGATGTAGGGCGCGATCTTGCCCACCATCACCTCGAGCGGGCGCACGGGGGTGGCGAGCAGGTTTTCCATCGTGCCGCGCTCGACCTCGCGGGCGATGCCCAACGAGGTCATCATGATCATCGTCATGGTCAGGATCACGCCGGTGAGGCCGGGCACGATGTTGAACTGCGTGCGGCCCTCGGGGTTGTAGCGGCGGTGGATGCGCCACTCGAACGGCGCGGCCATCGAGGCCCCCGCCGGAGCGGTCAGCCGGGCCGCCGCGGTGCCCTTGAGGTCGTGCGCCAGCGCCGTCTGCGTGAGCTGGGCCAGCGTGGCCAGCGCGTTGCCGGTGGCGGCGGGGTCGGTGGCGTCGGCTTCGAGCAGCAGGGCGGGGCGCTCGCCGCGCTCCAGCGCGCGCGAGAAGCCGGCCGGGACGGTCAGCACGAACTGCACGTCGCCCAGGGCCAGCAGGTCGTCGGCCTCGGCTTCGCTGGCGTCGGCCCGCGTGACGACGAAGTAGCCCGAGTTCTCGAGCGCGCGCGTGAGGCTGCGGGTGTAGGTGGTGTGCTCGTGCACCACCAGCGCGGTGGGCAGGTGCTTGGGGTCGCCGTTGATGGCGTAGCCGAACATGATGAGCTGCATCAGCGGGATGCCGATGAGCATGCCCAGCGTGAGGCGGTCGCGCCGCAGCTGGGTGAACTCCTTGATGATGACGGCGATCAGCCGGTCGAGCGAGAGCGGCTCGCGGCGGTTGTCCTTGAGGGGCGGGGCGCTGCTCATGCGTTGGCGAAGTTGTCGGTGGCTTGTTTCGAGAGGTGGATGAACACTTCTTCGAGCGAGGGGGGTGTGCGGCCGCACACGAATTGAGGCAGGCCGCGCCAGGGCGCCAGGGCCGCGTCGAGCGCGTCCTGACTGGAGCCGCAAATGCGCAGCCCCTCGGCCAGCCGCGTCACCATGGTCACGCCGGCGCGGGCTTCGATCTCGTGGGTGAGCGCCGCGATGCCGGGCCCCGACAGCGTGCGCGTGACGAACTGCGCGCCTTCGACCAGCTCGCGCGGCGTGCCGTTGGCCAGCAGGTGGCCGTAGGCGATGTAGCCCAGGCGGTGGCAGCGCTCGGCCTCGTCCATGTAGTGGGTCGAGACGAGCACCGTGATGCCGTGCGCGGCCAGCGTGTGGATCTCGTTCCAGAAGTCGCGCCGCGCGGTGGGGTCCACGCCGGCGGTGGGCTCGTCGAGCAGCAGCACCTCGGGCTCGTGCAGCATGCAGGCGGCCAGCGCGAGGCGCTGCTTCCAGCCGCCCGAGAGGCTGCCGGCGAGCTGCTGTTGGCGCCCGCTCAGGTTGAGCCGCTCCAGCGCGGCATCCACTCGCTCGTGGCGCCGATCCATGCGGTACATGCGGCCGATGAAATCGAGGTTCTCGCGGATGCTCAAGTCTTCATACAGGCCGAAGCGCTGCGTCATGTAGCCCACGCGGCGGCGGATGGCCGGGGCCTCGGTGACGACGTCGTAGCCCAGCGTGTGGCCCTCGCCGCCATCGGGCGTGAGCAGGCCGCACATCATGCGGATCGAGGTGGTCTTGCCCGAGCCGTTGGGGCCGAGAAAGCCGTAGATCTCGCCGCGCCGCACCTGCATCGACAGGTTGTCCACCACCACCTTGTCGCCATAGCGCTTGGTGAGGTTCTCGACGTCGATGACCACCTGGCTGGCTGGCGCGTGGCCCGGCGCTGCTCCCGCCTGCATCATTGGCTCGCCGCGTTGGTGGCGACCAGCCGCACCTCGACCGGCATGCCGGGCGGCAGCTTGGCCGCGTCGGCCGGCTGGGGCCAGGCCTCGACCATGAAGACCAGCTTGCTGCGCTCGTCCTGGCTGTAGATCACGGGCGGCGTGTACTCGGCCTGCGTGGCCACGAAGCGCACGGTGGCGCTGATGGGGCCGCCGCAGGCGTCGCAGCGGGCCTGCACCACGCTGCCCGGCGCGAGCCGCGCGCGTTGCGCTTCGGGCACGTAAAAGCGCAGCTTGATCGACGCGGGCGACAGCAGGCTGACCACCGGCGCGCCGGGCGGCACCCACTCGCCTTCGCGGTAGAGCGTGTCGTCCACCCGCGCGGCCAGCGGCGCGTTGACGGCCTTCTGCTTCAGCGCCCACTGGCTTTGCGCCACGGCCGCGCGCGCGGCTTGCGATTGCGCTTGCGCGGCTTGCCGCGAGTCGTCGCGCCCGCCCAGCCGGGCCACGCGCAACTCGGCTTCGAGCTGCTGCACGCGCGCGGCGTCGGCATCGCGCCGGGCCTGGATGGCGGTGAGCGTGGCGGGCGACACGAAATGCGCGTCGGCCAGATCGCGCTGGCGCTTCAGGTCGCTGCTGGACTGCGCCAGCGCGGCGCGGGCCTGTTCGAGCGCGGCGCGGCGGGCGGCGAGCTCGTCGGGGCGCGCGCCCTTGCTCAGGTCGGCGGCCTGCGCCTCGGCCTGCTGCAGGCGCGCTTGCGCCTCGCTCGCGTTGGCGGCTTCGCTGTCTTGTTCGAGCGAGAACAGCGCGGCGCCGCTGGCCACCTGATCTCCGCGCCGCACCGCCAACTTGACGAGCCGCCCGCCGAAAGGCGAGGCCACGCGCACCGGCTCGGTTTCGACGTAGCCGCTGAACACGCCGTCGCGTCGCGGGCTGCAGGCCGTGAGCAGGCTCAGGGCGAGCAAGACGCTCAGAGACAGGCCGGCGGCGCGCGGCAATGGGCGTTGATGCATGAGGGGGCTCCTAGCGGTTCTTCTGGACGGCGTGGGGTGGGGTCGTGGTGGCATGGGCTTGCGCCATGGCTTGCAGGCCGGCCCACGAGAAATCAGCGATCTGGCGCCCCAGGCGGGCCACCACATCGGGCTGGTCGTACAGACCGGGCTGCAGGCGTTCGATCACCGGCTGGCCCACGCGGTAGGCCAGGCATTGCCCGACCACGCTGATCGCGCCCTGGTGCAGCGCGGCTTCGGGCGCCCGCGGCCCGAGGATCTCGCGGATGAGCTGCAGCGCCAGCATGGTCTGCGGCAGGCTGAACTGCACGAACATCACGTCGAGCGCGGCGGTGGGGCTGGTCAGCTCGCGCACGCCCAGCCGGGCGATGCGCGAGGGCGTGCGGGGGTCGATCAGGCGGGTCAGCAGGCTGCGCACGAAGAAGTCGAAGCGCTCGCGCAGCGGCGCGTGCGGGTCGCCGTGCAACAGCGGCGCGTGCGCGAGCGAGGCTTGGGCGTGGTGCTGCAGCACGGCCAGGTACAGGCCTTCCTTGCTGCCGAAGTGGTAGTTGATGGCCGACAAGCGCACGGCGGCGCGCTGCGCGATGTCCTGCACCCGCGCGGCCTTGAAGCCTTCTTCGATGAACACCTCGGTGGCGGCGTCGATCAACGCGGCTCGGGTGGTGTCGCCCGTGGCATGTCTGGGTGGGGCGGGGCGGGTGGCGAACATCGGGGTTGACAATTGACAAACGATCGTTTGAAAAAAGTTTACCAAACTCGTCTGGCGACCCGGCCGGGCGCGGGGCGGTCACGACACGATCTGGCCGGTGATGCCCCCGTTTCACCGCGCTTTGACAGGCGCGGCGCGGTCTAGCATGTGGGGGAGGTTCGTATCGAACGCATCCGACTCATGAAAGGGATGGCACATGATTTCCATGGCAAGCGACCGTAGCGGGGGCTGGCGCCGCGCGGCATCCTGGGTTGCCCTGTCTTGCGGGCTCGCGCTGCTGGGCGCCACCCCGCCGGCCGTGGCGCAGAAGATGTACCGCTGCGGCTCGGTCTATCAAGACCACCCCTGCGCCGGCGAGCAGCCAGGCAAGGTGATCGGGCATTCGGGGGCGACGCTGTCGGAGGGCTCGCCCAAGGTCGATGCCGACTGCACGGCGCGCGGCGTGCGCTCGCAAAAAATCTCGTGGTCACGCGAAGCCGGGCGCACGCAGGACGAGCAACTCCGCGACGCGCCGCAAGACACCGCGCTGATCAACGAGGTCTATAGCCAGCGAGGCACCGCCGGGGCCGTGCGCGCGGCGGTGGAGGCCAGTTGCATGGCGGCCAAGGAGCGCGCGCTGCAGGCGGCGGCGCTGACCAACGCGGCGGCGAAGCTGCGGGGAGACGACGCGGCGGCGGCGCCCAGCCAGGCGGCCCCCGCGCCGGCCGCGAACAACCCCGGCAACACCGCGACCGCCGACGACGCCGCGCGCCGCCGCGCCGAGTCCGACGCCGTGAGCAAGAAGCTCAAGTGCGGCAGCATCGCCAACCGCATCCGCAGCATCCGCGACTCGCAGCGCGCCGGCGGCTCGGGCGAGGCGATGGATCGGCTCAAGCAGCAGTTGCAAGAGATGGAAGGCGCCTCGCGTGACGCCGGCTGCTGAGCGCGTGCCGCGGCGTGGCCCGCGCCCGGGCAACATCATCGCCCCCTGAACACTCGACGAGGAGCCCCACCATGCCGGTCTGGCTGATCAAGCTCAACGCGTATTTCCCGATCCGCTATTCGGTGCTGCTGCTGACCACGGCGGGGTGCCTGCTCAGCGCGCTGGCCTGGGTGACGAGCGGGCATGGCTCGCTGGCCACCCTGGTCTTTGCCGGCATGGTCGTGACCGGGGTGCACGACGTGGTGCAGACCCGGCGCGCCATCTTGCGCAACTACCCGGTCATCGGGCATCTGCGCTTTCTGTTCGAGTTCATCCGCCCCGAGATCCGCCAGTACTTCATCGAGAGCGACAACGAGGCCGAGCCGTTCTCGCGCCAGCAGCGTTCGCTGGTCTACCAGCGCGCCAAGGGCGAGCCCGACAAGCGCCCCTTCGGCACCCAGCTCGACGTGCTCAAGCAGGGCTACGAGTGGATCAACCATTCGCTGGCGCCCACCAGCGTCACCTCGCACGACTTTCGCGTCACCATCGGCGCGGAGCGCGCCCAGCCCTACAGCGCCTCGGTCTTCAACATCTCGGGCATGAGCTTCGGCGCGCTGTCGCCCAACGCCATCCTGGCGCTCAACGCGGGCGCGCGGCGCGGCGGCTTCGCGCACGACACCGGCGAAGGCTCGATCAGCCGCTACCACCGCGAGCATGGCGGCGACCTGATCTGGCAGATCGCCTCGGGCTACTTCGGTTGCCGCCACGCGGACGGCAGCTTCAGCGAAGCGCGTTTTGCCGAGCAGGCGCGCGACCCGCAGGTCAAGATGATCGAGCTCAAGTTGAGCCAGGGCGCCAAGCCGGGCCACGGCGGCGTGCTGCCGGCCCCCAAGGTCACGGCCGAGATCGCGGCGGCGCGCGGCGTCGAGATGGGGCGCGACTGCGTTTCGCCGGCGGGCCACAGCGCGTTCGCCACGCCCACCGAGATGCTGCGGTTCATCGAGCGGTTGCGCGAGCTGTCGGGCGACAAGCCGGTGGGCATCAAGCTGTGCATCGGCCACCCGTGGGAATGGTTCGCCATCGCCAAGGCCATGCTCGCCACCGGCATCGCGCCCGATTTCATCGTGGTGGACGGCGCCGAGGGCGGCACCGGCGCCGCGCCGGTCGAGTTCTGCGACCACATGGGCTCGCCGCTGCAAGACGGCCTGCAGATGGTGCACAACACCCTGGTCGGGCTGAACCTGCGGCACCGCGTCAAGATCGGCTGCGCCGGCAAGGTGGTGAGCGCATTCGACATCGCCCGCATGCTGGCGCTCGGGGCCGACTGGTGCAATTCGGCGCGCGGCTTCATGTTCGCGCTGGGCTGCCTGCAGGCGCAGACCTGCCACACCGGCGAATGCCCCACCGGCGTCGCCACGCAAGACCCGCTGCGCCAGCGCGCGCTGGTGGTGCCCGACAAGGCCGAGCGCGTCTTCCGCTTTCATCAGAACACGCTGCACGCGCTCAAGGAGCTGGTGCAGGCCGCCGGCCTGCATCACCCCTGCGAGTTGACGGCCTCGCACATCGTGCGGCGCATGTCCGACCACCAGGTCAAGCTGCTGGCCAACCTGCTGCCGGTGGTGCAGCCCGGCGTGCTGCTGGCGGCCGAGCGCGGCGAGGCGGCGTGGCCGTATGAGCTGTATCGCCTGTATTGGCCCATGGCGCGGGCCGATTCGTTTGCCCCGGCGCCCTAGCTGGCCCCTTGGCGGGCGGCGCCGGGCGCGCTCAAGCCGTGGGCGGCCTGGTATCGACGAAGCCGGGGCGTTGCGCCAGCTTCTCGGCCAGCTTGGTCAGGTTGGGGTGCTCGGCGCGCCAGTCGATGTGCGCGAAGCGGAAGTCGAGGTAGCCCAGCGCGCAACCCACGGCGATGTCCGCCAGCGTGTAGTGCGTGCCGGCGCACCAGGCGCGGTCGCCCAGGCCTTGCCCCATGGCGCGCAGCGAGGCGCTCACCTTGCCCATCTGGCGCTCGACGAACGCCGGGCTGCGTTGCGCCTCGGTGCGGCCGGCCCAGGTCTGTTCCATGCGGGCGGCGATGGCGGCGTCGAGCAGGCCGTCGGCCAGCGCCTCCCACGTCCGCACCTCGACGCGCTCGCGCCCCGACAGCGGGATCAGCTTGCCGACCGGCGACAGGGTGTCGAGGTATTCGACGATCACGCGCGAATCGAAGATCGCCTCGCCGCCTTCCATCACCAGGCAAGGCACCTTGCCCAGCGGGTTGGCGGCCTGAATCGTGGTGGTGGGCGACCAGACGTCCTCCAGCTCGAACTTGTAGTCGAGCTTCTTCTCCGCCATCACGATGCGTACCTTGCGCACGAATGGGCTGGTCAATGAGCCGATGAGTTTCATAGTATTGATATTTGCGAGATCCGATTCATTCTATCGAAGGGGGTCGTGCGCGCCGCGGGCCAGGAGTCGCCGCTGATGGTGGCTGAGCGGGCGGGGGGCGACTCATAATGGCAAAGGCCATCCATCTTGCAAACGCCGTGCCTCGGCTTGGTGATCCATCGCTTCGTCATGCGCTCCTCGCGTTCCTCCCAGCCGCCCTCCGTGGGCGAAACCACCATCCCGCATGCCCTGGTGCGGGGGGGGCCGGTTGCCCCCGGCGCGGCCGTGGACATCGCGTTTGAGCCCGATGCGGGTGGCGACGTGCTGGGCGGCGAGTGGCTGGGCGTCGATCAGATCGAGACCGAAACCTCGCACGGCTTGCGCGTCAACGGCGCGCAGGCGCAAGACATCGACCCCATGGGCCGCGAGCTCGACGAGCTGCGGCTGGCCCGCTGCCCCGCCGATCAGGCGCGGGTCTGGAGCGTCGCCTTCAGCGGCGCCGGGCGCGATTACGCCCGCGTGTGGGCCAAAGGCTGGTTGTTGACCCTGCTGACGCTGGGCCTCTACTACCCCTGGGCCCGCGCGGCCAAGCTGCACTATCTATATAGACACACCGAAGTGGCCGGGCATCCGCTGGCGTTCCATGGCCAGCCCGGCAACATGCTGCGCGGCTTCCTGATCAGCGGCGCGCTGCTGCTGGTCTACGTCTGCGCCGGGCAGTGGGCGGCGTGGACGGGCGTGCTGGCGGTGCTCGCCGTCGCCGGCGTGTGGCCGGCGCTGTTTCTGGCGGCCATGCGGTTCCGCCTGGCGCACACCAGCTGGCGGGGGTTGCCGCTCGGCTTCGGCGGCAATCTGGCGGGCGCCTACCAGACGTTGACGGCGCCGCTGTTGATCTCGGGCCTGGCGCTCACGGCCATGGCCTGGGGCGTGCAGGACGACGCGGCCGACAACCTCTGGGCCTGGGCGGCGGCCGGCTTGTGGCTGACCTTCGGCGTGGCGCTGCCCTTCTTCTATTGGCAGCTCAAGAACTACCAGCATTCCCATCTGCGCCTGGGGCCGCTGCAGACGCAATGGAAGGCCACGCCCGAAATGATCTACGGCCTGCTGCTGCGCGCCGCGCTGCTGTGGCTCACCGGCCCCCTGGTGGTCGCCGGGGTGGCAACCCTCGCCGCGCTGAGCGTGGGCAGCGCGCTCGACGACTTGCTGCAAGACCCCATCGGCAACGCCGGGCTGCTGCTCTTCGTGGCGGCCGTGCTGGTGCTCGACACCGTGATCGCGCGGGCCTACGTGGTCGTGGGCATGCAGAACCTCGTCTGGACCAAGACCGGCAACCGCTACATGCGCTTTCGCAGCGATCTCGAATGGGGGGCGTATCTGCGGCTGCAGTTGCGCAACCACCTGCTGACCGCGCTCACGCTCGGGGCGTACTGGCCCTGGGCCGCCATGGCCACCCGCCGCATGCGCCTGCAGGCCATCACCGTGGTCTCGCGCATCGTTCCCGAAGACCTGGTCGCGTCGGTGCAGACCCGCCAGGGCAGCGCCGCCGCCGAAGTGGGCACTGAAATGCTGGGGCTCGACCTGGGCTGGTGAGCCGCGCCGGCCACCGCGTCAGGCCCCTGGAGCGCGGGGCTGTTGTGCCAAAAAGTTGCGACCGCGCCGGAGCCCCGCTGCCTACAATATCGGGTTCTATTTTTCGCGCCGCCTTCACCATGCCGCTTGCCGCACTCACCGCTTTGTCTCCCCTCGATGGCCGCTACGCCGGCAAGGTCGCTGCCCTGCGTCCGCTGCTGTCCGAATTCGGCCTGATGCATCGCCGCGTGCAAGTCGAGATCGAGTGGTTCATCGCCCTGTCCGACGCCGGCCTGCCCGAGTTCGCGCCGCTGTCCGAGGCCTCGCGCGGCTTGTTGCGCGGGCTGATGGCACGCTTCAGCGAGGCCGATGCCCAGGCCATCAAGGACATCGAAAAGACCACCAACCACGACGTCAAGGCGGTCGAGTACTGGATCAAGTCGCGCTTCGCCGGCAACCCCGAGATCGAAAAAGCCAGCGAGTTCGTGCACTTCGCCTGCACCAGCGAAGACATCAACAACACCAGCCACGGCCTGATGCTCAAGGCGGCGCGTTCGCAGGTGCTGCTGCCCGCGCTCGATGCCATCATCGCCAAGCTCACCGGCATGGCGCACCAGTTCGCCACCCAGCCGATGCTCAGCCGCACGCATGGCCAGACCGCCAGCCCCACCACCGTGGGCAAGGAGATCGCCAACGTCGTGGCGCGTCTCACCGCGGCGCGCGAGCGCATCGCCGCCGTCAAGCTGCTGGCCAAGATGAACGGCGCGGTCGGCAACTACAACGCCCACCTCTCGGCCTACCCCGAACAAGACTGGGAGGCCTTCAGCAAGGGCGTCATCGAAAACCAGCTGGGCCTGACCTTCAACCCGTACACCATCCAGATCGAGCCGCACGACTACATGGCCGAGCTGTTTGACGCCGTCACCCGCGTCAACACCATCCTGATCGACTGGTCGCGCGACGTCTGGGGCTACATCAGCCTGGGCTACTTCAAGCAGCGCACCAAGGCCGGCGAGATCGGCTCGTCGACGATGCCGCACAAGGTCAACCCGATCGACTTTGAAAACGCCGAAGGCAACCTCGGCCTGGCCAACGCGGTGCTCACCCACCTGAGCCAGAAGCTGCCCATCAGCCGCTGGCAGCGCGACCTGACCGACTCCACCGTGCTGCGCAACATGGGCGTGGCCATCGGCTACGCCGTGCTGGCCTACGACAGCCTCACCCGCGGCCTCGACAAGCTCGAACTCAACACCGCCGCGCTCGATGCCGACCTCGACGCCGCCTGGGAAGTGCTGGCCGAGCCCATCCAGACCGTGATGCGCCGCTACGGCCTGCCCAACCCCTACGAGCGCCTGAAAGAGCTGACGCGCGGCAAGGCCATCACGGCCGACGCCATCGCCGCCTTCATCGACACGCTGGAGCTGCCCGAGGCCGAGAAGCAGCGCCTGCGCGCCCTCACGCCGGGCAACTACATCGGCAAGGCGGCCGAGCTCGCCACCCGCATCAAGCATTGAGCGGGGCCTTGGCATGAGCTTCATCCAGCAACTGCGTGACGCCGAGCGTCTGCATGATTCGATGCTGTGCGTGGGGCTCGACCCCGAGCCGGCCAAGTTCCCGGGCGCCTGGAAGGGCGACGCCAGCCGCATCTACGACTTCTGCGCCGCCATCGTCGACGCCACCAAGGACCTGGTCTGCGCCTTCAAGCCGCAGATCGCCTACTTCGCCGCCCACCGCGCCGAAGACCAACTCGAGCGGCTGATGGCGCACATCAAGCGCGTCGCCCCGCAGATGCCCGTCATCCTCGACGCCAAGCGCGGCGATATCGGCTCCACCGCCGAGCAGTACGCCAAAGAGGCCTTCGAGCGCTACGGTGCCGATGCCGTCACCTTGTCGCCCTTCATGGGCTTCGACACCATCGAGCCTTACCTGCGCTGGGGCAACAAGGGCGTGTTCCTGCTGTGCCGCACGTCCAACCCCGGCGGCTCCGACCTGCAAAACCAGCGCCTGGCCGACGTGGCCGGGCAGCCGCGCCTGTACGAGCACCTCGCCGCGCTGGCGCAGGGGCCGTGGAACACCAACGGCCAGCTCGGCCTGGTGGTGGGGGCGACCTTCCCGCAAGAGATCGAGCGGGTGCGTGAGTTGGCGCCCACTTTGCCGCTGCTGATCCCCGGTGTCGGGGCGCAAGGCGGTGATGCGGTGGCCACGGTGCGCGCAGGCTGGCGCGGCTCGGCCGAGCAGACGACCGGGCCGATCCTGGTCAATTCGTCGCGCGCCGTGCTCTACGCCAGTGCGGGCGACGACTTCGCTGCCGCCGCCCGCCGCGTGGCACGCGAGACGCGCGATCAGCTCCAGCAGGCGCGGCCATCGGCTGCTTGAGCGCGCGCGGTCTGTGTCAGCTTGCCGGCGACAGCCCGTGTTTGTTGTTCCCTCGCCACGGAATGACGGCTTTTTGACACTCTCAGGGGCGGTTGACCGTGGGTGAACCCTGAATGTCAGGTCGATTCCTCGCAAAATGGGCCGCGGGTGAGGAGGTCATTAGCAAGTCCGTCTCCTCCTCGAATTGACAACACTCTCTTTTGCTAGGAGTTCACATGATTCGCAAATTGAATGCCGTGGCCGTTGCTGCCCTGGCTCTGGTGGCCGCCGCTGGCGCCCAAGCTCAATCGTCCGTTTCCGTCTACGGCACCATCGACGAAGCCATCGTTTCGCTGCACAACTCTGCTGATGCACAAAAGGGCGCACCGGCTGCACAGCGTCTGCGCGGCCTCGAAGATGGCGGCATGACGGCGAGCTATCTCGGCTTTGCCGGCACCGAAGACCTCGGTGGCGGTCTGAAGGCCAAGTTCAAGCTGGAAAGCTACCTGAAGGCCGACACCGGCACGACCACCACCGGTCAATTCTGGAGCCGCAACAGCTGGCTGGGTCTGGCTGGCAATTTCGGTACCGTGCTGGCTGGCCAAGCTGAAACCCCGCTGTACAACGCCACCACCGCCTTCAACCCCTTCGGTGCGTCCGCCAACTTCTCGCCGGCTGTGCGTCAGTACTTCGGTAGCTATGGCGATGTGAAGGCTGTCGGCACCAGTGGCACCAGCAATCAAGCTTGGGCGAATTCGCTGACCTATTACACGCCCGGCGATCTGGGTGGCTTCAATGGCGCGCTGCAGTACAGCTTCAAGGAAACCGCAACGGGCAGCGGCAGCGTCGGCCTGAGCGGTGGCTATGCCGCCGGCCCCCTGGCCGTGGCAGCGGTGTACCAGCAGGTGAAGACCGGCTACGCCACGGGTCACCAGAACACGTGGCAACTGGACGGCAGCTACGACCTCGGCGTCGCCAAGCTGTTCGCTCAGTATGGCCAAGTGAAGAACACCCCGGCTACCGACGAATACAAAGACAAGATTTGGCAGCTGGGTGCTTCGGTTCCGGTCGGTGCGGGTGCTGTGCTGGCTTCGTACGGCGAAAAGCAGTACAAGGAAACTGGCGCTGGCAACACCTACAAGGACAAGAGCAAGACCCTGTCGCTGGGTTATGACTACGCTCTGTCCAAGCGCACTGATGTGTACGCCGCTTACGCTTACGACCGTTTCTCGGACAACGATCCGACGACGGCCAAGTTTGAAAGCACCAACTCGGTTGGCGTTGGCATCCGTCACCGCTTCTGATCTCGCTTGAGATCCTGAAGCAAAAACGCCCCGCATTGCGGGGCGTTTTTCTTTGCGGGCGTCGATCGGGCGCGGTCAGTTGGCGCTGTCTTTGCCGTAGCGCGGCGACCGGGGGCCGAAGAGCAACCCGTTCGGCGTGCCCGCAGACAGCAGCCGGGCGCTGGTGACGCCGGCGACGGGGTGCGAGGCGTCGGTCACGCTGTTGACAACCTGCTTGATGAGGGCGGTGACCAGCATGCCGGCCAAGCCGCCGCCGCTGTTGTTGCCCTCGTCGCTGGACGCGCTGGCGTGGCCGCTCCAGAGCAGGGTGCCGGTCGAGAGATCAACCAGACGCGCTTCGGCACTCACGACGGCTGCGCTGCTGAGCACGGTGTAGGTGCTGCCGTAGCGGGTGATCTTGATGTAGAGGGCCGCGTCGGCGCCGAAGATTTCTTTGAGCTTGGCCACCGACACCTCGTGGATATCGGCTGCGTTCGTCAGTCCGTTTTGCTGAAACGTCTCGTAGGCCAGCGTAACGGGGATCACGTAGTAGCCGCCTTCAGCCAGCGGCAGGGTGGTTTGCGCCAGCATGCTGAACGTGGCGTTGACGTCGGTGCTCTCGTTGACGGGCGGCAGCACCAGGATGGATGCCGGCTTGGCCGCGCGGAAGGCGGTGTAATCGTGCTTGGCGGGCGCAGCGCATCCGCCCAGCAGCACGGCCGTCGCCGCGAGCGCGCTCATCAGCCAGCGTTGTTTGAATCGGGTGGGCATCGTCAGCTCCGGTTTTTCTTCATGTTGGCAATCAAGAAGTCGATGTACTTCGTCGACTCCGGAAACAACGCCTTCTCTTGATTCCAGGCGGCCAAGGCCTGATCGGTTCGGCCCGCGTTCAAATAGAGCAAGCCGAGATGCGCGTGGTAGCCCGGAGGCACCTGTGCGCCTTTGGCGGCGGCCAGCTGAACACCTTTTTCGAGCTCGATGATCTGGTCTTCGGGCGATTGTTTGCCGTCGTTCTTCAGGTAGGCATAGACCTGGGGCTGATAGCCGTTCCAGCTATACAGCGGCTTGGGGCCGGCGCAACCGGCCAGGGTGGCGAGCAGGCAGAGCGCTGCCAGCCCCCGCGCGATGGGCTCATGCATGGTGGGTGTCCTTGCCCGGCGGGGTTATTGCGCAACAGGCTTGAAGGCGCCTGCGTCGATGCCTTCGCCCAGACGATCCACCGCCTCGCGAATGGCCAGATCGAGCACTTTGCCGTTGAGCGTGGAGTCGTAGCTGGCGGTGCCGCCGAAGCCGATGATTTCGCGGTTGGAGAGCTGGTATTCACCGGCGCCCTGCACCGAATAAACCACCTCGGAGGTGCGGATGTTGACCACGTTGAGGGTGACCTTGGCATAGGCCACCTGGGTTTTGCCGCGGCCAAGGATGCCGAACAGCTGGTGGTCGCCGACCTCCTTGCGGCCGAATTCGGTGACGTCGCCGGTCACCACGAAATCAGCGCCCTTGAGCTTGTGCGCGGCGCCCTGGATGCTGGCCTCTTGCTTGATCTCGGCCATGTTGTCGCGATCGAGCACGTTGAAGCGGTTGGTTTGCTGCAGGTGGCCGATGAGGATGGTTTTGGCCTGGCTGCCGAGGCGGTCTACGCCGTCGGAGAACACGCCGCGCAAATAGCTCGATCGGTTGTCGAACTTGCCCACGGCGATCGGCGCGCGCGCGCCTGCGTAGACGCGCGTGGCGGCCTGGGTTTTTTGCACGGCCAGTGCTTGCGAGGATTCGGTGGCGCAGCTGTTGAGCAGCAGCGGCGACGCCATGGCTGCCGCGACGGCGAGCAGTCGAATGGATGGTTTCATGGAGGCTCCCTTGGTTGAGCGGCACCCGCATGTGGCGGATGCGCTGGGAGCAAACTGTAACCGAGAGAAAAAACCGGGCCGGGCCAGAACCGGGGGGCAGGCCGGGCGCGCCATGAAAAACGGCGCCCCTCAGGACGCCGTTTTCATCGGATCTTGAAAGCCGCCGAACCGGATCAGCCCTGTGCTTTCTTCTTCAAGCGCCAGGCGTGCAGCAGCGGCTCGGTGTAGCCCGAAGGTTGCTCCTTGCCCTTGAAGACCAGATCCAGCGCGGCCTGGAACGCGGCGCCGTTGGGGTTGGCCACCAGCGATTGGTACAGCGGGTCGCCAGCGTTTTGCTGATCCACCACCGCGGCCATGCGGGTGAAGGTGGCGCGCACTTGCGCTTCGCCCACCACGCCATGGTGCAGCCAGTTGGCCACGTGCTGGCTGGAAATGCGCAGCGTGGCGCGGTCTTCCATCAGGCCCACGTTGTGGATGTCAGGCACCTTCGAGCAGCCCACGCCCTGGTCGATCCAGCGCACCACGTAACCCAGGATGCCCTGGATGTTGTTGTCGAGCTCCTGCTGCTTGTCGGCATCCGACCAGTTGGCCTCGGCCACCACGGGGATGGTGAGCAGCTTGTCGAGCAGCGACTCGGGCGATTCGCCGGTTTTCTCGATCTCGGCCTGGATGGCGGCCACGTTCACCTGGTGGTAGTGCGTGGCGTGCAGCGTGGCGGCGGTGGGCGAAGGCGTCCAGGCGGTGTTGGCGCCGGCCTTGGGGTGGGCGATCTTCTGTTCGAGCATGCCGGCCATGAGGTCGGGCATGGCCCACATGCCCTTGCCGATCTGCGCCTTGCCGCGCAGGCCGCATTGCAGGCCGATCAGCACGTTGCGGCGCTCGTAGGCGGCGATCCAGGCGCTGTTCTTGATGTCGCCCTTGCGCATCATCGGGCCGGCCAGCATGGCGGTGTGCATCTCGTCGCCGGTGCGGTCCAGGAAGCCGGTGTTGATGAAGGCCACGCGGCTCGAAGCGGCAGCGATGCAGGCCTTGAGGTTGGCCGAGGTGCGGCGCTCTTCGTCCATGATGCCCAGCTTGACGGTGCTGTCAGGCAGCCCCAGGACTTGTTCGACGCGGCCGAACAGCTCGGCGGCAAACGCCACTTCGGCGGGGCCGTGCATCTTGGGCTTGACGATGTAGACCGAGCCGGAGCGCGAGTTGCGGATGGCCTGACCGTTGATCTTGCCGTGGCCTTGCAGGTCGTGCAGGGCGATGGTCGTGGTGATCATCGCGTCCATGATGCCTTCGGGGATCTCTTTGCCCTTACCTTCAGAGTCCACGCCCCACAGGATGGCGGGGTTGGTCATCAGGTGGCCGACGTTGCGCACGAACATGAGCGAGCGGCCGTGCAGCTTGATTTCGCCGCCGTTCGGGGCGGTGTAGACGCGGTCGGCGTTGAGCTTGCGGGTGAAGGTCTTGCCGCCCTTGGCGACTTCTTCGGTGAGCGTGCCGAGCTGGATGCCCAGCCAGTTGCTGTAGCCCAGCACCTTGTCTTCGGCGTCCACGGCGGCCACCGAGTCTTCGAGGTCGAGGATGGTGGACACCGCCGATTCGAGCACCAGATCGGCCACGCCCGCCGCGTCGGTCTTGCCGATGTTGGTGCTGCGGTCGATCTGGATGTCGATGTGCATGCCGTTGTTGACCAGCAGCACGCTCTTGGGCGCGGCCGCATCGCCTTGGTAGCCCACCAGTTGAGCGGGGTTTTGCAGGCCGGTGGTCTTGCCGCCGTTGAGCGCCACGACGAGCTGGCCGCCGGCGACGCTGTAGCCGGCAGCCTCTTTGTGCGAGGCGCCTTCCAGCGGCGCGGCTTGATCGAGGAAGCGGCGCGCCCAGGCGATCACCTTGGCGCCGCGCACCGGGTTGTAGCCCTTGCCCTTGTCGGCGCCGTCGGTCTCGGGGATGGCGTCCGTGCCGTAGAGCGCGTCGTACAGGCTGCCCCAGCGGGCGTTGGCGGCGTTGAGGGCGTAGCGGGCGTTCAGGATGGGCACCACCAGCTGCGGGCCGGCTTGCAGCGCCAGTTCGGCATCCACATTGGCGGTGGTGGCCTTGACGTCAGCGGGCACGGGCACGAGGTAGCCGATTTGCTCGAGCTGCGCCTTGTAGGCGGCCATGTCGGTGATGGGGCCGGGGTGGGCGGCGTGCCAGGCATCCATGGCGGTCTGGATGCGATCGCGCTCGGCCAGCAGGGCGGCATTTTTGGGGGCCAGGTCGGCGACGATCTTGTCGAAGCCGGCCCAGAACGTGGCGCTGTCGATGCCGGTGCCGGGCAGCACCTTGTCTTCGACAAAACGGTACAGCTCGGTGGCCACTTGCAGGCTGTGGACTGGGGTGCGTGCGGTCATGGGAACCTCGTTGAGGAAGGTGGATAAGAAGTGCGGAATCGAATCGGGCGCGGACTGATCGGTGGGTCGGATGGGGCAACCGGGCTCAGCCGGAGAAAAGGCCGCCGTTGCCAGACGAAAGACGCCAGATGCAGGCGCACGCGCGCGTGAAGACAACACTGTAGTGCGATTCGCCGGATTCATTCACATGGCGTGTGGTGCTTGATTTTTTACTTGCGCAGTTCTAATCTGCCCCGCATTCGCTTGAATTCGTGAATTTTGTGGTGCAAGGGGGTCGGAATGGATCGTCTCAAGCAGATCGAGTCGTTCGTGGCGGTGTCCACCAAGGGCAGCCTGACCGCGGCGGCGCAGGCCGAGGGCGTGGCGCCGGCGGTGATCGGGCGGCGCATCGACGCGCTCGAAAACCGCCTGGGCGTCAAGCTGATGGTGCGTACCACGCGGCGCATCACCCTCACCTTCGAGGGCAGCGCGTTTCTCGAAGACGCGCAGCGCCTGCTGGCCGACCTGGCCAACGCCGAGGCCAGCGTGAGCGCCGGCGGGGTGAAGGCCAGTGGCTACCTGCGGGTGACGGCCCCGGCGGGCTTCGGGCGGCGTCACGTGGCGCCCCTGGTGCCGCGCTTTCTGGCGGCGCACCCGGACGTGTCGCTGTCCTTGAACCTGTCCGATCGCGTGGTCGATCTGGTCAACGAGGGTTACGACTGCGCGGTGCGGGTGGGCGACTTGTCCGACTCGTCCCTGGTCAGCGTGCGTCTGGCCGACAACCGTCGGTTGTGCGTGGCGGCGCCGTCTTACTTGAAGCGGCGCGGTACGCCCAGGCACCCCGATGACCTGATGCAGCACGACTGCCTGATGCTCAGCTCCGAAGCCAGCCAGACGCGTGGCTGGGCCTTCACCGTCAACAACGAGGTGGCGCACGTGCGGCCGGGCTCGCGGCTCGACTGCTCCGACGGCCAGGTGTTGCACGACTGGTGCCGGCTCGGGCTGGGGGTGGCGTGGCGCTCGACCTGGGAGGTCGAGGGCGAGGTGGCGTCGGGCGAGCTGGTGAGCGTGCTCGACGACTTTGCCGCGCCGCCCAACGGCATCTACGCGGTCTTCGCCCAGCGCAAGCACCTGCCGCTGCGGCTGCGCCTCTGGATCGACTACCTCAAGCAGACCTATGGCGACCCGGCTTATTGGCAGGTGGCGGCGGGCGGGGCGTCGATGGCGGCGGCCGAGACGGAGCCTTCCCATGCTTGAGGCCGTGCTGGCGTACGCGCATTTCGCGGCCATCCTGGGGTTGGTGGTGTTTCTTACCAGCGAGGCGGCCTTGTGTCGCGCCGAATGGCTCAACGCGGCGGTCGTGCGGCGCCTGAATCGCGTCGATCTGATCTATCTGTTTGCCGCGCTGGCCGTGCTCGCCACCGGCGTGCTGCGCACCGTGCTGGGGGCCAAGGGCACGGCCTGGTACTGGCACCAGCCGCTGCTGCATTTGAAGCTGACGCTGTTCGTGGTGATCGCCCTGATGTCCGTGCGGCCGACGCTGGCGTTTCGCCGCTGGCTGCGCGCGCTGGAGCGCGACGGCAGTCTGCCGGTCGAAGCCGAGGTGCGCGGGGTGCGGCGCTGGATCATGGTCCAGGCCCACTTGCTGATGCTGGTGCCGCTGGCGGCCACCCTGCTGGCGCGCGGCGTGTTCACGGTCGGGTGAGCATTGGCGCGGCCATGAAAAACGGGCCCCGCGGGGCCCGTTGCGTTGAGCGCGGCCGGTTTACTTGCCTGCGGCAGCGTCCTTTTCGCACTTCTTCATGAAGCTGCTCTTGGCGGCGCCGGCCAGGGCCTTGCCGTTCTTGTCCACGGCCTTGGTGGCGCAGGCTTCGGCGGCGCCGGCCTTGGCGGCGTCCTTTTCGCACTTCTTGACGAAGCTGGCCTTGGCGGCGCCGGCCAGTTTTTTGTCAGCGGCTTGCATGTCGCACGAGGCGGCATCGGCGGCGTGCGCCACGGTGCCCAGCAGGGCCAGGGTCAGCGAGGCGATCAGGGAAGCGGTTTTTGCGCGCATGTCAGCACTCCAGTGGGTTGGTTGGGAAGGCGGGCCGCTGCCGACTATATCGGCATGAGGCCCGCCTGCGCGCTTCAACGTGCCGGGGCGCGGTTCGGATGACGCCGAGGCGGCGTCACATGATGCGGCGAGGGTGAGCCAGGGCTTCGTGCGCGGCGTGCAGGCGGCGCACCAGCACGCGGATGAAGGCATCGTCGAACAAGTGCCGGCAAGCCGGGCTGACCTGTTCCAGGCTCTCGGGCGTGAACGAGATGGTGGTCACCGACTCGGTGACGATCACGTCGGTGCTGTGGCGGCGCAGTTCGGGGCTGGGCGCCAGGTAGGCCATTTCGCCCACCGACGTGCCCGCGCCCAGCACGGCCACGCGCTTGCCGGATCGAAACACCTCGACGCCGCCTTGCGCAATGATGTAGAAGGTGCGCCCCTCCTCGCCGCGCTTGAACAGCGGGTGCCCGAACGAGAAACGCTGCCACTTGGCGCGGTGCACCACCTCCCACAGCTCGACATCGCCGAAGCCGGCGAAGAAGTCGAGGCTGCGCAGCAGGTTGAAGCGCTCGGAGTCGAGCACGCCCTGGATCTGCCCGCGCGGCACCTTGTGGTCGGCGATCAGGCCGGACAGCGCCTGGGCGAACTCGTCCCAGTTCGGGAAGCGGTCTTTCGGCTCCTTGGCCAGCGCGCGCTGGATCACGGCGTCCACTGCGGCGTCCACGCCGGCGCGCATGCCCGTCAGCGAGGCGGGCTGCTGGTTGTAGATGTGATTCATCAAGACGGCTTGCGAGGGGGCATCGAACGGCGGGCGCCCGGCGATCAGGTGATAGAGCACGGCGCCGAGCGAATAGATGTCGGCGCGGCAGTCGAGCGCGTGGCCGTCGAGTTGCTCGGGCGACATGTAGGCCAGCGAGCCGACGTGGTCGATCTGCGTCACGTCGGAGCTCAGGTTGAGCACGCTGCCGAAGTCGCTGACCTTCACGTCGGTGATGTCGCCGGTGGGCGTGCCGTCGTGCGTCACGGCCAGGATGTTGGCGGGCTTGACGTCGCGGTGGATCAGGCCCTGGCGGAACACATAGCCCAGCGCCATCGCGCACTTGAAGCCGATTTCGACGATCAGCTCCAGCGGCAGCAGCGAGTCGGGGCGGCAGAACGGGCGCAGCGTGGTGCCGGGCACGTACTCCATCACCACATAAGGGGCGACGGGATCGGCGACCGCGTCGAAGATCTGCACCACGTTGGGGTGCTGCAGGCGGCCCACCAGGGCGGCCTCGGCGGCGAAGAAGCGGGCGTAGACGGGGCCGTCCACCGCATCGACCATGGCGCTGGCGCGTACCCGCTTGATGGCCACGTCGCGATCGTGGAACTCGTCGCGGCACAAAAACACCTCGCTGCTGGCGCCTTCGCCCAGCTTGCGTCGTGCTGCATATTTACCGATCAGCTCGTGTTGGAGCTCGATGTCGACGGCGTTCATGAAAACTCGAGTGGCTAGAGCCTCATCCTTTCACGTCAGCGCTTCGCATGTTCGACGAAAAACCGGGGCTTGGGGGGTGTAATTTGTCACGCTGACAGGGTTGATCGCGGGGCAGCGGGGCGCTGCCGAGGCGGGGCGGCCGGTCAGCACCGCCTCGTAGAATCGCCGCCATGATTCAAGCGAAACACGATCTGCTGGTGGCGCTGGGCCTGGCCCTGCGCGAACTGGCGCCCGAGTCCACCCTGGCCCCGACTTTCGAGCTGCCCAAGCAGGCCGCGCATGGCGATTTCGCCATCACCGCCGCCATGCAGCTGGCCAAACCCCTCAAGAAGAACCCCCGCGAGCTGGGGCAGGCGCTGATCGACGCCCTGCAGCGCCAGCCCGCGTTTGAAAAATGGGTCGCCGCGCTCGAACTCGCCGGCCCCGGCTTCATCAACCTGCGCCTCAAGCCCGAGGCCAAGCAGGCCATCGTGCCCGAGGTGCTGGCCGCCGGCGCCGGCTTCGGTCGGCAGCCAGACAACGGCCAGCGCGTGCTGGTCGAGTTCGTCTCGGCCAACCCCACCGGCCCGCTGCACGTCGGCCACGGCCGCCAGGCCGCGCTGGGCGACGCGCTGTGCAACCTGTTCGAGACGCAAGGCTGCCAGGTGCACCGCGAGTTCTATTACAACGACGCCGGCGTGCAGATCAGCACCTTGGCGTGGTCGACCCACGCGCGCATCAAGGGCCACAAGCCCGGTGACGAGCACTGGCCCGAGTCGGCCTACAACGGCGACTACATCGCCGACATCGCGCACGACTATCTGCAGCAGAAGACCGTGCACGCCGACGACCGCGAGTTCACCGCCTCGGGCGACCCCGACGACCTGGACAACATCCGCCAGTTCGCCGTGGCCTACCTGCGCCACGAGCAGGATCTCGACCTCAAGGCCTTCGAGGTGCGCTTCGACCATTACTACCTGGAGTCGAGCCTGTACTCGGACGGCCGCGTCGAGCAGACGGTGCAAAAGCTCATCGACGCCGGCAAGACCTTCGAGCAAGACGGCGCCTTGTGGCTGCGCACCACCGACTACGGCGACGACAAAGACCGCGTGATGCGCAAGAGCGAGGGCGGCTACACCTACTTCGTGCCCGACGTGGCGTATCACATCAACAAGTGGGAGCGCGGCTTCACCAAGGTCATCAATATCCAGGGCTCGGACCACCACGGCACCATTGCCCGCGTGCGCGCCGGCCTGCAGGCGGCTGGTGTCGGCATCCCCGAGGGCTACCCCGACTACGTGCTGCACAAGATGGTCACCGTGATGAAGGGTGGCGAGGAGGTGAAGATCTCCAAGCGTGCCGGCAGCTACGTCACACTGCGCGACCTCATCGAGTGGACCAGCAAGGACGCCGTCCGCTTCTTCCTGATCAGTCGCAAGGCCGACACCGAATTCGTCTTCGACGTGGACCTGGCCCTGCAGCAGAACGACGAGAACCCGGTGTTCTACGTTCAATACGCCCACGCCCGCATCTGCTCGGTGCTGCGCCAGTACGCCGAGCAGGTCGGCATCGACATCGAGACGCTCGGCCTGCAGGCCATCGAGGCCTCGCTGTCGCACGCCCACGTGCAGCGGCTCACGGCGCCGTCCGAATTCGCGCTGATGGCCAAGCTGGCCGAATACCCGGCCATGTTGACGGCGGCGGCGCAAGGCTTCGCGCCGCACGACGTGGCCTTCTACCTGCGCGATCTGGCCGGCTCGTTCCACAGCTACTACGCGGCCGAGCGCTTCCTGGTGGACGACGCCGAGCTGGCCCGCGCCCGCATGGCCTTGTTGCTGGCCACCGTGCAGGTGCTGCGCAACGCGTTGACGCTGCTGGGCGTGAGCCACCCCGACAAGATGTGAGCCGTCGGCCTCGTCCTGTCTAGTCCTTTTCTCGCAGATCTGGAGACCCCATGAAACATCAACGCGGTGGCTTCGTCATCGGTTTGATCGTCGGCCTGCTGCTCGGCCTGGCGATTGCCTTGGGCGTGGCCATGTACGTGGCCAAGGTGCCCGTGCCCTTTGTCGACAAGGTGCCGCAGCGCAACGCGCAGCAGGACGCCGCCGAGGCCGAGAAGAACAAGAACTGGGACCCGAACAGCCCGCTCTACGGCAAGAACCCCGCCAAGCCGCACCCGGTGGCGCAGTCGGCCTCGGGCGAGGTGGTCGATGGCGACGCGGCCAGCGCGCCGGCTGCGGCCTCGTCGGCCCGCGATCCGGCGGCCATCCTGGCTGACAAATCGTCGGCAACGGCTGCCGCCGCATCGCCGGCTGCCTCGGGCGTCGACCCATTTGTCTACTTTGTGCAGGCTGGCGCGTTTAGTCATGCAGAAGAAGCAGAGCAGCAGCGCGCCAAACTGGCGATGATGGGCTTGGAGGCACGCGTCAGCGAGCGCGAACAGGCTGGCCGCACGGTGTACCGCGTGCGACTCGGGCCGTTCGAGCAGCGCACGCAGGCCGACGATGCCAAGGCCAAGCTGGCCGGCGGCGGTGTCGAGGCCGCCTTGGTGCGCGTGCAGCGCTGAACTTCGGGCCGTTGACCGACTCCATGCGAGGGCGGTCAACGGGATCTGGCTCGTCTGACTCTCAACTCACCCCGCCGCGGCGCGATCGCCGTGGTCGCGAAAGGAATCTCATGAAGCGTCGTCAATTTGCCGCCTGGTCTGCAGGCCTGGGCATGGCTGCCTTGCTGGCCTCGCCGTCGGTGTTCGCGCAAGGCGGGCTGCCGGCCGCCGGACAGTACGTGAAACTCGCGCAGCGTGCGCCGGTGTCGGTGCCGGCCGGCAAGATCGAGGTGATCGAGTTCTTCTCGTACGCCTGCCCGCATTGCGCCGAGTTCGACCCGGCGCTCGAGGCCTGGGTGGCCAAGCTGCCGAGCGACGTGGTCTTCCGCCGCGTGCCCATCGCCTTCCGACCGACCTGGGTGCCGCTGCAAAAGCTGTACCTCACGCTCGAGGCGCTGGGTCAGGTCAACGCCTTGCAGGCCAAGGTGTTCGATGCCGTCCACAAACAGCATCTGCAACTCGATCAGGCCGATGTGGCCGCCGAGTGGGCCGCCCGCAACGGCGTGGATGCCGCCAAGTTCAAGTCGGTCTACAACTCGTTCGGCATGCAAAGCAAGGTGGCGCAGGCCAACCGCCTGGCCGAGCAGTACAAGATCGACGGCGTGCCGACGCTGGGCGTGAATGGGCAATACCTGACCTCGGTATCGATGACCCAGTCCGAACCCAAGACGTTCGAGGCCGCCAACGCCTTGATCGCCGCGGCGCGCGCCGGGCGCTGAGTTCGGCGGCGCTCCCGGGTTTTCTGCGCGGTGCAGTGCAGCAAGGCTAGAATCGACAGCAAATTTCGTGCCGATCAATTTTGCCTATGCTGCATCCTCTGGTTTGTCCGGGCGCGCCGCGCCTGATGCGCCGCGCCATCTGGTGCGTGGCGGCCCTTTCTGGTCTGACCGGGTTGCCGGCGCATGCCGAAAAGGCCGATCAGTTCAAGCCGCTCAATTTCGTCGCCGACAGCGCGCGCTCCGACGATGCGCAGCAGGTGAATGTGCTGACCGGCAATGTCGATCTCACCAAGGGCACGATGATCCTGCGCGCCGCGCGCGTCGAGGTGCGCCAGAACGCTGACGGCACGCAATTCGCGGTCGCCACCGGGGGCAATGGCGGGCGCTCGTACTTCCGCCAGAAGCGCGAGGGCATGGACGAGTTCATCGAGGGCGAGTCCGAGCGCATCGAATACGACGGCCAGGCCGATACCGTGCGCTTCATCGGCAAGGCCGAGATGCGCCGACTGCGAGGCGCGGCCGTGTCCGACGAGGTGGCCGGCCAGACCATCGTCTACAACAACGCCGCAGACGTCTTCCAGGTTGTCGGCGGCCCCAGTTCGGCGGCTCCGGGTGGGCGGGTGCGCGGCATGTTGTCGCCGCGCACGCCGGCTGGAGGCGCGCGTTGAACGCGGAGCCGTCCGCCGCGCCGAGTCGCCTGCAAGCCAGTGGCTTGCAAAAGCGCTACGGCGCCCGCACGGTGGTCAAGGACGTCCATGTGGCGGTGTCGGCCGGTGAGGTGGTCGGCCTGCTCGGCCCCAATGGCGCGGGCAAGACCACCAGCTTCTACATGATCGTGGGCCTGGTGCGGGCCGATGCGGGGCGTATCCAGATCGACGAGCGCGCGGTCGAGCGTCTGCCGATCCACGAGCGCTCGCGCCTCGGCCTGAGTTACCTGCCGCAAGAAGCATCGATCTTCCGCAAGCTGACCGTCGAAGAAAACATCCGCGCCGTGCTTGAGCTGCAACGCGATCGCGACGGCAAGGCGCTCAAGCGCGACGTCATCGAGCGCCGCCTCACCACCTTGCTGGGCGAACTCAGCATCGAGAAGCTGCGCACCAGCCCGGCGCTGGCCTTGTCGGGCGGCGAGCGCCGCCGCGTCGAGATCGCCCGGGCGCTGGCCACGCAACCGCGCTTCATCCTGCTCGACGAGCCCTTCGCGGGCGTCGACCCGATCGCGGTGATCGAGATCCAGCGCATCATCGGCTTTCTCAAGAAGCGCGGCATCGGCGTGCTGATCACCGACCACAACGTGCGCGAGACGCTGGGCATTTGCGATCGCGCCTACATCATCAGCGAGGGCTCGGTGCTGGCCGAGGGAACCCCGCAAGAGATCGTCGCCAACCCGCAGGTCCGCAAGGTTTACCTGGGCGAACACTTCCGCATGTGAGCGAGGGCGGTAGCGGTCGATGAAGCCTTCGCTCCAGTTTCGCCTGTCGCAACATCTGGCGTTGACGCCGCAGTTGCAGCAGTCCATCCGGCTGCTGCAGTTGTCCACGCTGGAGCTGCACCAGGAAGTCGAGCAGATGCTCGAACAGAATCCTTTCCTGGAGACCGACGAAGAATTCGTGCCCCTCGAGCCGACCGGTGTCGAGCGCGCCGCCAACGAGCGGGTCGCCGAAACCGAGACGCGTGAATCCGGCGCGGAGACGGCGGGCGAGGCCGACGCGGCCGCCACGGTGGACAGCGTCGAGTTCGGCGCCACCGAGCGCGACGACTGGGAAAACGGCACCGAGCGCGACGACTTCGACGGCATCAGCGAATTGCCCTCGTCGCGCGCGGCTGGCGAGGTCGATGACGACTCCGATCCGCTGGAGCGCACCGAGATCTCGCAATCGCTGCCAGACTTCTTGCGCGAGCAATTGCGCGGCATGCGCTTGTCTCCCGCCGACGCCATGGCCGTGGACATGCTGATCGACTCGCTCGACGACGACGGCTACCTGAGCGACCCGCTGGACGAGATCGCCCAGCGCCTGGCGCCCGGCCTCGCCGAATCCGACCCCGATGCCTTCGACGACGTGCTGTCGCAACTGCGCTGCGGCCTGCGCCTGTTGCAAAGCCTGGAGCCGACCGGGGTGGGGGCGGCCAATCTGTCCGACTGCCTGATCCTGCAGTTGCGGACGCTGCCGCGCTCCGAGGCGCAGATGATCGCCATCCTGATCTGCAAGGATCACCTCGAATTGCTTGCCCGGCGCGACTTCAAGAAGCTCATGGCCGCCACCGGCGCCGACGAGGAGCTGCTCAAGGAGGCGCAAGCGCTCATCGTGGCACTCGAGCCCAAGCCGGGGCGGCAGTTCGCGCGCGCCGAGGCCAACATCATCGTGCCCGACGTGATCGTGCAGAAGTCCGGCCGCGGCTGGCGCGTGGTGCTGAATCCGGACGTCATGCCCAAGCTGCGCATCAACGACCTCTACGCCCAGGCGCTCAAGCAGCATCGCGGCGCGACGCGGGGTGGTGGCGACGAGGGCGGGCAGGCGTTGGCGTCGCGGCTGCAGGAGGCGCGCTGGTTCGTCAAGAACATCCAGCAGCGCTTCGAGACCATCCTGCGTGTGTCGCAGGCCATCGTCGAGCGGCAGAAGAATTTCTTCAGCCACGGCGAGATCGCGATGAAGCCGCTGGTGCTGCGCGAGATCGCCGACGAGCTGGGCCTGCACGAGTCCACCATCTCGCGCGTGACCACGGCCAAGTACATGAACACGCCGTTCGGCACCTTCGAGCTGAAGTATTTCTTCGGCTCGTCGCTCAACACCGAGGCGGGCGGCAATGCGTCGAGCACGGCGGTGCGCGCCCTGATCAAGCAACTCGTGGCGGCTGAAGACGCCAAGAAGCCGCTGTCCGACAGCCAACTGAGCCAGATGCTCGAAGAGCAGGGCATTCAGGTGGCACGTCGCACGGTGGCCAAATACCGAGAGGCGCTACGGATCGCGCCGGCCAATCTGCGCCGCACGCTTTGAACGTCGCGGAGCCATGTTCGACCCTGATCGGCGCATCCGGGTGCGCGCCCTTTACTTGTTGAGTCTGCATAAAAGGCCTTTGCGATGAGCAACCAGATCCTGTTTTTGCCCTGTGCGGCCGGCGTCGAGGCGTGGCTGGCCGACGAGGTGCAGCGCATCATCGAGCGGGGCGTGGGGGCGGACCAGGCGCGCGTCCATGGGCAGCGTGGCGGCGTGGCGGTCGAGGTGTCCTTCGATGCCGCGCTCGACCTGACGATGCAGCTCAACCTCGAAAGCCGCCTGGCTCAGCGCGTGCTGTGGGAAATGGCCTACGGCCCCTACCGCGACGAACACGATCTGTACGACCTGGCGCGGCAGGCGCGCTGGTCCGACTGGGTCACGCCCCGCGAAACCCTGCGCGTCGACGTGACCTCGCAGCGCTCGCCGCTCAAAAGTCTCAACTTCGCGGCCTTGCGGGTCAAGGATGCGGTCTGCGACGCCATGCGCGACGATTTCGGCGAACGCCCGAGCGTCGACACGCACCGCCCCGATCTGCCGCTGGTGCTGCACCTGGCGCCCGAATACGCCACGCTGTACGCCGACACGTCAGGCGAGGCCTTGTTCAAGCGGGGCTGGCGTGAAGACAAGGGCGAGGCACCGCTCAAGGAGACGCTCGCGGCGGCCATGCTGGCGGCGGCGGGCTGGCACGGGCGCCCCGAAGACGGGGCCTTGCTCGACCCCTGCTGCGGTGCCGGCACCATTGCCATCGAGGCGGCGCAGGTGGCGTGCGATATCGCGCCCGGCCTGCAGCGCCGCTTTGCGTTCGAGCGCTGGCTGCCGTTCCGCGACGAGCGCTCCACTTGGTATGCACTGAAGGACGCCGCCCGTGCCCGAGTACGGGCGGCCGAGGTGCCGATCTACGCCGGTGACGTGGCCTTCCGGCTCACCGACTTTGCCACCCGCAATGCTGAGCGCGCGGGCGTCCTGCGCGCCATCGATCTGAAGACGGCCGACGCCTTGCAGCGCATGCCGCCGTGCGAGCACGGTACGCTGATGCTCAACCCGCCATATGGCGAGCGCATCGGCCCAAAGGGCACGCAGAGTTCGCGAGACGAGGCGCCGCAAGATTTCTTCCAGCGCCTGTCAGCGCACTGGAAGCGGCATTACGCGGGCTGGACGGCATGGGTGCTCAGCCCCGATCTGAAGCTGCCCACCGCCATGCGCCTGAAAGAGTCGCGCCGCATCCCGATGTGGAACGGGCCGATCGAATGTCGCTTTTTCCGCTTTGACCTGGTGAGCGGGTCGATGCGCTCTGACGCCGCCGAGGCTCCCGAGCCCGAGCAAGGCTGAGCACTCGTCAGCGCGCGCCCAGTATCGCCAGTGCCGCCAGTGGTGCGGTGTCGGCGCGCAGCACGCGAGGCCCCAGGCTGACCGGTGCGAATCCGGCAGCCAGGGCTGCGGCTTCCTCCCCCTCCGTCAACCCGCCTTCCGGTCCACTGAAGAACATCGCGTCTCGCAGGTCCGCCGCGCGGCCGAGTGTGCTGGCGAAGTCGGTAGCCTCTCGCAGACTCAACACATAGCGCTTGATATCCAGGTGAGTTCCTGGCTGCGCGCTTGCAACAAGCCAATCCGCGGCGGTCCGAATCGGATGAACGATAGGGACGGCGGTGCGCCCGCTTTGTTCGCAGGCCGATATGGCGACCGCTTGCCAGTGCGTGACGCGTTTGTCGGCGCGGGCGCCACTCAAGCGCAACACCGAGCGTTGGCACTCCAGCGGTTGAATGGCGAAAGCACCCAGCTCTGCGGCCTTCTCGACCAGCCAATCCATCCGCTCGTTGGCTGGCATGCCGACGGCCAGCGTGACACGAACAGGCAGCTCTCGAGAGCATTCCACGTAGGAGCCAATGCACACCACAGTTTCCGAGCGAGACATCGCATCGACTGTCGCGGACCACTCCCCACCTTGTCCATTGAACAGCGTGAGCGCATCGCCCGGCTGCATGCGCAACACCTGGGTATGGCGGGTCGGCCCCTCGGGGAGTGAGCAGGTGAGTCCTTCAGAGAGGGCAAGCTCGACGAACAGACGATGAGGCATGTATGGAACGAAGGGAAGAGGTTGCTGGTATTGATGGGGTGACAACTGCGCCCCATGGCCGCGTATTCTCTCCACAGCGAGAAGAAGATCTCGATACACGCTGGGGCTGACGGGGGCGCAAAGACGGCGGCGTGGCGGGCGCATGAAGTTTTTTTGACAAAGCACTTGCGCGTGAGAGAAAACCCGTGCTACAGTCTACGTCTTCGCTGAACGCAGCGGCCCGCAAGAAGGCGGTTACGAAGCAAATGCAAATCGCAAACGCTAAATAACCAAGCCCTTGACAGGGTTTTGAAGAAATGACACAATCTCATCTCTTCGCTGCTTACGAATTGCAAGTAACGCAAATCAAGCGGATGCTCTTTAAAAATTAACAGCCGATAAGCGTGGGTGTTTGAAGGCGAATGCCAAGGATCTTCGGATCCACAAACGCTCACGGAAATACGAAATGAAATTCACTTGTAGTGAAGTTCACTTCAATTCCGTTAAGAGTGAGTTTTAAACAGAGATTGAACTGAAGAGTTTGATCCTGGCTCAGATTGAACGCTGGCGGCATGCCTTACACATGCAAGTCGAACGGTAACAGGTCTTCGGATGCTGACGAGTGGCGAACGGGTGAGTAATGCATCGGAACGTGCCCAGTAGTGGGGGATAGCCCGGCGAAAGCCGGATTAATACCGCATACGACCTACGGGTGAAAGGGGGGGATCGCAAGACCTCTCGCTATTGGAGCGGCCGATGTCAGATTAGGTAGTTGGTGGGGTAAAGGCCTACCAAGCCGACGATCTGTAGCTGGTCTGAGAGGACGACCAGCCACAC
>NZ_JAYSBZ010000031.1:0-36092 GCF_041915145.1 Aquabacterium sp. | reverse complement strand
CAACGCGCGCCAGACGCCCACCGACGCCGAGATGCGCCAGATGTGGCTCGACCTGCTGCGCTGGATCGGCGACCGCCTGGGAGCCAGCTGATGCAAGGCTTGCTCACGACCTGGCGGCTCGCCGCCGTGCTGCTGCTGGGCTTCGCGTCCGGCCTGCCCCTGGCCCTCACCGGCCAAGCCATGCAGGCCTGGATGAGCGCCGAGCACGTGGACGTGGCCACCATCGGCTTTTTGAGCCTGGTCGGCCTGCCCTACACCTTCAAGTTCCTGTGGGCGCCGCTGATGGACCGCTTCGAGCTGCCCGGCCTCGGGCGCCGGCGCGGCTGGATGGTCCTGACCCAGCTGCTGCTGGCCGCCCTGCTGTATGTGATGGCCGGCACCTCGCCCACCGGCGCCACGCGCGTCTTCGCCCTGCTGGCCGTGGCCGTGGCCTTCTTGTCGGCCTCGCAAGACGTGGTGATCGACGCCTACCGCACCGACCTGCTCAGCAGCGCCGAGCGAGGCCTGGGTTCGTCCACCGCCGTGCTGGGCTACCGCCTGGCGATGATCGTGTCGGGCGGCATCGTGATGATCTGGACGGACCCGAGCAACGCCGGCAGCGCCGCGGGCTGGACCTGGCCCGAGGTCTACCGCTTCATGGCCGGCATCATGGTCGCGGCGGCGGGCGTGTCGGCGCTGCTGGTGCCGCGCCTGACGCACGCGCCCACGCCGACCTCGGTGGCGCGCCACGACCTGATCGGCTTCGTCGCCGTGGTGGCAGCCGTGGCGGCGGGTGTGGTGCTCACCGATCAGGCCATCAAGCCGGCGGTGCAGGCGCTGCTGGGCGGCACGCTGGCGGCGTCGAGCCTGTCGGCCCCCCTGCAAAAGAAATGGCTGGACCTGGCCGCGCTGCTGGCCGGCATGGCCGTGACGATTCCGCTGGCCGGCTGGGCCGCGCAGGCGGCGCGCTTCGAGACCTTTCTCGGCGGCTTGCGCAGCTACTTCGCGCAGCCCGGCGCCAAGCCCTTTCTGGCCTTCGTGGTGCTCTACAAGTTGGGCGACGCCTTTGCGCTGTCGCTGCTCACGCCCTTCTTGCTGCAGGCCATGCACTTCAGTTCGGCCGAGGTGGGCGTGGTCAACAAGGTCATCGGCCTGTGGCTGACGATTGCCGGCGCGCTGGCCGGGGGCGCGCTGATGATGCGACTCGGGCTGTGGCGCTCGCTGCTGTTGTTCGGCGTCATCCAGATGCTGGGCAACCTGGGCTTCTGGTGGCTGGCGGTGCACGGCAAGGGCGCGTTGCCCGGGCTCACCGTGCCGGCCTTCGACTGGGGCTTCGTGCGCCTGGCTCAGCCGACGGATGTAGACGGCGGCCTGCTGCTGGCCGTGGCCTGCGAGAACATCTCGAGCGGCATGGGCACGGCGGCATTTTTGGCCTTCTTGATGAGCTTGTGCAACCACCGCTTCACGGCCACGCAATTCGCGCTGCTGTCGGCGTTCTCGTCGGTCGGTCGCGTGTGGGTGGGGCCGCTGGCCGGCGTGCTGGCCGAGACCATCGGCTGGCCCACCTTCTTCTTGCTGTCGATCGTCGTGGCGCTACCGGCGCTCGCGCTGCTGTGGTGGCTCAAGCCGCAGGTGCGGGCGCTGGAGGCCGAGCCTGCCTAGAATTTCAGGCTGATGACCCCATCTGCCACCTTGACCCGCTGCGCCGCAATGCTTCACACCCCGCACACCCCACTTGCCTTGCTCACGCGCCGTGCGTTCCGGGCCTCCGTTGTGTCGTCGATGCTGGCCTTGGGTTTGATCACGGCGAGCCTGCTGCCCGCGCAGGCGCGCGAGGGCGTCGAGGTGGGGCAGGAGTCGCGCTTCGCCAAGCTGGTGTCGGCCGACACCGTCGAAGGCGCGGCGAACCAGAAGTACGCCGAGCTGATGCAGCAGGCACGGGCGCAGAACGCGCTGTTCCCCGACAACCACCCGCAGGTCGTGCGCGTGCGCGACATCGCCCGGCGCATCGTCCCGTTCACGCCCGACTGGAACCCGCGCGCGCGGCAGTGGAACTGGCAGGTCAACCTGATCAACGCCAAGGAGGTCAACGCCTTCTGCATGCCCGGCGGCAAGATCGTGTTCTTCAGCGCGATCATCGACAAGCTCAAGCTCACCGACGACGAGATCGCCATCGTGATGGGCCACGAGACGGCCCACGCGCTGCGCGAGCACGCCCGCTCGCGCATGGGCAAGGCGGCGGCCACCGGCATCGCGGCGGGGTTGGTGTCGCAGCTGCTGGGCCTGAGCAGCACGGGCGATCAGCTGCTCAACATGGGCAACCAGTTGCTCAACCTCAAGTTCAGCCGCTCCGATGAAACCGAGGCCGACCTGGTCGGCATGGAGCTGGCCGCCCGCGCCGGCTACGACCCGCGCGCCGGCATCTCGCTGTGGCAAAAGATGGCCGAAGCCGCCAAGGGCGCGCCGCCCGAGTTCATCTCGACCCACCCGTCCGACAACACCCGCATCAAGCAGATCGAAGCCAATCTGCCCAAGGTGATGCCGCTCTACGAGCGCGCCGCCAAGCCGCCCAGGCGCTGAGCCTACCGCCCCAGCACGCGCAGGATCTCGGCGCCATAGGCTTGCAGCTTCTTGGCGCCGACGCCGCTGATGGTGCCGAGTTCGTCGAGATCGGCCGGGTAACGCCGCGCCATCTCGGCCAGCGTCGCATCGTGAAAGACGACGTAGGCCGGCAGGTTGTGCTCGCGCGCCACCTCGCCGCGCCAGGCCTTGAGCGCGGCGTAGCGCTCTTGTGCTTCGGCATCCAGATCGGCCGGTGCGGCGCCCGCCCCTTTGCCTGAGCCCCCCGTTTTGCCGCGCTTGCCCCGCGCGGTGGGCTCGCTGGCTTCGCGCAAACGCAGCGTCACCTCACCACGCAGCACGCTGCGGGCCGCATCGGTGAGCGTGAGGGTGTTGAACTCGCCCTCGGTTTCGACGTAACCCAATGCCACCAGCTGGCGCAGCACGGCACGCCACTGCGCCTCGCTCAAGTCGGCGCCGATGCCGAAGGTGCTCAAGGCGGCGTGGCCGTATTGCTCGACCTTGTCGGTGCGCTTGCCGCGCAGCACGTCGGTCAGGTGGCCGGCGCCAAAGCGCTGCTGGCCGTTCTGCCAGAAGCGGTAGATGCAGCTCAGCGCCTTGCGGGCGGCCTCGGTGCCGTCCCACGTGGCGGGGGGGGCGACGCAGTTGTCGCAGTTGCCGCATTTGTAGGCCCCCACGGTCGGCACTTCGTGCTGTCCCTGCCCCCCGAGGGGGCTCCGCCCGCCTTGGGGCGGCCCGGCGTCGGGCGGGCCCATCGTCTCGCCGAAGTAGGCCAGCAAGCGCACGCGGCGGCAGTCGTGCGCCTCGGCCAGCGCCAGCAGGGCGTCGAGCTTGCCGCGTTGCACGCGCTTGAAATCGTCGCTCGCCGCGCCTTCGTCGATCATGCGGCGCTGGTTCACCACGTCGGCCAGGCCATAGGCCATCCAGGCGTCGGCGGGCAGGCCGTCGCGCCCGGCGCGGCCGGTCTCTTGGTAGTAGCTTTCGATGTTCTTGGGCAGATCGAGGTGGGCCACGAAGCGCACGTCGGGCTTGTCGATGCCCATGCCGAAGGCGATGGTGGCGACCATGATGACGCCGTCCTCGCGCAAGAAGCGGTCTTGACTGCGCTGGCGTAGCGCCGCGTCCATGCCCGCGTGATACGGCAGCGCGTTGAGGCCTTCGCCATTGAGCCACTCGGCCGTGTCCTCGACCTTCTTGCGCGACTGGCAATAGACCACGCCCGCGTCGCCCTCGTGCTCGTTCTGGATGAAGCGCAGCAGCTGGGCGCGCGGGTTGTCCTTCTCGACGATGGTGTACTTGATGTTCGGCCGGTCGAAGCTGCTGATGAACAGCCGTGCGTCTTGCAGCTGCAGGCGTTCGATGATGTCGGCGCGCGTGAGCTCGTCGGCCGTGGCGGTGAGCGCAATGCGCGGCACGTCCGGAAAGCGCTCGTGCAGCATGCTCAGCGCCAGGTAGTCTTCGCGGAAGTCGTGTCCCCACTGGCTCACGCAGTGCGCTTCGTCGATGGCCACCAGGCTGAGCAGACCGCGCTCGTGCAGCGAGGCCAGCATGGCCTGGAAGCGCGGCGTGGTCACGCGCTCGGGCGCGGCGTAGAGCAGCACCAGCCGCCCGCTCATCAGCTCGCGCTCGACGCGCTGCGTGTCTTCGAGCGTCAGCGTCGAATTCAAGAAGGCCGCATGCACGCCGACTTCTTCGAGCGCCCCCACCTGGTCGTGCATCAGCGCGATCAGCGGCGACACCACCAGCGCCACGCCCTGGCCGCCGCGGTGCCGCGCAATGGCCGGCACCTGGTAGCACAGGCTCTTGCCGCCGCCGGTGGGCATGAGCACCAGCGCGTCGCCGCCTTCGGTGACGTGCTGCACGATGGCCTGCTGCGCGCCGCGAAAGGCGGGGTAGCCGAAGACTTCGCTGAGGATGTCGAGCGGGGCGGTGGAGGCAGGGCGGGCGAGGGAAGACACGAAAGCAGCAGTCGACGGGCGATACACGCAGCCCGCACTGTACCCCGCCCCACCTCTGGGCGACCGGGTCGCCTGCCCCGGGCTGGTAAGCTACGTGCCCACTCCCCGATTTTCGTGCCCTCGGCTCCCCACGAGCCGGTGCGGCGTCCGCATGGCGGGTCGTGCAAAACCTGTTTGGCGCGTCAGCGCTAGTTCGAGAACCTTTTTATGCTCCAGGAGCAAGCTTCATGGCCTCCATCAACAAAGTCATCCTGATCGGCAACCTGGGTCGCGACCCCGAAGTGCGCTACACGCCCAACGGCGCCGCCATCTGCAACATCACCATCGCCACCTCGCGCAACTGGAAAGACAAGAACACCGGCGACAAGGTCGAAGAGACCGAATGGCACCGCGTGGTCTTCTACGACCGCCTGGCCGAGATCGCCGGCGAGTACCTCAAGAAGGGCCGCCCGGTCTACGTCGAAGGCCGCCTCAAGACCCGCAAGTGGCAAGACAAGGACGGCAAGGACAACTACACCACCGAGGTGGTCGCTGAAAACATGCAGCTGCTCGGCGGCCGCGAAGGCGGTGGCTCGGGTGGTGGCTACGGCGGTGGAGACGAAGGCGGCTACTCGCGCGAGTCCGCCGCGCCGGCCGCCCGCCCGGCCGCACCGCGCTCGGCACCGGCTCCCAAGCCGGCACCCAAGTCGTCGGGCGGTTTCGACGACATGGACGATGACATTCCGTTCTAAATAGCACCTTGTTGCTTTTGTGTTGATTGAGGGCCCGCTTTCTCTATAGGAAGCGGGCCTTCTTTATTATCAACACTCTGTTTTGTGTTTAAGTGAGGAAGGAGCTTAACTACGAATTTTAAAAATGGTGGATAGATGCCACGATACATCGCGAAGCGCGTTCGGTTTCAGAACGGCGAGCATTACTCAGTGTTGAAGGGCCCTGACGGGCTCCCCGTTCATGCAGTGACTCTCTTCCTGCAGAAGTGGCGCAGACGGGGGCGCGCCGCCAACACCATTCAGACCGTCTGCCAATGCCTCGCGTTGCTTTATCGCGAATTGGACGCTTCTCCGCGTGTTGACCTTCTTGCGCGCTTACGAGCAGGGGAATTTCTCACCCCTGCCGAACTCAATCGCCTCGCAGACGCGGCCCAGTACGCCATGGACGACCTGTCTCACGCAGATGAGAACGAGGCGGGCAAGCAGGTAGTCAGTCTCAAGAGCGTGCGCATGCGCCGTAGCAAGCCATCGAAAGAGGCCGCCCCGGTGGGAAAGGCCAACCACGCCAACCGCATGCGCTACATGGCCAACTACCTAGAGTTTGTCGCCAGTTACTACGCTGCAGAACTTTCTGGGCCTGCACGTCAGCGGCTTCTACTGGACAGCACCGAGGCACTGAAAGGCTTCCGAGCGCAGATTCCGAAGGTGTCAAAGCGCGTGCAACAAGGCGCTAGGGAAGGGCTTTCGCAAGAGGACCAGGACCGACTGCTATCGGTTGTGCATCCGGACAGTCCTGACAACCCATGGCAGCGGGGCTTTGTAAGGAAGAGGAACTGGGTAATTGTGATGCTCATGCTCGCAACGGGTATGCGCAGCGGAGAGGCGCTCGGTCTGCAAATCGGCGACCTGAACGCACAGCTATCTCGGCTAGGCGTTCTTCGACGGGCCGACGCGCCCGAGGACCCGCGCCCCACTCCGGTCAATTCCAAAACAAACGCACGAGAACTTGAGTTGCGACCCGCAATCATGAAGGCGCTCCTGTCCCATATCGGAGAAGAGCGGCATGCCATCCGAGCGGCGCGCAGGTTCCCGCAGGTTTTCGTGGCTCAGGACGGTGCACCGCTCTCTATACGCAGTATCGGCAAGTTGTTCCAACAGTTGCGCGCTGCATGTCCTGGGCTTCCCGTTACGTTGACAAGCCACGTTTTGAGGCACACGTGGAACGAGCGGTTCTCTGAGCAGGCCGACCGTATGGGGCTGTCCGAAGTCGAAGAGATGCGTGCGCGTAATGAGCAGCAAGGCTGGTCAGAGAACTCGCAGTCTTCACGTGACTACACACGTCGCCATACGCGCCGCAAGGGGCGTGAGGTCGCCCTGAAACTACAAGAAAAACTCGATGCACCAAACGACTGAACAGAAATTCCTTGCGCTGGTCCCAGCTCTACCCGATAGGGTCGTCACTCGTAGCAAGACCTCCTTCGACCCTAGATCTGACCTTTGGGAATGGTCAGATGGTCCCTTCATTGCTCATGTGGACTTCACGCTGCTGGGTGTAGCAGGGGCGTCGTACAAGAGTTCATTGAAGGCGGCGCTGCTTTCCTACGTTACTGGCCACTCTTCCAGTCATGTTGAGAACCTGTTCGGTGCGTTCATACACTTCCTGAACAGCGCTCCTAAGCGGGACACGTGGGCGATTAATGAACAAGCGGTTGCTGACTACGCGGCCATGCTTGCGCCTAATGAAAAATGGCGCATCGGAACGCTGAATGGGTTGCTGCAGAAGTGGGTTGACCTGCAGTTACCGGGCGTCACGCCCGAATGTGCGACGTACCTGCGAGAGCATCGAAAGCCCGGGAACACAAAGGGCGACGCGGTTCGCACCCGGGACCCAGTCAAGGGCCCGTTTAGCGAAGCCGAGTACACAGCCTTGTACTCGGCGGCGAACGCGGCGTACGGCAAGGGCGAGCTACCGCTATGGACGCTGCTTCTGGCTCGCCTGTTGCTCGCATGCGGCGGGCGCATTTCGCAGTACGCCTCGCTTAAGCTCTGTGACTTCAATCCACAGACTTCCGTCCTGAAGCTTCCACAAGTTAAAACTGGACTTGACCACGCGCGTTCGAGCTTCCTGGAGTTCGATATCAGCGCTCAGACCTCGCAGCTCATCGTCGCATTTCGTGACGAACTACTTGCTTCGGGTGCGGCCGACGACAGTGCGTTCTTTTCCACAGATCTGGTCATGCCTAGGGGACCTCGAAAGAGCATTCGGTCCGAGGGCGATCTGTTTCTCGGGCACTGCACTCCAGGCATGCTGTCTCTGTGGTTTGTCCAGCTCATGAGGGACATCGCGCCGCCCACAGCGCGCCTTGACTATGCCCCCATGCCCGTTGCTCCCAAGCGGTTCCGATACACGTTTGGGACCCGAATGGCTGAGGAGGGAGCCAGCAAGCTGGTTATCGCGGAACGGCTGGGACACGCAGACCTCCAGAACGTCGACTGCTATGTCTCCGCATCTCCGAAGATTGTGGAGAGTTACGACAAAGCGTTGAGCAAGTTTCTGGCTCCACTCGCGCAGGCCTTCAAGGGGCAGGTGGTAGAGGACGAAGATCACAGTACTCACCAGGGCGCACCTGGCAGCCGAATCCACGACTTTCGCGTGACCACGGAGGGCCTCGGCAGCTGTGCTGGCAAGGCTAGTGGCTGTGGATTTAACAAGCCGGTCGCCTGCTACTCCTGCTTCCGGTTCGAGCCTTGGCTCGATGCTCCGCATGAGAAGGTGCTTCATCGACTCGAAGCAGACCGCCAGAAGTGGTCCTCGGATGACCGCATGGCTGCCATCAATGAAGAGCCTATTCGAGCCGTCAAGGAGGTCATCTCGCTATGCGCGCAAATCTGGTCGCAGCGCGGCCGTGAGGAAGGGGCAGTATGAGCGGCGCGCCTATCCTTCACTTCACGCCGCGAGCCGAGCTAGAGCCGCAAGCCAACCTCCAAGCCTTCATTGAGTTATGTCGAAAGTCAGAGGTCTTGCAGGCGCGCCTGCAATTCGACAAGCACGTATGGGAAGCTGGGTACTTCAAGGGGCAGAACAAGATCAATCGGGTCATCTTTAGCACGCTGGAAGCAGCTTGCCTGAACAAGCCCGAACCGAGCCTGCCCGAGCCCTTCTTGAATTTTGCCAAAGCGGTTGTCGTCTATCTTCAAGACAGTCGTCCAGTGACTTCACAAGCTACGCGGATCGCGGCACTTCGATGCCTTGAAGCGGCGCTGCGTCAAGAGTCGAAGGGGTCTCGGCCGACCGCTGTAGACCCTGTTGTGCTAGATACGGCGGTAGCGCTGGCCAAACAGCAGATGTCACCTCCGGTGGCATATCGCATCGCAGGTCAGTTGGAATACATCGCCGAGTTCATGGCTTCGAAGCTGTTCATATCTCTGCGCCAGCGCTGGACGCATGGGATGAAGAAGCCCCAGGAGGTGGGCTCTCGAATATCCAAGGAGGCCCTCGAAGACCGGAGAGAAAAGCTGCCGTCGGCAGCAACGTTGCGTGCCCTGGCGGGCATTTTTCACCAAGCTGTTGAGACACCGGATGTCATGACATCCAGCATGACTGCGCTGATGCTGTGCGCCCCTGAGCGCATCAATGAGGTTTTGCGCCTGAGACGTAACTGCCTTGTGGAGGGCGACGGCGAGTTCAGGGGCAAGTTGGGCCTTCGGTGGGCAGGCTCGAAGGGGTTCGAGAACACGACCAAGTGGTTACCGTCCGATATGACTGACATCGCTCGTGAGGCAGTAGAAAACTTGATTCGGGTGTCATCCCCTGCTAACGAGCTTGCAACCTGGTACACGGCTAACCCGACCAAGCTGTTCCTCCATGAGGGAGCTGCACACTTGCGCGGCCACCGCGTATTGAGTTTGAGCGAACTTGCTCTGGTGCTTTGGGGCGATGAGAGCGCAAAGTCCTCAGCGAATGCCTGGGCGAATAGTCACGAGTTGGAGAAACAGCCTCTGGGAGGCCGACGCATCGGGTACTTGTTGGAGGACGTGGAGCGAGCCATTCTCAGCATGCTGCCGGCTACCTTCCCCTTCATGCCCGGTGCGCCCGAGCTCCGGTGCATGGATGCCGTCGCGATCACTCGGACGAACGAGATGCACGCCGGCAGGGGAACCTACCTATGCATGTTCAGCTGCGTTGACAACGAGGCCATCACGAGTCGGTTCGGCACTAGGGAAGGTCGAGGCTCAATCTTTGAAACGTTCGGCTACACCGAGGGCGATGGTTCTCCAATTGAGTTCAACAGCCACAGCCTGCGCCACTACCTGAACACCCTCGCGCAGATGGGGGGCATGAGCAGCGCGGAAGTCGCAATCTTCTCGGGGCGCAAGGACGTCAAGCAGAACCGTCACTACGACCACATGTCTTCCGAGGAGGTGCAGGCGCCTATCAGCCAGGCATTGAAAGCAGGTTTCACAGCTGAGCTTGAGCCCGTTGATGTGAAAGGGCGGAACTTGATGATGCGCAGCGAATTCAAAGGGCTTGGGCTCACAGCCGCGCACACGACGGAGTACGGCTGGTGCCGTCACAACTTCGCGAGCGAGCCTTGCCAGATGTATCGCGACTGCATCAACTGCCAAGAGCAGGAATGCGTCAAAGGTGAATCGCACAAGGAAGCAAATCTACGGCAACTGAAGAGCGAGACCGAATACCTGCTGAAGCGGGCCAAGGAGGCCTTAAGCGACGACGAGTACGGTGCTGATGTCTGGGTCAAGCATCAAGCCGCCACCCTGGAGCGTGTGAATTCGATGCTTTCCATATTGGAGAACCCTGAAGTGCCCGTGGGTTCACGTATCCGGCTGGATATTTCCAACGCGCCTCTCATCATGGCCGACAACGTGAAATCTATCCGCTTCATCAAGAACAACAAGAAGCAGGCATTGCCATGAAGAAGAACCGTGCACCCGACCTGACGCCGGCTCACATTGCCACCGCCCTTGACACGCTAGACACGTGGAGAGGCAAGCTGACCTGGGACCTTCTGCTGGACAAGCTGGAGGAGGCGTGGGGGCATCGGTACTCCCGCTACACCTTGGCCAGCTATGCTGAGGTAGCCAATGCCTTTGCACACCGCAAGGATGCCCTAAGGGGCACGCTTCCCAAGTCTCGTGGCACCCCTACCGACGAGCGCGTCCGTGCAGCCATGGAGCAAGCAGAGCGGTTCAAGGCGAAGGCTGAGCGGTTGGAAGCGGAGAACAACCTTCTGGTGGAGCGTTTCGTGACCTGGGCGCACAACGCGGAACGCAAGGGCGTCACCATGGACATGTTGAACGCGCCCTTGCCAAAGCCCGATCGTGACCGCTCGAAAACGGTGAAGTGATACCTAGCTAGCAATAGGTCGCCAGGAAGAACGTTCAGCGATTCCATACGTTGATGGACCGGCAGCGACTTCCCTTTGGCGCCGGCATCACGGTGAACCATGTCCTGGGGTTTCCGCAGTCCCGCCGATCACCGCCGGCGCCTGGGAATTGCCGCGTAACCAGTCCAGGATTTCTGCCGCCCCCACCTAGCCGATTGAACTTTGACCCAAGGCTTGGGGCCGGCACACAGCCCAAGCTGCGTCCAAAACGTATGCCGAGTGGCCGATCCATGGCATGGTGTCTTGTCACGCCCTGAAATCGCGGCTGAGCGTTACCAGTCGCTCCAACGGCCCAACGTCCCCCACTAGCGGCGTGATCGGATACCCGCCATAACGCGTGCCTTCGGAGCTGGTAACTACAGCGTCCGAAGCTGCGCCGTCAGGTGGGCAGGTTGGCATATCGACGCTGCGGATGTTTACAAACGCCCAGTCCCCGGACGGGGACCACGACGGGGAGAGAACCAGACGCAGGGAGACCAGTGGACCAAATGGAGCTTGGCTTGCGAACAGCAGGAGGTCGGCCCCACCGCTAAGCAAAAACGTTCGTTCGACGTCGTCCCCCAGATCTCGCACTGTCGCCATATACCAAGGGGTGTTTAGTTCGACCTCGACCGCGCGCCATGTCGTCCACCTATCGTCCAGTTGGATTGGGAATCGAAATGGTTCATGTGTTGCGAACATTGATAAATTCCTCCCGCGCAATTGTGACTTAAAAGCGGCTGACTTAAAAGCGGCACAGCAACAGACTTGGCGTGGTTATGTCAGGTACTGCAACTGCGCCCAACGTCTATCCGAGAGCCCGCGAACTGCTGGCACTGAACGTTTTGTCCATGCGTCTTGCTCTCGGTTGGAGCCAGGAAGCATTGGCATTTGAGGCAGGTCTGCACAGGACATTCATCGCACATGTGGAACGTCACGCGCGGAACATCTCGCTGGACAATCTCGAGCGGATCGCCATTGCCTTAGGCGTTGAGCCGTTCGAGCTATTGGTTCCAAGGGCAGCAAAGTCGCAGTAGTCGCACCACGGCTGAAATGCCGCTTATCGGTCTTTTCATCAATGGGCTGTGTGCGCCGATGAATTTCGACCAGACGGATGTCGGTTGAATCGGTTTTCGCCACTCATCACTCTTGATTGACCGGCCCAAGGCGATTTCGCCTTGGGCCTGCTTGGCGTTCGACCAAAAAAAGTCTTGGTACCAATGTCTTAGACTCATCCACCGTCGGCCGTGGCTTGAGTCCGCACGTCGCCCCTGGTTGCCCCAAAATCGGCGCGGCTGGTCAAGATCGAATTGCGCACTCACCCAGCGGCAGTCATCGTCGAACACAAGGAGGAACGCGGGAGATGCAAGTGGTCATGGGAGAAATGAACGGCGTCAGGCTCCTCGATTTGATGAATTCAGCCGCAGGGAAATGCAGCCGTGTGACCGCCGCCGTTGCCTACGGAACACAGAACAACCCGTTCTTCCAGCACTGCTACACGAACAAGATCTTTCTAGATTTCTACGGACTTCTGGATGAGGACGCTGCGGTTGCGGTTCCCGTGCTCCAAGACATGTTGCAGGCCGGCCCGCTCGCGGTGAACCCGAGGCTCGTTAAAGGGCACTTCCATTCGAAGATCATCTGGTGGCACGGCTTCGGTGCCTACATCGGCTCCGCCAATTTGACTTCCAACGCCTGGTTCACCAACGTCGAGTGCGGTGTCTTCTTTGAAGAGGCCGAGATTGTCGGCAACCAACTTCAGCTGGATCTGGAACAGCAATTCGGCTACCTCAAGGACGTGTCGGCACCAGTGACCGCAGAACTGGTCAAAGTGTTGAGCAAGCTCGGCACCTGGGAGCAAGGCGTCTACACCGCGCGCCAAAAGCTCAAGTCTCAATTCGAGGAAGCGACAAAAGGCATCCCTGCTCACAAAGGACTAACAGCGCCGAAATCAAAACTCCAGACCACGGCGTTTACCCGATTCACCACCGAATGGACGCAAACGCTGGAGTTGTTGCGCGGCCTGTGTCGAGAGTTCACGAAACTGAACAAGCGGCCAAGCTGGGTATCACCTGACGCCGAACCTGCCGTGCATTTCGACCAGTTCCTGCATGCGTTCTACTACGTGAAAGTTCGGGACGAACGCGCCGATGGCGACAGCACAAAAAGTGTTGAACTGGTCAACTGGGCCTATCAGCGTCATCGAGCAGATCCGGGCAAAGCGCTTGCCGATGCGGCCTCGTGGTGGGCAAGCCTGCCGGAGGCTCCTTATGGTGAGGATATCTTCATCGGCAAGATCGCTCCGAAAATTCGAGAGCGGTTTGCCCAGGACGAGCTCCGCCGTTGGCAACTGAAGGACTTCCAGGAGGTCTTCTTCGAAGTGCATGCGTTCAAAACGCATGCTCGGCAGATGAAGAATTCCATCCTCGGCCTCGCCAAAGGACATTCAGAGACAGAGCTGGAGCGATCCAATCGCGTCGCGCAATGGCTCTGGGAAATGAAGCGTGACGAGTCGCAAATGCATGTGAGGGATCTACTGGAGTTCCTCGTGTGGGACCAGTCGGTCCCGAACATGACAGAGCGCCTTTGGATGGTGACAACCGACAGCAAGTGGCGCTATGACCACTTCGGGCCAAGTTCTCTTGGAGAGGCCATTGGTTGGGCTCGCCCTGACCTGTTCCCTCCAAGAAACAATCGAACCAACAAGGCGCTCCGATCGCTCGGTCACGACGTCGCGCTGTTCTCCGAGTAGGTATGGTCTCCAGACGGGTCGGTCCGTGACGTGGCAGACCCGTGCATCAACGCCCACGGTCACCGGGGGGCGGTATCAGGGCGCGCCCGAGGCGCCGCGTGCACCTCTACCTGCATGCAGTTGGACGAGCCGGCTCATGAAGACGCGCTCGCGCAAAATGCCCGACTCAATCCTCGTTTCGCGTGACTCTTACGCCCCGGACCTGGCTTGTGTGGTCGGCAAGCGAAGCAATTCGCAGATGTCCAGCCCAAGTCCGTTGACCAGCGCTTCCATGTTGTCGACCGCGATGTTGCGCTCGCCACGTTTGACAGACCCCACGTAGGTACGGTGCAGGTCGGCCAGTTCGGCCAGGCCTTCCTGGGCCACCAGTACGCATGCGAAGCCGCCGCCACTGCCGCCTAAGTCACGCGGCGAAACGTGCCCCTCCACCTCGGTGGGGTACACAACCCCTGAGAGCACCTATCAGTGCTTTGGGTTGAGGGCCCGGTCAATCGGCGCGTGAAGGCCGGAGGCAAGACCCGCTGGCCACCAATTCACATCGATTGATAACAAAACTTATCAATCGGAGCGATTGGACATCAATGCTCGGACCATGCTCCATTGCCAGATAACTCCCGCGCGCATATGATGTTTTTTCTTATCAAACGCTCTTCTGGAACATCTTGTGATCCGTTTCAAGCTCGCCGAGCAGATCGAGAAGAAGCAGTTTCGGGAGTCCCGACGCATCACCATCCAAGAGGTGGCTGAAGCCTCCGGGGTCAACCGCATGACGCTGTCCAAGATCCTGAATCACCGGGGCTACAGCACGGGCACTGACATCGTCGACAAGCTCTGCACCTACTTCGGCTGTCCCGTGTCCGACTTGCTTGAACACGTTGTCGATCGGGGCTGACCTGCACACCTGAATGCAGCCACGCCCGCCCACAAGCGCCCAGAAGAACACCCCCTCATGTCTCAAGCCAAGCTCACCCTCTCCCGCCTAGAAAGCCTGCTGCTGACCGCCTGCGACGACCTGCGCGGGAACATGGACGCCAGTGAGTACAAGGAATACATCTTCGGCATGCTGTTCCTCAAGCGGGCCAGTGACCTGTTCGATCAGCGCCGCGAAGAAATCCGCCGCGAGGGCGAAGCTGCAGGCATGTCGCCCGAAGACATCGCCGCACTGCAGGAAGACGCCGACCAGTACTCAGGCAAGTACTTCTACGTGCCGCCTCGCGCGCGCTGGAGCGAGCCTTGGACCGAATGGGTCAACGGCGATCCCGTGCTGCGTCCGGCACTGAAGCACGTCAAGGAGAACGTCGGCTCCGCACTGAACAAGGCGCTGGCCGCACTGGAAGAAGCCAACTCCGACGCGCTGGAAGACGTGCTGAAGGAGACCATCAACTTCAACCGAAAGATCGGGCAGAACACGCTGGATGACGACACGCTGGTCGACTTCATCCAAAACTTCGAGAAGATCCCGCTGCACGACGACGACTTCGAGTTCCCCGACCTGCTGGGCGCGGCGTATGAATGGCTGATCAAGCACTTCGCCGATTCGGCCGGCAAAAAGGCCGGTGAGTTCTACACACCGGCAGAGGTGGTGCGGGTGTGCGTGGAGATCTGCGACCCGACCGAAGACATGCGGGTATACGACCCAACGGTCGGCTCAGGCGGCATGTTGATCCAGGCGCGTGACTACGTGCGCGAGTGCGGTGGCGATTCGCAGAACCTGTCGCTGTTCGGCCAGGAAAAGATGGGCACCGTGTGGTCCATCTGCAAGATGAACATGCTGCTGCATGGCATCTCGCACGCTGACATCCGCAACGCCGACACGCTGGCCGACCCCAAACACATGGACCCGACCACCGGCGAGCTGATGCGCTTCGACCGCGTGCTGGCCAACCCGCCTTTCAGCCAGAACTACGCCAAGACGAAGTCCAAGGACGATGGCAGCGGTGCCAAGAAGAAGGAGCCCATCGCCTTCCCCGGCCGCTTCCACGTGTGGATGCCTGAGAAGGGCAAGAAGGCCGACCTGATGTTCGTGCAGCACATGCTGGCCGTGCTGAAGAGCGACGGTCGCATGGCCACGGTGATGCCGCACGGCGTGTTGTTCCGCGGCGGGGAGGAGCGCGAGGCGCGCCAATACATCATCGACAAGGGGTACCTGGAGGCGGTGATCGGGCTGCCTGCCAACCTGTTCTATGGCACAGGCATCCCCGCCTGCATCCTGGTGCTCAACAAGGCGGGGGCCCAGGATCGAAAGCACGTGCTCTTCATCAATGCCGACCGGGAGTACCGCGAAGGCAAGGCCCAGAACCACCTGCGGCCGGAAGACGTGGACAAGATCGTCAATACCTACCGCACGGGCCATCGCATCGAGCGCTATGCAGAGTTGGTTCCCATCGAGCAGATTCGGGCCGAGGACTACAACTGCAACATCCGCCGCTATGTGGACAACGCCCCCCCGCCGGAGCCGCATGACGTGCGGGCCCATCTGCACGGTGGCGTGCCCATGCCCGAAATTGACGCATTGGCCCACTACTGGAGCAACTACAGCGGCCTGCGTGACGCCTGCTTCACGCCCCGTGCAGCGCCCGAGCACGGCATTCTGTACGCCGACTTCACCGCGGCCATCGCCCAAGACAAGCGCGCGATCGCCGAGCTGGTGAAGCAGCACCCCGGCGTGCAGCAACGGCACGCCCAGTTCATGGGCGAACTGGAAGCTTGGTGGCACCAACACCTGCCGCTGGTGGAAGCCCTGGCACCCGATGCCGACAACCAGCATGCCCGTCCCCACAACGTGTACGAGCTGCGGGCCAAGCTGCTGGAGAGCATCGAGCATATCTTCTCCAAGCAGCACCTGTTAAACCGTTTCCAGGTGCGCGGTGCGTTCGCCAACTTCTACAAGCTGCTGGCCTCAGACCTGAAGTCCATCTTCGCCAGCGGCTGGGGTCCAGAGCTGATTCCCGACGACGACATCCTGCAGAGCCAGTTCCCGCAGTTGCTGGCCGAGCTGGAGCAACAGCGCGCCCGCCTAGCCGAACTGCAGGCGCTGTTCGCTGCAGCCAGCGAGGAAGGTTACGAAGACACCGACGACACCGGCGTGCTGCCAGCCGATGAGGTGAAGACGCTCAAGAACGAGCTGAAGGAAGCCACCGCCGAATGGAAGGCCCAGCTCAAGACCCTCAAGGGCGCTGTCGCCGATCTGTTCACCGAGATCAGGACGGCAGGCTTACTGCCCAAAGGCACTGACAAGGCCCACCACTGCACCGACGGCTTTACGAACAAGGAAGCACGGTTCGTCAACGGTCAGCGGGTGCTGAGCCTGGCGCAAGAGGTGGGGCACTCGTCCGGCATCATCGTCGTCATCGAAGCTGCGATGGCCGCGGGCCAACAGGCCAAGGCGGCAGCCGAGCGGCTGGAAGCCAAGCTGGCAGCCCACAAGACCCTCGAAGACGAGGCCAAAGCGCTGAAGGCGACCATCAAGTCTACGCAGGCCAAGAAGGACGAGTTGGTGGAGCAGGCGCGGCTGAAGATCAGCACGGACGAGGCGCGGCAAGTGATCGTCGCGCGGCTGGGAAAAGTGCTGATGGACAGCTACCGGCACTACCTGCGCGCCGACCAGCGCGCTTGCGTGGCCGCACTCGACAACCTTTGGGACAAGTACGCGGTGACAGCGCGGCAGATCGAGACTGAGCGCGATGCAGCGGCGGCGGCGTTGCAGCGGTTTCTGGTGGAGTTGGGGTATGCGTGAGACCTTGGCTGCTCTTGCAGACATCCACTACGGCAGTTCGCCAAATGGCGTCTCTGCCGTCGATGGCAGCTTCCCGATCTACGGCACCGGAGGCGTTTACGGCAAAGCCACCCGATCGCTTTTCCCTGCCGGGATTGTTGTCGCACGGAAGGGGTCCCTTGGCTCGCCACATCTGGTCAAGCAGCCCTTCTGGCCCGTTGACACCACCTATGCTGTCATTCCCAAAAAGAACATCGATATTGAGTGGCTGTACTTTTGTCTACTCAACTTCGACCTGACAAAGCTCAATGAGGCAACGGGTGTTCCGAGCATCAGTCGCAGCTGGCTCTCGAAGATTGAGTTCTTGAATCCGGGCGCCGAGAAGCAGAAATACATCGCTGCCTGTTTGGCAAGCATCGACACTGCCATCGAAAGAACCGAAGCCCTAATCACCAAGCACCAGCAGATCAAGGCTGGGCTGATGCAGGACCTGTTCACGCGCGGCGTGCAACCCAACGGTCAACTTCGCCCACCCCGCAGCGAGGCGCCGGGGCTGTATCAGGAAACAGCGTTGGGGTGGCTACCACGGGAATGGTCTGTGTCTGACTGCGGCCGCGAGTTTGCTATTGACTCGGGAATCACACTCGGCCCGCACAGAAGACCTGGCAGGAATGCTCGCCCCTACCTCCGAGTAGCGAATGTGCATCGCGACGAGCTGCGGCTTGAAGACCTTGCTCATCTGGAAGAGCTTGCGGGCGATTCCGATCTGTCCTTGAAGGAAAAGGACTTGCTCGTGGTGGAAGGTCACGCCAACCGGATGGAAATTGGCCGGTGCGCAATGATCACTGCAGCCGCCGTTGGCATGCTTTTTCAGAACCATCTGTTCCGGCTTAGACCGCAGCGCCTGATTTCCGAGTTTGCGCTGGACTGGTTGAATTCACACCACGCCCAGCGGTATTGGGACATGACTTGCTCGACCAGTTCAGGACTCAATACCATCAACCGGAAGATGCTGGGTCGCCTACCGGTACATGTTCCGCCTGTGGACGAACAGGCTCGAATCGTTCGAGCAAGCTCAGGTGCAAAGTGCCGGATCGAAGAAGAGGCCCAATTGCTCGCCAAGCTGCGGCGTCAAAAACTCGGCCTCATGCAAGACCTGCTCTCTGGCCGCGTCTCGGTAGACCATCTCGTCCCGGAGTTGGCAAGTGCCTAACCACTACGCCGAGCTCAACCCCAAGAAGGCGCTGATTTGGCGCATCATTCACCGCGACAACCTACCGTGGGTGCTGGACAACGGCCTGTACTGCGGGAACAGCGCCGTGCGCGCGCCCAACTGGGTCAGCATCGGCAACCCGGAGCTGATCAGCAAACGCGCCACTCACCCAGTGCAACCGCCACCGGGCGGACACTTGAACGACTACGTGCCGTTCTATTTCACGCCCTTCTCGCCAATGCTGATGAACATCAAGTCAGGCCGTGGCGGCATTCCGCAGCGCAGCAACGACGAGATAGTGATCCTTGTGTCCGACCTGCACCGCGTGGCGGCAGACGCCAGCTTGCGCTGGCTTTTCACCGACAGCCATGCCTACTACCAATGGGCGAACTACTACAGCAGCCTGGAGCACCTGGATAAAATCGACTGGCCGATTCTTCAGGCCCGCGACTTCAAGCGGGACCCGGACGATCCCGCCAAGTTCGAGCGCTACCAGGCCGAGGCGCTCGTCCACCAGCACATGCCCGTCAGCGCCCTGCTGGGCATCGTGTGCTACACCGCTGCTTTGAAGCAGAGCATTGACCAACAAGTGGCGGCGCGAAGGTTGAACCTCGCGGTGTACGCCCGACCCGGTTGGTACTTTTGATGCCGAAGACCACACCATGATCACATTCACCGAAGGCAATCTGCTGGAAGCCCGCGCCGAGGCGCTGGTCAATACCGTCAACACCGTGGGGGTGATGGGTAAGGGCATCGCGCTGATGTTCAAGGAGCGCTTTGACGACAACTACCGCCAGTACGCCGCAGCTTGCAAGGCCAAGCAGGTGCAGGTGGGCAAGATGTTCGTCACGCCAGTCCATGAGCTGGGCGGGCCGCGCTGGATCGTCAACTTCCCCACCAAGCAGCACTGGCGCAGCCCCTCCCGCATGGAGTGGGTGGTGGAAGGCCTGCAAGACCTGCGGCGCTTCCTGCTTCAAGAGCAAGTGAAGTCCATCGCCATCCCGCCGCTGGGCGCCGGCAATGGCGGCCTGGACTGGGCCCTGGTGCGGCCGCAGATCGAAGCAGCCCTGGGAGACCTGGACATCGAGATCATGGTGTACGAGCCCACGCGCCAGTACCAGAACGTGGCCAAACGCGCCGGCGTGGAGAAGCTGACGCCTGCCCGCGCCCTGATCGCAGAACTGGTGCGCCGCTACTGGGTGCTGGGCATGGAATGCAGCCTGCTGGAGATCCAGAAGCTGGCCTGGTTCCTGGAACGCTCCATCGAGCGTGTGAGCCCTGAGCACAACCCGCTGAAGCTGCAGTTCGTGGCCCACAAGTACGGGCCGTACGCCAACCGCCTGGACCATCTGCTGAACAACCTAGACGGCAGCTACCTGCACAGCGACAAGCGCATCAGCGATGCCGATCCGTTCGACGTGATCTGGTTCGACGACAACCGCAAGACGCTGGTGCAGGCCTTCCTGAAGAGCGAAGCCAAGGAGTACCTGCCCGCTCTCGAAGCCACTGCCAGCCTGATCGACGGGTTCGAGTCGCCCTTCGGCATGGAGTTGCTGGCCACGGTGGACTGGATGCTGGCGCGCGACGGTGTGGAACCCACGGTGCCGGCATTGCGTGACGGCTTGCGGCACTGGCGCGGCGGTGCGGATGCGGCTGCGCGCAAGGACAAGCTCTTTGACGACAAGGCGCTGGGCATTGCACTGGCACGATTGACCCAGGCTCCCGCGGCCGCGCAGTGAAGGTCTGGCGCGGTGAGCGAATACACCGAGGTTGAGCGACCGTTCCTCGATCAACTGTCCCAGCAGGGCTGGACGGTGATCGACCAGGGCAGCGGTGTGCCGCAACAAGCAGGCCCCAGCTTGCGGAACCACTTCCGCGAGTGGTTGTTGCCTGGGGTTTTTGACGAAGCGGTGCGAAACCTCAACCGCACCAACGATGGCCAAACCTGGCTGACGGACGCGCAGCTGGACGAGTTGCGCCAGCAGCTGACGCGGCATTCCAGCAGGTCGCTGCTGGAGGCCAACGAGGCCGTGCAGGCCCTTTTGTTCAAGGCGCAGGTGAGCACGAACGAACTGACCGGCGAATCAGACCCGGTTGTGCGGCTCATCGACTTCCACCACCCCGAGAACAACCGCTTCCACGCCATCAACCAGTTCAGGGTGGACACGCCGGGCTGCGTGAAGGCCTTCATCATTCCGGACATCGTGCTGTTCGTGAATGGCATCCCCCTGGTGGTGGTGGAGTGCAAGAAGGGGTCTGAGGTTTGCGCCAACCCGATGCAGGAGGCCTTCGTCCAGCTGCAGCGCTACATGCGGCGCCGAGCGCAGACTGAGCTTGATGGCCTCAAGGAGGGCGAACCGCGTCTGTTCCACACCAACCTGTTCGTGGTGCGCAGCTGCGGCTTGGAGGCCGACTACGGCACCATCACCTCGGGTGAAGAGTATTTCTACGCTTGGAAGACCCTGTTTCCTCAGGACGACGCAGGGCTGAAGGGCCTGAATGCACAGCAGCAGCTGATCGCAGGTGTCTTGACCCCCAGCAACCTGCTGCAGATTCTGCGAACCAGCTCGGTGTTCATGGACACCGATGGTGGCCCGCGCGTCAAGGTGGTCTGCCGCTACCAGCAGTACCGCGCAGCCGGTCGCATCATGACCCGTCTGCGAGAGGGCCAGACGGCGGCCGAGCGCAGCGGTGTGGTCTGGCACACCCAGGGGTCCGGTAAATCGTTGACGATGGTGTTCCTGTCGCGAATGATGCGCGCCAGCCGCGATCTCAGCGACTACAAGATCGTGCTGGTCAATGACCGGCAGGACCTGGAAGACCAGCTGGGCGACACCGCCACCCTGATCGGCGGCCGTGTCAACGTCATCGAAAGTCGTGCCGGGCTGCGCAGCCACCTTGCCACCGACAGCTCTGATGTCAGCATGGTGATGGTGCACAAGTTCCAGGACCGGAAGGAAGCGCTCAGCAATGCGGTGGCGGAAGCGCTGGGCACCTATCGCGCTATCCCGGCCAGCAAGACCTTCGGGGTTGTCAACACCTCCGATCGCATCATCCTGATGATCGACGAGGCCCATCGCACCCAAAGCTCAGACCTGGGCGATAACCTCTTTGAAGCCTTCCCCAACGCAGCGCGCATCGCCTTCACCGGAACGCCCTTGATCACAGATCGCCACGGTGAGAAGAAAACCCACAAGCGCTTCGGCGAGTACATCGACACCTACCGTCTGATGGATGCGGTGAACGACGGTGCGACGCTGCAAATCCTCTACGAAGGCAAGACGGCCGACAGCGCGCTGAACGAGAAGCATGCTTTCGACACGGCGTTCGAGGATCTGTTCAGGGACCGGTCCGACGAGGAGCTGCTGGCGATCAAGAAAAAGTACGGCGCCACGGGCGACATCCTGGAAGCCGAACAGCGCATCAACGCCATCGCACGCGACCTGGTGGCGCACTACGTGGACAACATCCTGCCGAATGGCTTCAAGGCCCAGGTGGTGTGCCACAGCAAGCTGGCATGCGTGCGCTATCAGGCGGGCATTGAAGCCGCTTTGGCCGAGCGTGTGGCCAAGGAGGAGGCTCGCAGCACGCCCGATGCCGAGTTGATCAAGCGGCTGCGATTTCTCAAGACTGCCGTGGTGATCTCCAGTGACGGGACGAACGAACCGGCTTATGTGACGCATGCGCGCAAGCAGGCGCAGCGCATGAACGCGGTGGACAACTTCTGCCGCGGCTTCGACCTGGAGGACCCTGACAAGGCTTACTCCGGCATCGCCTTCCTGATCGTGTGCGACATGTTGCTCACGGGCTTTGACGCCCCCATCGAGCAGGTGATGTACGTCGACAAGAAGCTGCGCGAGCACACCTTGCTCCAAGCCATTGCGCGGACGAACCGGGTGAAGAAGGGCAAGAAGCGCGGCTACGTGGTGGACTACATCGGCCTGGCCAACCACCTGACCGAGGCGCTCACGGTCTACGCTGCCACCGAGGAGCAGCAGGAGCTGAAGGACGGCCTGAAGAACATCACGTCCGAGTTGCCCATGCTGGAGGAGCGCTACCTGCGACTGCTGCAGCACTTTGCAGGCACGGGTGTGAAAGACATCGAGGCCTTTGCAACCGGTCGCCTATCGACTCAAGAGGCTGATGCCGTGGTCGTGCACCAGGCGGTGACCGCCCTCAAGGATGAACGACAGCGTGCCGACTTCGAGGTGTACCTCAAGAAATTTTTGACCAGTCTGGACATCATCTTGCCCGGCGCCCAAGCGCAGCCCTATCGCGTGCCGGCGCGGCGCTTCGGTTACATCCTGCAAGTGGCCAAGGAACGCTACAAAGACGAGAGCCTGAACCTCGGTGATGCCGGGGAAAAGGTGAAGGCGCTCATCAACGAGCACTTGGTCAGCCTGGGTATCAACCCCAAGGTACCGCCGGTGGAACTGCTATCCGCGGACTTCATGGAGCAACTGAGCGTCCACGCCGGAGGCAGCACGGAGGCCAAGGCGAGCGAGATGGAGCATGCCATTCGCAAGCACTGCACCGTGCATCACGACGAGGACCCGGCGTTCTACAAGAGCTTGTCCGAGAAGGTGGACGCGTTGATCGAACGCCACAAGGACGAATGGGACCTGCTGGTAGAGAAGCTTGCAGAGCTTCGGCATGAAGCCGTGGCCGGACGCCAGCAAGGCCAAGATGGCATGAGCAAGGAGGCTACGGCCTTCTTCGAACACATCGTCCATGTGAGCTTTGCCAGCGGTGAGTTGCCTGATGCCGACCGTCCGGCGTTCAGGGCCTTCATGGAGGCTGTGGTGGAGCTACTCCAGGACACGATCGGCAGCATCGACTTCTGGCAAAACCCGGACAAGCAGAAGCGTGTTCGCGCACTGATCAAGACCGAGATTGCCAAGACCTCCATCGAGGAGATGAAGCAGAACCGCGAGCGGGTGGCAGTCGAAATCATGAAGCTGGCCAAGAACCGCCACGGCGAGCTGACCAAGGCGCCCAGGGCGGCCGCTGGGCAGGAGCCCTGAATGCAAGTGCGTCAGGTTCAAGACATCGAGTACCACCTCCTGCCCGGCACGGCCCGGATGACGACCGACATCGTCATCGAGCGCGACGGTGTGGTGACGGTACGTCCGCCCGCCCGAATGACACCCGAGCAGATCGACCAGACGGTGCTGTCCAAGCGCATGTGGATCTACCGCAGCCTGGCGGAGTGGCGCGAGCTGAACGGAGGCCGCGTCAACCGAGAATGGGTCAGCGGCGAGTCCTTCATGTACCTGGGCAGCAGCTACCGGCTGGAGTTGGTGGCTGAGCAAGACGAGCCGCTGAAGCTGAAGGACGGCCGCTTCTGCCTACTGAAGAGTGTCGTGAACGAACTCGGAACAGACGGCGCCGGTAAGGCCTTCGCGACCTTCTATGCCGACAAGGGTCGGCCGCGCCTGGCGCGCCGGGTTGCCTACTTCGCTCCCAAGGTTGGCGTCGCGGCCGGCCGAGTGGAGGTCAAAGATCTGGGATACCGCTGGGCCTCGTGCCTTAAGGACGGTGATCTGCACTTTCACTGGAAGTGCCTGATGGCCCCCCTGACCATCATCGACTACATCGTCGTCCATGAGCTCTGCCACATGCGTCACCGAGACCACTCCAGCGCATTCTGGAACGAGGTCGACAAAGTCCTGCCGGACTTCCAGCGCCGGAAGGAATGGCTCAGGGTGCGGGGCGTGGAACTGGATCTCTGACCTGTTGGAGTGCGCCGAGTCTTAACGCGACTGGTGAAATGTCAGATGAGCGATGCGATGTGGCCGGCGTACTGACCGGAACCTCAGCTCGCTGTAACGGCCCGTTGCACTTGTGTGCAGGCCGGATAGAGGGGCCTAACGCCAAAGTTCACCGGTGCCGGAGCCGAAGGCGGAGGGTGCCGACACTGGCCATGAAAATGCCGAGGGCATGGCCAGTGTTGGCGTCCGCGTGCAACGTACAGTTAGGCTTCAGCGATTGCACGTCTCGCCTCCATTCTCTTCGCTCCTGAACCACTCTCTGACTCCAGCCAGTCTTTGAAGTGCCCATTCAGTCCCGATGGGTGGGCTAGGTGAACCCACAGCCTACTGTCGGCCTTAATTGCCATTGAATTGACTCGCAAAAAGGTGTCTGGATAGATGGATTTGATCAGCGACTGGCAACTTTTGACGTAGCTATCGGTATTGCCTAGAAAGAGTACCAAGCGTACGGAGGTCGGTAGACCACGAAGGTACTTTGATGCGCAGGTTCGAATGACTTCAGGAATTTCTGAGAACGACTTGGAAATTAGTGGGCCAGTACAAGCGAAGACATCTTTTCCCTTGGTGGCTGAAGCCTTGGCGTCTCGCCTAGAGACACTGCACCTGACCAGCGAGCCAAATGAAATGCGTGAAAGTGGATCGTTGATTCTTTCGTCGGCTGTTTCGGTAGCTGAAAGAACCCCCATTGCTCGCAAAGCTTGAGTAAGGCGAGGCCGCATACCTGCAAAGGCGATATCTTCAAACCGGCCGGTTTGATAGATGCCTGCTTGAGTTGCTCCCTTTGAGAACCCGAGCACCAGAACTTCCGGAGTCGAACTTCCCCATGCGCCAGGGTCGTTGACCATTCGCCAGTCTGGATGCGGAGTACTGACCTCAGACGAGGTGTTTGCAAAGCAAGCTCTGCATTCAATTTTTCCGTGCGCGGGAATCAATTTTTCTCCTGAATCCTAACGTTCGACATGAGCGGCACCTTACAGCCGGCTCAGCCGGCTTTGGAAATTGACTTACGGCGCGCTCAGCTCTGCGAAGCTGCCTGCGACGGGCTCGATGGCACCCGTTTCATGCGACCAACAGTAGACAGATTCCTTCAGCGCACCGCCCTCGCGCAGAAGGACCAACCGGTCACCTGTTCCGTTAGCTGCGATGGCAACAGCGTTTCGTGGAAACCGAGGCCATTCGAGCATAGAGAGTGTTTCGCGCACTACATGGCTTGCGGTACGCGCCAAGCGATTTCGGTCAGAAGTGTCGGCAATAGGGTGGAGTTGCCATGAGTCTTGCAATGACTCGACCTCGCCCTCGTTGGCACGAGCCATAGGGTGACGGTACGACGCGGGAAATCTTGCCCGCGGTACGAATGGACCTCAAATAGGTGATCACGTTGACGATGATGGCTCTCTAGATGCAACAGATCCGGGTCATTGCCGATGTCTTGATGGCGTTCCGGTGACGCCAGCCACACCGACACGAAAATGCCTTGCCGCGCGGCCGTTCAAGCCTACTTCTTCTTCCACGAAAGAAAGCCTGTAAGTTCGTCAAGCCCGGTGTCCTCATGAACACGCTGGCCAAATCGGTCGACTTCCATCCTTGGCACGTCTTCCTCTTCGCACCACAACAGCGACAGGGTCGTGTCCGAGCCGTCGTGATGACGGCTGAGCTCGATGAGGTCCAGGCCTGTGGGCCAGTTTTCGAACCATTCGTCCTGCGCAACGTCTCCATATTGGAACTCGCTGGCTTTGGCTTGCCGCAGGCGCGCCGCCAATGACCTCGCCGGAATGGGTGTCTTCAGCGTGATCCGCGCGCCCAATCTCCGCAGAGATGTGGACAGCGCGGCATACCGGACGAGACCTCCCTGCATGTTGATGAATGCGCAGGGTATGTTTGTCAGTCGGGCAAAACGGGACCCGGTTGCGGGGAACGATGTCTTGAAAGCGTCCATCAGGAATAACGTCGTCGCCAAAGACGGCTCTCGATTCCGGCATGCTGCCGAAAACTGGTCGTGTGGCATCAGCAGCTCAGCCGCAAAGACGTCGCACAGGATCTCGGTCATGTCCCGCTTGACGTGACCCCACTGCGGCACGTGCTGGTGGCTAGAGTCCAGTCCCAACACCTTGTGGCCCAGCTCGTGACAGATCGTGAAACGCTGCCGTTCGAGCGATTCTGTTGAGTTCACCGTGATGACGAGCTTGCCTTTGATTTCGGCAACAGTGCCCGACTCCCCTGGGCCGAGTTCTTCCTCGCGCACGCGGGCGTTGGCCTTGATCAGATAGGGATCGAGGCTTTCTCGGATGTTCGACAGGTCCAAGCCCTGCATGAATGCACGCGCTTTCCTGACGACATCCTGCTCATCCACGGGGTTACTCCTCGTCGTACATGCGCTTGACCTTGGCCAAAAGCGCCTCAGGGGTTGGTCTGGCATCGCCGCGAAAGCTCATGCCGGCGGCGGTGACGAAGTGATCGAACTCCACGTCGGGCGTTTCCAGCGTGTACGTCACTAAGTCTGGAGAGGTGTTGGGCCGTTCGGCAAGCCATTTGAGGATCAAGGTGTCGCGCTCAGGGGCTTTCAGTGCCCGCAGTAGCTTGGTCAAGGTCTCCGGGGTGGGGTTGACTTTCTCGCCTGTCTCGAGGCGGTAGATGTAGGCGTTGTCGACTTCGCTGAGCTCACCAAGCTCGCGCTGGGAAAAAGTTCGCCGCTCGCGCAGCTTCTTCAAGGCCACGCCTAGGCCAGTTACGGGCATACGAAATCTCCTTGGAATCAGGCCACGGCGCCCGACGTGGGCACCCTACTGCATATCGACGATTGGACGACGGAATCCAGCCTCCCTTGACATCGGGATCGCATCGGAGCAAAGTGTTGTCTGCGTGGACAACGGACGCGGTATTCATGACGGTTACCGGTCACGCACTGGATATGGGTCGTGTTTTGCTTGGCTAGACAACGGAATCTGCCACGCCGCCGGTCCTTTTGCAACCGTGTCTTCTTGAGGTGACTCCATGAACTCTGTCGAGCTTTTTCTCCATGGTGCCGGCCGGCCGGTGGTCATCGAAGCGCAGCTGAGCGACGTCCTCCACGACGTGCTCGCCAGGCACGATGCGCTGCCGCGCGACGGCGAGTTCGTCTATGTCGGCGAGGTGCGCCTCGGTAAGGATGACCCTGATCCGAAGTATGAAGAGCAGGTCCCCGCCGACCTTGCTCTGACGCTGATGGACTTAGGCCTCCCGATCAAGCGCCACATCCACACCCGTGCCCCTCGGGTTATCGCGGTCACCGTGGAGTTCAACGGCCAGTCGCCGCACCGCGTCTTCGGCCCCCACACCACCGTGGAGTCCGTGCTGGTCTGGGCAAAGCACCGCCTGAAAATCGACCCGTTGACGGGTGCGGAGCTGATTCTCGAGCTGGTCCCTGACGGTGAGGTGCCGCGGATGGACGCCTATCTGAGCGATCTGACGCTCGGCCGTGCCGAGCTCACGTTCAAGCTGGTCAAGGAAGTCAACCCTCAGGGGGCCGTGTGAGCACGAACGCCCAGCGACTCTTGGAAGCGGACTTGGCCGGCGCGGCGTTCCGCGCCGGCCTGTTGCGCGGGGACTGGGCGCTGAGCAAGGCCCCCCCGCACATTGCCTGGCCCTACTTGTTCACCGTGATTGCCGCCGCCCCGAGGTCTAGCGGCCCCGAGCGCTGGCTCGTGCGATGGGACGCGACCAACTACGGCAGCGGACCGATCACCGGTGGGTTCTGGGACGCTGAGACCAACGCCTTCCTCGCGAAGGAGAAGTGGCCGAAGGCGCGCCCAGGCTCAGTAGTGGCCTCGGTGTTCAAGACCGAGGGCTGGGCGGCGCCGGCACAGGGCTTCTACCACCCGTGGGATCGAACCGCGCTCGCCGGGCACTCTTGGGCCGACCCTATCTGGGCGTGGAAGCCCGAGGTGACCATCGCCGAATACAACGCCCAGTTTCACCGCTGGCTGACGTCGGAGGATTACCTTGGCCAGTAAGCAAATCCAGATTCCCTTGCTGACTTGGCGCCGGCTGGTCGGCGACCTGACGGCGCGGGGCGCAGGCACCCGCGAAACGGGTGCGTTTCTGATGGGGAAGCAAGGCGACGAAGGCCGCGCGGTGCTCGACTTTCTCTGCTATGACGACCTCGACCGGCGCGCCTTGACCCACGGCATCGTTGAGTTCCACCGTGGCGGGTTCTCTAAGCTGTGGGACATCTGTAAAGACCGAGGCCTGCAAGTGTTGGCGGATGTCCATACGCACCCCACCCTCGACGTGCGCCAGAGCTACACCGACAAGGTCAACCCGATGCTGCCGGTCCGCGGCCATGTCGCACTCATCCTGCCGAGGTACGGTGTGACATCGAGGTGGTCCTTGGCGCCGGCCGGCATCTACCGCTTCGCCGGTCGTGGGCGGTGGGATACCTTCCTCGCTGATGCTGCCGACTGCCCGGTGAAGCTTTCGCTCTGGTGACGGTATGACCAAGCAGCTGCCCATCGACCTTTCGCGCATCGACAAATTGCTGCTTGACCGCGACGCGATGGCGCCGCAGAAGTCGCGTGCGCTTCGCGGGGCCAGCGTGCCCGCCGTGGCGGTGGGCGATGACTGCGCGACCTCTGAGGCCTTGCAGGTTGCGCTTCTGACGGCGGTCAACCTGGCGCATAAGTCGTTCAGCGCCGCGGTGCCCGTGCGGGCATCCGATGGTGTCTGGGATGCGGCCTGCGTGACGGCATTGAGCGCCAAATCTACGGTGGGCGAAGCCCTGCAAGAAATAGGGGCAGTAAGGGCCGCTTCCGATCAAGGGCAGGGGCTGAGACTCCTGATCGGAGATGTGCAGGGGGAAGCTCGCGCCTTGCGCATCACGTTCGACGGATGGCGCGTGGGGGTGGGCCCGGCTGCGTCGATGGAGCGAATGAAGGAGCGACCGTACTGCATGCTTGCGCCGTTGGCCGCGGCGGCCGTCGCCGTCGGCGAGGCCTTCTCCGCGTGGGCGAACATCAGCGTGGAGGCCACGCGTAAGAAAATCGCCTTCTCGCTCTGGCGGCCCGACCTTGATGTCGACCTCGAGGAGGCCCTGGGCGAGCCGATGACGGAGTTCCCAAGGAAGGTGGAGCTGTTCGGCCTTGGCCACCTGGGGCAGGCCTATGTTTGGGCAATAGCTGCCCTGCCTTTTGAGGAAAGGAGCGCGCTACAGCCTTACCTATGCGATGACGACGCGGTCGAGCTGCCCAATGTGGAGACCGGGGCCTTGCTGCGCAAGGAGAACTTGCCAGGCCGCAAGACCCGGGTCGTCGCAGCGTGGCTGGGGCAGCGTGGGTTCGATAGCAGGTTGGTCGAGCGCTTCATCGATGACGGATACCGCCGGTGCTCAAGCGAGCCGACGGTCGCCCTGTCCGGCTTCGACAACAACGAAGCTCGCCAATGGCTCGCGTCTGCAGGCTTCATTGAGGTCTTCGACTCCGGCCTAGGCGGCGAAGCCTGCAATTTCGACTCCATCGCCGTGCGCATGTGGCCACACCCCCTGAGCGCAGACTTGCTCTGGCAGCTGGAAAACCGTGCCGGGCTCGAGGCCCGCGCTGCGCGGCAGAAGCAGAGGACCAGCCGCAATCCGGCCTATGGGGACATCGCCGCAGATGAGTGCGGCAAGCTCCTGGTGGCAGACAAGGCTGTGGCGGTTCCCTTTGTTGGCGCTGTTGCCGCGAGCTTCGTCGTCGCCGAGGTGCTTCGGCGCACGAATGGCGGGCCGGCCTTCTCCGATTGCAGGATCAGGGCCTGCTCGCTGAACGCGGCACCCTTGGCCGCGCAGCTGACCACTCTGATGGCTCCACCGTGCCGCAGCCTCGAGACGGTGAGACTCCGCTGCTAAATCCGCGTCGCAGCCAACCCCTCCTTACGGGTGCAAAGAGCCGCTGCTTGCGCCTCAGTTCTACACCGAACGGCAGCTCTCAGGTGTAGAGGGTGTAGAAATCGGCGAAACGGGAGACTGCAACCGCCGCACAACAGACTTGCCCCTGAGTGGCGTCGGTTAATTGCCGGGTGATGTCGGCCCGCTTCGGGCAGGCAACCGTTGGCGATTGGCCGAAACCTTTGGCCGCCTTAGAGAGGTCGGTGCAATGCTTGGGCCGTCGTTCAGCTCGAGAACCTGGCCGGCTGCGCCGAGTCTTAACGCGACTGGTGAAATGTCAGGTGAGCGATGCGATGCGGTCGGCGGACAAACGCGAAACCTCAGATCGCTGGAACGGCTCGTTGCTCTTGGTGCGGGCTCAAGTGGCCCCTGCTTCAACGCTCGGCCGAGTAGCGCCATGCAGCGTTATGAAAAATTATATGGATTTTTATAATTATAAAAATCCATATAATTTTCTATAAAAGCCTCGTCTCGGCGGCACTGAGCAGCGTATGTGACCTGATCAGCGGCCCCTGTGAGCACCGAGTGGCGGTTGGTATGCAGCGATTGCGCCAGCAGGGATTCGATTGATAACCCACCAGGGCGTGTGATCGCAGGGCCCGAGATCAATGCTCCACTCTTATCAACAAAATGGGACATTTAGGTGGTGTTGGGGCCCCAAAAGGCAACTTATCAACAAAAACGCTGCCAATGGATATCGAAATCGACCATTTCTCCCTTGCACGCGGCGTCTTATCCACAGTTTTTTGTACGCATAACCCTTCTGACCCGGATAAAAACAAAATTTGTTGATTAAGAAGCCCGTTCTTCCTATGAAGGACGGGCTTTTTTCATTATCAACATTCGACCGGAATGCAGCGAGACGAATCGCTCCAGCCATGAAGGCCGTCACAGCCCCGCCCTCAAAGGAGGCTCGCTGGCCTTTCTGGCTGCGGCCCTCTTCGCCTGTACGACAACATCAAACGTCGATATTCGCCGCCCGCAAGGCATTGGTTTCGATGAAGTCGCGACGCGGCTCCACCTCGTCGCCCATCAGCATCGTGAACACGCGGTCGGCTTCGATGGCGTCTTCGATCTGCACGCGCAGCAGGCGGCGCACGGTCGGGTCCATCGTGGTCTCCCACAACTGCTCGGGGTTCATCTCGCCCAGGCCTTTGTAGCGCTGGCGGCCGACCGAGTTTTCGGCTTGTTGCAGCAGCCAGGCCATCGCCGCCGTGAAGTCGGCGACCTTCTGCTCCTTGGCTTTTTCGCCTTCGCCCTTCTTGACGACGGCATCCGCACCGATCAGACCCTTGAAGGTTTGCGCGCTCTGGTTGAGGACTTCATAGTCGGCACCGTGCACGAAGTCGGCGGTGATGACGCTGCTCTTCACGTTGCCGTGGTGCATGCGGCTGATGCGCAGCAGATGCTTGTCGGTGCGAGCATCGAACTCGGCCGCCACCTCGGCGCCGTGCAAGGCCGTCTTGAGCTCGGCGGCGCTTTTCTCGGCTTGCTCGAGCGTGTCGAGCTGCAGGCTGACACCGTTGGCCAGCACGCGCAGGGCTTCGGCGTCCATCCAGTTGCTTAGGCGGGTGATCACGTTTTGCGCCAGCACGTATTGGCGCGCCAGCGCTTCAAGCGCTTCGCCTTGCAGCAGCGCACCGCTCACGCCGGTGCTGAGTTGCGCGTCTTGCAGGGCGACCTTCAGCAAGAAGGCATCGAGCTCGTGCGCGTCTTTCAGATACTGCTCGTGCTTGCCCACCTTCACCTTGTAGAGCGGCGGCTGGGCGATGTAGATGTGACCACGCTCGACCAGCTCCGGCATCTGCCGGAACAGGAAGGTCAGCAGCAGGGTGCGGATGTGCGCGCCGTCGACGTCGGCGTCGGTCATGATGATGATGCGGTGGTAGCGCAGCTTGTCGGGGTTGAAGTCATCGCCCCCCATGCCCTTGCCGATGCCCGTGCCCAGCGCCGTGATGAGCGTGAGGATCTCGTTGCTCGACAGCAGCTTTTCGTAGCGGGCCTTCTCGACGTTCAGGATCTTGCCGCGCAAGGGCAGGATGGCCTGGAACTTCCGGTCGCGACCCTGCTTGGCGGAGCCGCCGGCGGAGTCACCCTCGACGATGTAGATCTCGCATTGCGCCGGGTCCTTCTCTTGGCAATCGGCCAGCTTGCCGGGCAGGCCCAGGCCGTCGAGCACGCCCTTGCGGCGCGTCATCTCGCGTGCCTTGCGGGCGGCTTCGCGGGCGCGTGCGGCATCGAGGATCTTGCCGCAGATGATCTTGGCGTCGTTCGGGTTCTCGAGCAGGTAATCGGTGAGCAGACGGCTCACGATGTCTTCGACCGGCGCGCGCACTTCGCTGCTCACCAGTTTGTCCTTGGTCTGGCTGCTGAACTTGGGCTCGGGCACCTTGACGCTCACCACGCAGGCCAGGCCTTCGCGCATGTCGTCGCCGGCCACTTCGACCTTGGCCTTCTTGGCCAGCTCGTTGTCGTCGATGTACTTGTTGATGACGCGGGTCATCGCAGCGCGCAGGCCGGTGAGGTGGGTGCCACCATCACGCTGCGGAATGTTGTTGGTGAAGCACAGCACCGACTCGTTGTAGCCGTCGTTCCACTGCATGGCCACCTCGACACCGATGTTGGTGCCTTGATCGCTGAGCTTGTCGCCCATGGCGTGGAAGATGTTGGGGTGCAGCGTCGTCTTGCCCTTGTTGATGAACTCGACGAAGCCCTTCACGCCGCCGGCGTAGGCGAAGTTGTCTTCCTTGTTGTGGCGCTCATCGACGAGGCGGATCTTCACGCCGTTGTTCAGGAACGAAAGCTCGCGCAGCCGCTTGGCGAGGATGTCGTAGTGGAACTCGTTGTTCTGCGCAAAGATTTCGGTATCGGGCAGGAAGTGCACTTCGGTGCCGCGCTTGTCGGTGTCGCCGATGATCTTCATCGGGCTCACTTCAAAGCCGTCGCGCATCTCGAGCACGCGGTCTTGCGGCACGCCCTTGCGGAACTCGATGTGGTGCGCCTTGCCGTCGCGACGCACCGTCAGGCGCAGCCACTTCGACAGCGCGTTCACGCAGCTCACGCCCACGCCGTGCAAGCCGCCCGACACCTTGTAGCTGTTCTGGTTGAACTTGCCACCGGCGTGCAGCTCGGTCAGGGCGATTTCAGCGGCCGAGCGCTTGGGCTCGTGCTTGTCGTCCATCTTCACGCCGGTCGGGATGCCACGGCCGTTGTCGATGACCGAGATCGAGTTGTCGGTGTGGATGGTGACGACGATGTCGTCGCAATGACCCGCCAGCGCTTCGTCGATGGAGTTGTCCACCACTTCGAAGACCAGATGGTGCAGGCCGGTGCCGTCGGACGTGTCGCCGATGTACATGCCCGGGCGCTTGCGAACCGCTTCGAGGCCTTCCAGGATCTGGATGCTGCCTTCGCCATAGCCGGCCGAGATTTCAGCTGCCGTTTGCGGGGCAGGCGCCGGGGTTTGCTCAGGTTGCTGATCGGGTTGGGTCGGTTCGCTCATGTCGCTCACACGTCAAAAAAACAGATTCTTAAAAACGCTGAAGCGGGCTCGCAGCCCGCTTGTTCGCCGTTGGTGATGGGCCTTCGGGCCATCACCCAGACGCTCAGATCCGCATCGGCATCACCACGTATTTGAAACCATCCAGCTCCGGCACCGTGATCAGCGCCGAGCTGTTGGCATCTTGCAAGGCGATGCTGACCATGTCCTGCCCCTGATTGGACAACACATCCATCAGGTAGGTGACGTTGAAGCCGATCTCGATGGCGTCGCCGTTGTAGTCGATCTCGAGTTCTTCCTTGGCTTCTTCCTGCTCGGCATTGCTCGACGCGATGCCCAAGGTGCCCGGCTCGATGTTCAGGCGCACGCCCTTGAACTTCTCGCTGGTCAGGATAGCTGCGCGTTGCAGGCTGGCCAGCAACGGTGCACGGCCCAGGGTGATGTGGTTCTTGTGATTCTTGGGGATGACGCGGTTGTAGTCGGGGAACTTGCCCTCGACCAGCTTGGTCACGAATTCCATGCCGCTGAAGCTGAACTTGGCCTGGTTGCCGGCGAAGCGCATCTCGATCGGCGCGCCTTCGTCCTTGTCGTCCTTCAGCAGCCGTTGCAGCTCGAGCACGGTCTTGCGCGGCAGGATGACCTCCTGCTTGGGCATCTCGACCTCGAGCGTGGCCTGGGCCAGGGCCAGGCGGTGACCATCGGTGGCGACCAGGGTCAGGCTCTTGCTCTCGGCGACGAACAGGATGCCGTTGAGGTAGTAGCGGATGTCGTGCACCGCCATCGCGAAGTGCACCTGGTTGATCAGGGCCTTGAGCGTCTTTTGCGGCACGGCGAAGCTGGGGCCGAAGTCGGCGGCTTCCTGCACCAGCGGGAAGTCTTCGGCGGGCAGCGTCTGCAGCGTGAAGCGGCTCTTGCCGGCTTGCAGCGTGAGCTTGTTCTGGGCGGCGGTCAGCGAGACGGTCTGATCGGCCGGCAGGCTTTTCAAGATGTCGATGAGCTTGCGAGCACCTACGGTGGTGGCGAAGTCGCCAGCATCGCCGTCGAACTCGGCGCTCGTGCGCACCTGGATCTCCAGATCGCTGGTGGTGAACTCAACATGGCCTTGGCTTTTGCGAATCAAGACGTTGGCCAGGATCGGCAGCGTATGCCGGCGCTCGACGATGCCGCAGACGGATTGCAGGCTGCCGAGAACTTTTTCCTGGGTTGTTTTCAACACAATCATTTCATTCTTTCAAATTAGTTGTCTTAGTAGAGCTGCCGCTTTACTGTGAACAACGCTATTTTCTCTTTTTCTATCAACGATTTAGCGTCGGGATAAGCCTGTGGGGATCACCCGGGTAGCCGTCGTACAACATATCAACAACTTGGGCGATCGCTGAAAGTGTGTGGACAACACCGGTCTTTTCAGCTTTTTATCCCCAGACTTGTTGTTTGACAGCCTGGATGGGTCGTGATCTAGCGGGCTCAGCCTTTCAAGGTTTGTTCCAGCACGTGCAGTTGCTGGTTGAGTTCGGTGTTCTTGGTGCGTTCGCCGCCAATTTTGCGCACGGCATGCAGCACTGTCGTGTGGTCGCGTCCGCCAAAGAGCTCGCCGATCTCGGGCAGGCTCTTCTGCGTCAATTCCTTGGCCAGGTACATCGCGATCTGGCGCGGACGGGCAATGCTAGCCGGACGCTTCTTGCTGTACATGTCGGCCACCTTGATCTTGTAGAAGTCGGCGACGGTTTTCTGGATGTTCTCGACCGAAATCTGCCGGTTCTGGATCGACAGCAGGTCTTTCAGGGCCTCGCGCGCCAGCTGGATGTTGATTTCCTTGTGCGAAAAGCGCGCGTAGGCCAGCACCTTGCGCAGCGCGCCTTCGAGCTCGCGCACGTTGGCCCGCACGTTCTTGGCGACGAAGAACGCCACGTCTTCAGGCATCTGCGTGCCTTCCGAGTCGGCCTTGCGGATCAGGATGGCCACGCGCATTTCGAGCTCGGGCGGCTCGATGGCGACCGTCAGGCCCGAGTCGAAGCGCGAGGTCAGGCGTTCGTCGATGTCCACCAGCCCCTTGGGGTAGGTGTCGCTGGTCATGATGATGTGGGCCTTCTTGGCCACCAGCGCCTCGAAGGCGTTGAAGAATTCTTCTTGCGTGCGGTCCTTGCCGGCGAAGAACTGCACGTCGTCGATCAGCAGCAGGTCGAGCGAGTGGTATTTGGCCTTGAGCTCGTCGAAAGTCTTGCGCTGGTAGTTCTTGACCACGTCCGAGATGAACTGCTCGGCGTGCAGGTAGAGGATCTGCGCGTCGGGCTTGTCGGCCAGCAGCGCGTTGCCCACGGCGTGGATCAGGTGGGTCTTGCCCAAGCCGACGCCGCCGTAGATGAACAGCGGGTTGTACATCTGGCCGGGCGCGCCAGCCACGTGCAGCGCGGCGGTGCGCGCCATCTGGTTGGCGCGACCCGGCACCAGGGTGTCGAAGGTCAGGTTGGGGTTGAGACGGTTCTTGCTCACGGCCACCGTGGGGGCGCGCGGGGTGAGCGGGATGACGTTGTTGACCGCTTCTGCGGCGTGGGCCGGTGCGCCGCCGCCGATGTGGCGGTCGGCCCGCAGGGCGCTGGCCGATTGCGGCTCGTTGCGGGTGGCGGATTTCGCGGCG
>NZ_JAYSBZ010000030.1:0-36800 GCF_041915145.1 Aquabacterium sp. | reverse complement strand
CCTCGGCCTGCCGGAGGAAACCAATGATCTGTTCCTCGGTGAATCTGCTCTTCTTCATGTCCATCATTCTCCTGGTTGATGGACTTCCTCTCCATTACGCTGGTACGGCTGGGAGGGGGCAGGTCAGTTGCTCGCGCGCAGCGATGTTTGCAGATGTCTCGATCGATCTGCCACACGCCAACCAAGCCCACTGGCGCGCTTGTGTCGCTCCCGTTCGTGATGCCACTACACTGCGGCTCTGTTGCTGACCCATCACCCGAACGAGGACGCCTTGTGACGATCGCTCATCGCACGATTGCCATCTACCCCGGCACATTCGACCCCATGACACTGGGCCATCAGGATCTGATGCGTCGAGCCAGCACGCTGTTCGATCAACTGATACTGGCCGTCGCCGCAGGCCATCACAAGCGCACGATGTTCACGGTTGACGAGCGGCTCGAAATCGCTCGCGAACTGGCACAGCCTTATCCCAACGTGGAGGTGGTGGCGTTTCATGGCCTGCTGCGCGATTTCGTGGTGGGGCGAGGTGGTCGGGTCGTGGTGCGTGGCTTGCGAGCGGTAAGCGACTTCGAATACGAGTTCCAGATGGCCGGCATGAACCGTCAACTGATGCCGGATGTTGAAACGGTCTTTCTGACGCCCAGCGACCAATATCAGTTCGTATCGGGTACCTTCGTGCGTGAGATTGCCATGCTAGGGGGCGATGTTTCGAAATTTGTGGCGCCGTCCGTGTTGTCTCGTTTGAAGACGCGGGTGGCCCAAGGTTGAGCGCCGCTTCCGCGAGAGGTTGGCGTAGTGCTGGTGGAGGCAGGATTCGTTTATGGCGTTGATGATCACGGACGATTGCATCAATTGCGACGTCTGCGAACCCGAGTGTCCGAACCAGGCCATTTCGTTGGGGCCTGAGATCTACGTGATCGACCCGCAGAAATGCACCGAGTGCGTGGGGCACTTCGACGAGCCTCAATGCGTGCAGGTCTGCCCGGTCAGCTGCATTCCCGTCAACCCGCACGTCATCGAGACCCGGGCGCAGTTGCAGGCCAAATACGAACGCCTGCAGCAAGGCTCGGTGACACCGGCCATGCCTGATCAACCGGGCTAGTTTGATCGGCGGGTCGGCTTGGCCGGCCGCTTGGTTTGCACGCCGCTCGGGTCGATGGCCGTGAATGTGTCGGTCCCTGCGCTGGATCGCGGCGACTTTCTCTTCATCTTCTTGGTCGCATGTTTTGGCGGGTCCACATGCTCTGACGAGCTTCTGGCCGACAAGCTGACAGCCGAAACAGGGCGGCGTTCCTCGGCTTTCAGGTCGCGCGACAGGTCGTGTTCGGCGCGCTGATGACGGCGGGCGGCTTCATGACCTTGCTGCAATTGCTCTGCGCTGCGAGCGTCGTGCACCTCAACTGCGCGCCCTTGCTCGCAAGGCGTCGAGCTGTACTGATTGAGCGCCGGACCGCATCGGTAGACCGTTTCGGCACGCGCTGTTGTCTGGCTGGTGAGTGCGATCAACGCGCATGTCATCAACAGCATGGCGGCCATGCTGGAGTGCCGGCGAGCATGAGTGCCCGATCGTTTCATTGTGTTCTTCTCCCTGATGGTGGACGACAGCTTATTCGGGCTGCTTCTGTCCTGCGTTGTCGCCCGCCGGCGGTCGCGGGGGCTTGGGGCGGGGTGGTTTGGCGTGAATCAGCCGCACCGCGCGCTCCATGTCGCCAGCCAGAAAGGCGTCCAGGGCGGTCAGCGACTGATCGACGCAATGCTCAATGGCATCGCGCTCGGCGGCGGGTGGCTTGCGTAGCACATAGGCGGCTACCTCGCCTTTCACGCCGGGGTGTCCGATACCGATGCGCAGTCGCCAGTAGTCGGCTGACCCGAGTTGGGCATGAATATCCTTCAAGCCGTTATGCCCGGCATGGCTGCCGCCCTGCTTGAGCTTCATCTGCCCGGGCAGGAGGTCGAGCTCGTCGTGCACGACCAGAATCTCGCTGGGCAAGATCTTGAAGAACTTGGCCAGCGCGCCAACCGACTTGCCGGACAGGTTCATGTAGGTCTGCGGTTGCAGCAGCCAGATCGGGCCGTCCGGGCGATTCACTCGCGCCACGAAGCCGTGATAGCTGCGATCCAACTGCATCGATGCACGCAGGTTGCGAGCGGCGGAGTCGATCCACCAGAAGCCGGCGTTGTGGCGGGTGGCTTCGTATTCAGGGCCAGGGTTGCCCAGGCCGACAAAGAGTCGAATCATGGGAGGTGATTATCGAGCCTGAAAATTCTGACGGTACAAAGCAACAAGCCCCGCCGGGGCGGGGCTTGTCAGTGCGGCAAGAGCAGAAATTACTTCTTGCCCTTGGCAGCCTTGCCCTTGGCGGGAGCAGCCGCAGTGGCGACCGGCGCGACGATCTCTTCCACCGCGACAGGAACCACGGTGGCGATGACCGGGTTCTTGCGACCGTGGGTCAGCACCTTGACGGTGGCGTCCAGCTTCAGGTCGTCGACGTGCAGCGACTGCCCCTTCGACAGACCGCCCAGGTCAACCGTCAGGAACTCCGGCAGCTTCTCGGCCAGGCACTCGATTTCGAGTTCGCTGACGACGTGCGAGATCAGGCAGTTGTCGAACTTGACGGCCTGCGAGTTCTCCTCGTTCACGAAGTGCAGGGGCACCTTCTTCGAGATCTTGGTGGTGGAGTCAACGCGCTGGAAATCAATGTGCAGCACTTGCTGCTTGTAGGCGTGGTACTGCACATCGCGCACCAGAACCTTCTCGACCTTGCCGCCCAGTTCCATTTCGAGGATGGACGAGTGGAAGGCTTCCTTCTTCAGGGCGTGGAACAGGGCGTTGTGATCCAGCTCGATGTTGGCGGGTTGACCCGCGCCGTACACGATGCCAGGGACCTTGCCAGACACACGCAGGCGGCGGCTCGCTCCGGTCCCCTGCAGTTGGCGCTCAAATGCGACGAATTTCATCGTTGACTCCAGTTGAAAAAGCGTCCGCGACCAGACGCTGTGTTTGGCCCGTGCACCATGCCCGGGCCGTTGAAAACGGATCAGAAGTTGTTGTTCTGCTCCGCAAAGAGAGACGTCACCGATTCGCCGTCAGAAATACGGCGGATGGTTTCAGCGAACAGGAAGGCGACCGACAGCTGACGAATCTTCGGCGTGGACTGGGCTTCGTCGTTGAGCGGAATGGTGTTGGTGATGACCACTTCGTCGAGCTGCGAGGCCTTGATGCGCTCGATCGCCGGGCCCGAGAAAACCGGGTGTGTGCAGTAGGCGAGCACACTCTTGGCGTTGCGCTCTTTCAGTACTTCCGCGGCTTTGCAGAGCGTGCCGGCCGTGTCGATCATGTCGTCCATGATCACGCAGTTGCGGCCTTCGATTTCGCCGATGACGTGCATCACTTCAGACACGTTGGCTTTCGGGCGACGCTTGTCGATGATCGCCAGATCGCAACCCAGTTGCTTGGCCAAGGCACGCGCGCGCACTACGCCGCCAACGTCAGGCGAGACGACCACGAGATCTTCGTAGCGCTTTGATTGCAGATCGGACAGCAGCACCGGCGAGGCGTAGATGTTGTCGACCGGGATATCGAAGAAACCTTGAATCTGGTCGGCGTGCAGGTCCATGGTCAATACGCGGTTCACGCCGACGGCTTCGAGCATGTTGGCCACGACCTTGGCCGAGATGGGCACGCGCGTCGAGCGGGGGCGGCGGTCCTGGCGGGCATAGCCGAAATAGGGGATCACCGCCGTGATGCGGTTGGCCGAGGCGCGCTTGAGGGCGTCGACCATGATGAACAGCTCCATGAGGTGTTCGTTGGTCGGCGCGCAGGTCGACTGAACGACGAAGACTTCGCGGCCGCGCACGTTCTGCTGGATTTCAACGGTGACTTCGCCATCGGAGAATCGACCAATGGCTGCCTTGCCCAGTTCAACGCCAAGGTTGCGGGCAATTTCTTGAGCGAGCGCGGGATTGGCGTTGCCGGTGAAGAGTACGGTGTCGGACAGCATGGTGGGTCCCGTGCTAGAGGTGAGTGAACCGGATGGCGGTGAACACACCGGCAGATAAACCGGACGCGGCAAACAAAGAACGGTATCTCAACAAAAAAACCGGGACTACAAGAGTCCCGGTGGTGGTCATGGCGCGTCGATCGAACTGCGCCTGACGATTTTGTGTAGGTTGGCAGGGGAGGAAGGATTCGAACCCTCGAATGTCGGAATCAAAATCCGATGCCTTAACCAACTTGGCGACTCCCCTACACAGGATGCAGCTCGCGCAACACCCCAAAAAATCGTTTCTCGCTCGGCTCATGCTCCAGCTACGCGGCCCACTCCAGCAAGGGGTGCTGGGGCAAGCACTGGCACATGCGGCCTATCCATTCTGCGGGCAAGGCGCTCGACTCAGGCATCAAGGCAGTGGGAGCGGAGCCAAAACCGGCATCTGCGAACACCGCGCTGCCCGAGCCCGTCATTCGGCTGTTGCCGAAGCGCTTGCTTAAAAGATCCAGGGCTTGGCTCACTTCATTGCTGTAAGCCTGTGCGGGCTTTTGCAAATCGTTCTGGCCAAACCTCATGAAACTCTTTGCAGAGCCACTCAAATTTTTGTTGCCGGTTTCGGCATCAATCGCTTGAGCGTTTGAGGCTGCGAGAAAGTCTGTGACTATAGCATGCTTTGTGTCGCGAGCCAAGAGGGGGCTGCCAAAAATTGCTGAAGTCGGGATCGATGTTGCCGGTTTCACCACAGCGAGCCATTGGCTGTGAGTCGGGCTCGAGGAGGCGGGATGCGGCTCACGTGGCGGCCAATCGATCGGCGCAAGTTGCTCGCCAATGCCTTCGACCCACGCGTTGTGGCCACCGACGAAGAAGGGCACGTCGGCCCCCAGCGTGACGGCGATACGTTGCAGCTGTTCGCGTGGCCAGTGGAGACCCCATAGCCGGTTGAGGGCCAGCAGGGTGGTGGCTGCATCGGAGCTGCCGCCGCCCAGGCCGGCGCCCCAGGGCACCCGCTTGTCGATTGAGATGTCTGCGCCGATCTGCACGCCGGCTGCTTGTTGCAGCGCACGAGCTGCGCGCAGGCAGAGGTCGTCTGCGGGGAGCGCGGTTGACAGGTCGTGCCGTTGCAGTCGGGCGTCGTCGCGGCGTTCAAAGTGCAGGGTGTCGCACCAGTCGATCAACACGAAAACCGATTGCAGCAAGTGATAGCCATCTGTGCGGCGCCCGATCACATGCAGGAACAGGTTGATTTTGGCGGGGGCAGGCAGGTCGTAGAGGGCGCGCATCAGCGAGGATCTGAGGCTGGATGAGGGACGGACGCGGGCAAGGTGTCGGCGGTCGCGTCGAGCTTGACGCGTACTTCGATGCGGTCGGGCTCGTCGCGCGAGGCCATGATGAATCGGTCGGCCCAGCGGTTGAGGTTGACAACCCAGCCCATCTGCGTGAAGCCGCGGTCCGGCGGGGGCAAGGGGACGCTGGCGATGTTGTCGGCGGGGTTGCCTTGCAGCCAGCTCATCATGGCGCCGATTGGCAGGCTCTGGCCGAGGGCTTCGCGGGTCAGCGTGACGAGGTGTCCGCTTTTGCGTTGACCGTCAGGGCCGATCAACTCGGCTCGCTCCCCCAGCCACCGCGCCTGGGCCATGCGGGTGCCGAGCGGGGTGCTCAGGTTGAGCAGGCCATCATCTGGGCGACCTTCGAGTTCGAATTGAGCCGTCACCGACTGGGCCGGCTCGACGCTGCCCACGCCGGGCTCGACCCGCACGTTGATGCGGCCTGACAGGCTGACGCCGCCAGGCTGAGGCTCGGCCGGCAGCCGGCTCGGCGGGGTGGTGCAACCCAGCATGGCGCCGAGCGACAGCGCGATGGCGGCTGCAAGTAGCCGCCGCGCCGCGCTGCGCTTCATCGCAGCCGGGGCCTGGATCACAGGCTCACTTTCAGGCGCTGCAGGGTTTCTTGCAGTGTCTCGTTGGCGGATTCCTTGGCCTGGCCGTCGCGCCAGATGGCGCGGGCTTCGTCTTGCTTGCCCTGGTGCCACAAAACCTCGCCGAGGTGCGCCGCGATCTCGGGGTCGGGGCGCGACTTGTAGGCTTCTCGCAGCAGGCGCGCGGCTTCGTCCAGATGGCCGAGTCGGAATTCGACCCAGCCCAGGCTGTCGGTGATGAATGGGTCACCGGGGGACAATTCCAGAGCTTTGACCACCAGTTGACGCGCTTCGGTCAGGCGCAGGTTGTGGTCGGCCAGGCTGAAACCCAGGGCGTTGAAGGCGTTGGCGTTGTTGGGCTGCAAGGCCATCACGCGACGCAACAGGCGCTCCATGTCGTCGTAACGTTTGAGCTTTTCGGCCAGCATGCCTTGTTCGTACAGCAGGTCGGCATCGTTGGGGTAGGTCTTGTTGCCCTCTTCGAGGACGGCGTAGGCCTCGCGCCAGTGCTGGGCGTCGCGCAGCAGGGTGGTTTCGGCAAGCACCTTGGAGCGTGCTTCTTGCGCGTCTTTGGCGGGAGCCTGTCGGATGAGTTCGCGCGCGTCGTTGATGCGGCCTTGTTTTTGCAGGATGTAGGCGCGACGCAACTGGATCGGCAGGCCACCGGCTGCTGGTGGGATCTTTTGCAGCCAGGCCTCGGCTTCGTCCAACTGGCCGTTTTGCTGAGCGGCTTGCGACAGCAGCAAATACGCCTGGTTGTCTTGCTCGTTGCCGGTGCTGATGACCGATGCCAGTACGCGGGCCGTGTCGGGGTTGGTGTCCGCATCGCCGTCGACGCCGTCTGCGGGCGCCGCAGATGCTGCTTTGGCACGGTGGGCGTCGCGCAGAGCCAGGAAGTGGCGTACCGCGGCTTCGGCTTCCTTGGGTTGATGCAGGTCGAGCCGTGCAGCGCCCAGCGTCAGCCAAGCCGTTTCGTAGTCGGGAGCCAGTTGCGTGACCTGTTCCAGCTGGCTGGCGGCCTCGGCCAATCGCTGGGTTTCGATCAGCTTGCGCGCGTAGGCCAGTCGAATGACCGGATTCTTGGGTTTGGCATCGAGCTCGGATTTCAACAGCTCTTCGGCGCCCGGCGCGCGGCCGATCAGATCGGCTGCCAGCAGGGCGGCCCCATCGTCGGCCGGATTGGCGGCAAGTCCCTTGCGGGCGGTGTCGAGTGCACGCGCCGCGTCGCCTGCGGTCAGCCAGCCACGCCCGCTGGCCACCCACGCTGCCGAGGCGGTTTCGGGTGCGGCGCGATAGGGCGATGTGATGTCGTCGATGAGCTGTGCGGCTTGCTTGCGGTCGGACACACGAGCCAGAAAGCGCGGGATCGACGCCACGGCGCCAGCGCGGGTGTCGGGTGGCGTCAGGTTGATCGCGGCACGCAGCGGCTCGGCGGTTTCACCTGGGCGGTTGAGCGCCAGCAGGATCTGCGCAACGTATTCGCAAGCTTCGCGCGACTGGGGTTGCGACACACGCCAAGCCTTGGCGGCACTCAACGCCTGCTCGCCGGCCTGGGCCCGCAACGCGATCTCGACGGCTCGCTGATACAGCCGGTCGTCTTGCGTGCGGCGGGCCACGTCCAGAATGGGCTGGAAGGCGTTGCCCAGGTTGCCCCGGCGCAGTTCGAGTTCGCCGAACAGCAGCTCGTAGAACGTCTGCGCGTCCAGCGCCGACCGGATCACTGCCGGAGCGGCTGGTTGCGCGACCTGGCCGGTGGCCGACCGCGGCAAGGTTTCGCTGGGCGCGGCCAGCGCGGCGTGGCATGTCAGGCCCAGTGCACAGACCAGGCCGAGAGGGGTAAACCACTGCGGAGTCGACCGGCGCCGCGCACGGATGGCAGAGAAGGCGGGCGTGGCGAGGGAAGGTCGATCAAGCGGCATGGAGGCTCCTGTTTGCGCTGATTCTATTGAGAGCTCAGCGGAGTCAACGTTCCATCTGACGGGGAGCCGTCATGCAGATAATGTGACCCATGCCTGAGTTGCCTGAAGTAGAAGTCACCCGCCAGAGTTTTGCCGATCGCATTGACGGCGCGCGCGTCGAAGCGGTGCGCGTGGGCAAGCCGCTGCGCTGGCCGCTCGGCGTGGCTCCGGCCGAACTGCTGGGCGCCGAGGTGGGGGCGGCATCGAGGCGCGGCAAATACATCTGGCTGCCACTGCGCCGCGCGGCCGGGCGAGGGATCGACGGCGGTTTGTTGCTGCACCTGGGGATGTCGGGGTCGTTGAGCTTCAGTTCGACGTCGGCTCCGGCCGGAGTTCACGATCATTTCGATCTGATCACGTCGAGCGGCGTGCTGCGCCTGACCGACCCCCGGCGCTTTGGCGCGGTGGTCTGGAGTCCGGCGCTGGATCAGCCTCCCGCCTCCCGCTTGCTGGCTGCTTTGGGGCGCGAGCCTTTCGACCCAGCGCTGACCGGGGCTGATTTGCACACGGCTTGGCGCGGCAAGCGAGTGTCGGTCAAGCAGGCTCTTTTGGCGGGTGACGTGGTGGTGGGGGCTGGAAACATCTACGCTTGTGAAGCCCTGTTCATGGCGGGGATCGACCCGCGTCTTCCTTGTGGGCGATTGAGCCGCCCGCGTTGTGACCGCCTGCTCGAAGCTGTCCGCGCCGTGCTGCGTCGCGCGCTCGAGGTGGGGGGCACCAGTCTGCGTAATTTCAAGGATGCTCACGGTGACCCTGGAGCCTTTCAGTTCGAGGCCAAGGTGTACGGGCGAGAAGGTCAGTCCTGTACGACATGTGGCGTAGCTTCGGGCGTCAAGATCCGGCGCGTCGTGCAGGGGCAGCGCTCCACCTTTTTTTGCCCGGTTTGTCAACGCAGGTAAAAGTGACGCGGCTGTGTAAAAGCGCTGCGATACCATGGCTATTTCGTAGTTAGATGCGTGGATAAAGACCGCAGCATCGCGATATGACGCAAACCTTCGCCAGCCAACTGGATGCCCTGAGCGCGTGGCGCTCGGCCATCGACACCCAACTGGGCCAACTGGGCCGTTTTGCACGCGAGCACGATCTGCTCGACGACGATGCCGCCGAGTGGTTCGACGCCATGCGAGTGCGGCTGGCGGGCGACAAACTGATCGTGGCTTTCGTCGCCGAGTTTTCGCGCGGCAAGTCCGAGTTGATCAACGCCATCTTCTTTGCTGGCTCTGGGCGCCGCATGCTGCCGGCCACGCCGGGGCGCACCACGATGTGCCCGGTCGAGCTGTGCTACGACGCCGACGAGCCGATTGGCTTGTCGTTGCTGCCCATTGAAACGCGGCTTGAAAACATCTCGCTCACCGAGTTGTACAAGCAGCCCAAGGTCTGGAAGTGCATCGAGATCGATCTGAACCAGCCCGACCAGATGGCGCAGGCCCTGACCGAGGTGATGCGTACCCGCGCCGTCTCGGTCGAAGAAGCCCGCGCACTGGGTTTCTGGGACGACGAGCGCCCCGACGACAACCCGCCGCCCGATGCCAATGGTCTGGTCGATGTGCCCGTGTGGCGTCACGCCCGCATCAATCTGCCGCACCCGCTGCTCAAGCGGGGGTTGGTGGTGCTCGACACCCCGGGCTTGAACGCGATCGGTACCGAGCCCGAATTGACGCTGGGTTTGCTGCCCACCGCCCATGCCACGGTGTTCATCCTGGGGGCCGACACCGGGGTGACCAAATCTGACCTGAGCATCTGGCGCGACCACCTCAGCGGGCCGGCGCTGGCGCGTTTTGTGGCGCTCAACAAGATCGACGCTCTGGCTGACCCTCTGAGCCCGCCCGCTGTCACGCTCAAACTGATCGAGCAGCAATGCGACAACGTCGCCCGTGACCTCGGTTTGCAGCGCGATCACATCTTCCCGATCTCGGCGCGCCAGGCGCTGGCGGCGCGGGTCGAAGGCAACGCCGATCTGCTGCAGGGCAGCCGCATTCTGGCGCTGGAGCAGGCGCTGTCCGAGGGCTTGCTGCCCAAGCGGCGTGAAACCCTGGAGCTGGCTGCGATCGAAGGCGTGCGGCAGTTGCAGTCGCGCATCCAGCGCCGGCTGTCTGATTCGCGTCGGCAAACGGCCGAGCAATTGCTGGAGCTGCGCGGTTTGCGCGGCAAGAGCGGTGGCAAGGTCCAGATGATGCTGCAGCGTGCACAAGCCGAGGCGGCGGAATTCGAGGCCTGCACGGCCAAGCTCTCGGCCATGCGCAGCGTCCACAGCCGCATGCTCAAAGATGCGCTGGTGGGCATCGCCAGCGACAAGCTGCGCGAGCCGGTCGATCGTTTTCAAGAGGCGCTCAGCGGCTCGTTCCTGCAGCTGGGAGCCAAGAAGGCCTTCACCGAGATGTGCGCGCAGCTGCGCCGCATCATCGAGGTGGCGCAGGTGCGGTCCAACGAGATCCACGCCATGCTGACGCCCACCTTTGCCAAGCTGAACGCCGAATACGGGTTCGGCTTGTCGCTGGATCCGGCGCCCAACCTGCTGCGCTTCGCCGACGACCTCACCACCATCGAGCGCAATTACGTTCAATACCTCGGCTTGGGCCAGGCCATCAAGCTGGCCCAACCGAAGTTCCAGGCGCAGTTCCGCCGCATGCTGGTGTCGCGCCTGCGCGTGGTGTTCGAGAACGCCAGCGGCGAGCTGGAGCTCTGGAACAAGACGGCCTCGGCGCAAGTCGATACGCAGTTGCGCGAACGCCGCCGCACTTTCAAGCGTCGCCAAGAATCGCTCGAGCGCATCCAGACGGCCGCCGGCGAACTCGAAGAGCGTTTGGCCGAACTGCAGGCGCAGGATGATCGCACGCAGCAGATTCAGACGCGCCTGGCCACGCTGGTCGATGCCGTGAACGAGCAGGCGCGCAGTCCGCTGCCGCTGGCGCGTGCCAGTTCGGCCGATATTCCGCTCGATCCGCCGAGCGGTGCCGGGCATCTGCGCTTGATCGAGCCGTCGCGCGAGCCTGGGCTGCAAGCTCAGGCATGAGCCGCGCGCGTTCGACCAAACCCACCGATCTCACTGCTCGCGCACAGGCTTGGCAAGGCAGCTTTGCCGGCCAAGTCGTGGCGTGGCAGCGCACCCACGGGCGCCACGACATGCCGTGGCAGAAGCTGCGCGATCCGTATCGTGTCTGGCTGTCCGAGATCATGCTGCAGCAAACCCAGGTCAGCACGGTGCTGGGCTACTACGCCCGCTTTCTGCAGCGCTTCCCGACGGTGGCCGATTTGGCGGGCGCGTCGCTCGACGACGTGCTGGCCGAGTGGGCAGGGTTGGGCTACTACAGCCGGGCGCGCAATCTGCATCGCTGCGCCCAGGCGGTGATGGCCGATCACGGCGGAGCGTTCCCGCGCAGCGCGCACGAGCTGGCGCAGTTGCCAGGCATCGGGCCGAGTACCGCGGCAGCCATTGCCGCGTTTTGCTTTGACGAGCGCTCTGCGATTCTCGATGGCAACGTCAAGCGGGTGTTGTCGCGAGCCTTGGGTTACGGCGAAGACCTGGCCGAAAAGCGCCATGAGCGAGCCCTGTGGGCTTGCGCTGACGCACTGCTGCCTCAACGGGCGGCTGACATGCCGGCCTACACCCAGGGCTTGATGGATCTCGGTGCCACTGTTTGCAGCTTGCGCAAGCCGACCTGCATGGCATGTCCGCTGCAGGCCGGGTGCGTGGCGGCCGGCGAGGGGCAGCCCGAGGCCTATCCCGTCAAGACACGCAAGTTGCAGCGCAAGCAGCGCGAAAACTGGTGGCTCTGGCTGGAGCGCGATGATCATGTCTGGCTCGAGCAGCGACCGAGCACGGGTGTCTGGGCAGGCCTGTGGAGTCTGCCGATGTTCGATACCGAAGCGGAGTTGCTTGCCACCGTCGAGGCCATGTTGCCGGTTGGCTTGCGCCGCGCGGGGCGCGATCAGTTGGAGCCGCAGCCGATGATCGAGCACGCCCTGACGCACTTCGATTGGCGCCTTCATCCCCGTCGGCTGGTGTTGACTGCGCGGAGCGAGCCGATGCTCGGCGTGGCCGAGCGTCAGCAAGGTGTGTGGGTTTCGCGCTCCGACTTGTCGCGCTACGGTTTGCCGGCGCCACTCAAGCGCCTGCTGGCGGTGTGAGGGCCACGGCGGGGCGATCGCGGGTGGTTTAGCCGACCACGCCCTTGCTGCGCAGGAATTCGTCGACCAGACGCAGCCGGACCAGCGGGTCGGGCAGCTCCATCAGGCGCTGACGGGCTTCTTGAGACAGTGGCAGCAACTCGCACCATCGGTTGGCCACCCAGCCAGCCTGCTCGTAGCGGAACGGCTCCAGCGCCGGGTTGACGCCTTGCGAATGCAGCTTCTTGATGGCCTGCGACAGGCTCACCACGCTGCGTGTCAGCTCGGGCGTCGGGGCGATATCGCCGTCACCAGCCAGCCAGGCGACATCGGCAATCCACAAACCGTTGTCCTGCTGCCGGCTCGACAGCTCCTCGAAGCGTTGCCCGCCGCGGCAACGGACCTTCAGGATGCCGGTCTGTTCGCTGTTGACGTCAAGCAATTCCGCCACGCAACCGATGCTTTCGAACTGGACGACCTCGCCGGCTTGCCGCACCTCCTGGCCTTGTTTGATGCCGATCACGCCGAAAGGCCGCTGCATGCGCAGGCATTCGCCGATCAGATCGAGGTAGCGCGCCTCGAAGACCTTCAGGCTCAGCAACCCGTCCGGAAAGAGTACCGCGCGCAGTGGAAACAGCGGCAGTTCGGCGCGATCCCCCGGCTTGCTCATGAGCGATGTGCCATCTCGCGGGCGCCGAGTTCGCGATGACGCACCAAGGTGGTGGCCTGGCGCTCGAAGCGGCGATGGAGCTGCTCGGCCAGATAGACCGAGCGGTGCTGTCCGCCGGTGCAGCCGATGGCGACCGTGACGTAGCTGCGTTGATCGTTCTTGAGGGTGGGCAACCAGCGCTCCATGAAGTTCTGGATCTGATCAAGCATTTCATCGACCTCGGGCTGCGCGCGCAGGAATTCGGCAACCGGCGCATCGCGTCCGGTCAGCGGACGCAGCTCGCGAACGTAGTGAGGGTTGGGCAGCATGCGGACGTCGAACACGTAGTCGGCATCGAGCGGCACGCCATGTTTGAAGGCAAATGACTCGAACACCAGCGTCAGGGTCGACGCATGGGCTTCGACCAGGTTGCGCACCCAGGCGCGCAGCTGGGCAGGGCGCAGATGACTGGTGTCGATCACGGTGGACACCTCGCGTACCGCGCTCAGCAACTCTTGTTCGAGCTGGATGGTCTCGATCAAGGCGTGCTGCAGGTCGCCCTCGCTTTGGGCGGTTTGCGCGAGCGGGTGAGGGCGTCGCGACTCGGAGTAGCGGTGCACCAGCGCGTCGACGCTGGCATCGAGAAAGATCGAGCGAAACGACACCCCTTCGTCGCGTAGCTGGGCCATGCGGGGCAGCAGTTGCGTGATCGATGCACCGGTGCGGACATCGACGGACACTGCCACGCGGCGTGGCTCCGGTTCGCGGTTGCGCTCGAGCATGATGAAGTCGCGCAGCATCTCGACGGGCAGGTTGTCCACGCAGAAGAAACCGGCATCTTCGAGCGACTGCATGGCCACCGACTTGCCCGAGCCGGAGATGCCCGTGACGACCACGATGTCAAGAGCGGCGGGGGAGGGGCGGGCGGACTCGGCGACCGGAGGCGTGTGTGCGGACATGTTCGACAGCGTAATGCTTTTGATGGCGCCTGTGGGCGGAGAGGGGTCGGGGTTTTCTGCGCTCAGGCGTGTGTTTTCCGGGTGCGGGTCGGTGCGGGCGGGGCAAGCATCTCGCGGGCGTGGGCCAGACCGGCCTCGGTCAGCTGACCGCCGAGCATGCGGGCGATCTCGGCCACGCGGGCGTCGCCAGAAACCGGGGCAATGCTGCTGGTGGTGACGCCATCGTTGGCGCTCTTGGCGACCACGAAGTGATGATCGCCACACGCGGCCACTTGTGGCAAGTGCGTGACGGCCAGCACCTGATAGTCGGCACCCAGGCGCTGCAGCATGCGGCCGACGGTCTCGGCAACGGCTCCGCCGACGCCGGAGTCGATCTCGTCGAAGATCAGCGTGGCCGCGCCAGGCTCGCCAGCGTCGTCGGCCTGATCGTGGCGGGCACACACGGCGATCGCCAGCGCGATGCGCGACAACTCGCCGCCCGATGCAACCTTGCCGAGTGGGCGCGGGGTACTTCCGGCATGGCCGGCCACCATGAATTCGACCGTTTCATGGCCCCACGACTGTGGCTCGTCAAGTGTTCGAAGGGCAATCTCGAAGCGGCCGCCACCCATGCCCAGCGTTTGCATGGCCTGGGTAACGGCGGCTGCCAGCTTGGGTGCAGCTACGTGACGCGCACTCGACACCACCTGGGCCTCCCGCTCATAGGTCGCGCGTGTCGAGGCGGCTGCACGCTCAAGGCCGTCCAGATCGGCGGCTGCGTCGAGCGCGCGCAATTCGTCTCGCCAGCCTTGCAGCGTGGCGGGCAGTTCGTGTGGCGTCTTGCGATAGCGTCGCGCCAGGCTCATCCAGCTGCCCAGTCGCTCGTCGAGAGAGGCGAGCCGGTCGGGGTCGAGCTCGGTGTGGCGCAGCGCGGCGTTGATGCTGTGGGCGGCGTCCTGCAATTGAGCCTGCGCGCTGCGCAGCACGGCCAGCGCGTCGGCAAGCTGGGGCTCGAAGTCGGCTACCGATTGCAGCGACTCGATGGCGCGAGAGGTCTGCGAATCGGCTGATTCGTCGGCTTCGCTCACGGCATCGAGCGCCAATTGCGCGGCGTCGAGAATGCCTTGCGCATGACTCAACCGCGTGTGTTCGGCATTCAGTTCGTCCCACTCGTCGGGCTGGGGGCTGAGCTTGTCGAGCTCGTTGATTTGCCAGCTCAGGCGCTCGCGTTCGCGGTCCAGTTCGGCATGGCGCGAGCGGGCGTCGTCGAGCTGGCGTTGCGCCATGCGCCAGGCTTGCCAGGCTGTCAGCAGGGCCGAGGTGTCGATGTCGGCATGCGCGTCGAGCAGGCTCCGAACCGAATCGGCGCGGGTCAGGCTTTGCCAGGCATGCTGGCCATGGATGTCAACCAGTCGCTCGCCGAGGTCGCGCAGTTGCGTCATGGTGGCGGGGCTGCCGTTGATCCAGGCGCGACTCTTGCCTTGCGCATCGATGCCCCGGCGCAGCAAGAGCGGCTCTCCAGGGTGATCCAGTCTCGCGAAGCCCGCTTCTTCGAGCCAGGCTTGCAGCGAGGCGGTCAATGCGGCGGGCGGCTCGAACTCGGCGCAGACCTCGGCTCGAGTCGCGCCCTCGCGCACCACGCCTGCGTCGGCGCGGTTGCCCAGCGCCAATTGCAGGGCATCGATCAGGATGGACTTGCCAGCCCCGGTCTCGCCGGTGAGAACCGAGAAGCCGCGCTCGAAGTCGATTTCGAGCGCTGGCACGATCACGAAGTCGCGCAGCGTCAGACGCCGAAGCATCTCAACTCACCCCTTCGTTCCAGCGCAGCTTGCGACGCAGCGTGGCGTAGTAGCTCCAGCCCCGTGGGTGCAGGAAGCGCACCCGGTGCGTCGAGCGGCGCACCACGATGCGGTCACCGTGCAGCAGCGAGGCCAGCGACTGCATGTCGAAGTTCATGCTGGCGTCGCGGCCCGCGACGATCTCTATCGAGATTTCACCCGAGTCGGGCAGCACGATGGGCCGATTCGACAAGGTGTGCGAGGCGATCGGCACGAGTACCCAGCCGGCAATGCCGGGGTGCAGGATCGGGCCGCCCGCCGACAGGGCATACGCTGTCGAGCCCGTGGGGGACGACACGATGAGGCCGTCGGCCCGCAGGTTGGCGACGAACTGCCCCTGCACCTCCACCTTGACCTCGATCATGCTGGCCGTGGCGCCGCGGCTGACGATCACCTCGTTGACCGCGAACCCCTCGTAGATGGCGTCGCCGTCGCGCACCACCGAGCCTTCGAGCATCGAGCGGTGTTCTTCTTCGTAGTCGCCCTTGATCACGGCGCTCAACGTGTCCTTCCATTCCTTCATCGGAATGTCCGTGATGAAGCCCAGGCGACCGTGGTTGATGCCCACCAGCGGGATGTTGTAGCGCGCCAACTCGCGGGCAACGGCGAGCATCGTGCCGTCGCCCCCCACCACGATGGCCAGATCGCAGTGCGCGCCGATCTCGGCCGGCGAGAGGGCGGGGTAGTCGGTGATGCCGGTGTTGCGCGCCGTGTCAAGTTCAAGCGCCACCTCGACGCCCGCGCGAACGAGGTAGTGGGCGATGTCTTCGAGCAGGGGGCGGACGCCGCGGGCCTGGTATTTGCCTACCAGGGCGGCATGTCTGAAGCGGCTGGGCATGCGCAGAATTACACCACAGCGATGTGTCCGGACCATGGCCGCGCAGGCCGCGTCCTACAATCGTTTTCATGCTGGACGACCGCTCGAAATCGCTGCTCAAAACCCTGGTTGAACGCTACATCGCTGATGGGCAGCCGGTGGGCTCGCGCACGCTGTCGAAGGCGTCGGGGCTGGAGCTTTCGCCGGCCACCATTCGCAATGTGATGGCCGACCTCGAAGAGCTGGGTTTGATTGCCAGCCCGCACACGTCGGCAGGACGCATCCCGACGGCGCGGGGCTACCGCCTGTTTGTCGACACCATGCTCACCGCGCGCCCGCACGTATCCGAAGCCGTGCCGGCCGATGCCCGCGAGCAATTGCAGCCCGATCAGCCCCAGCGGGTGATCGCCAATGCCGCGCACATCTTGTCCAGCCTGTCGCAGTTCGTGGGCGTGGTCACCGCGCCACGCAAGGCAAACGTCTTCCGGCACATCGAGTTTCTGCGGCTGTCGGAGCGTCGCATTCTGGTCATATTGGTGGCGCCCGACGGCGACGTGCAGAACCGAGTGATCTTCACCGCGCAGGACTACACGCAATCCCAGCTGGTGGAGGCCAGCAACTATCTCAATGCCCACTGCGCAGGGTTGAGCATCGAGGTGGTGCGCGAGCGGCTGCGTGGCGAGATCGATCAATTGCGCGGGGAGATCGCGCAGCTCATGCATGCGGCGGTCGAGATCGGCAGCGAGGCGGTGGCCGCGAGCACGGATCAGGTCGTGGTGGCCGGCGAGCGCAATTTGTTGACCGTGCAGGATTTCTCAGGCGACCTGGGCTCGCTGCGCCGCATGTTCGACTTGTTCGAGCAGAAAACGCAATTGATGCGGCTGCTGGAAGTGTCGGGGCGCGCGGAAGGCGTGCGTATCTACATCGGGGGCGAGAGTCAGATCGTGCCGATCGAGGAGCTGTCGATCGTCAGCGCACCCTACGACATCGATGGGCACATGGTGGGCACTCTGGGTGTGATTGGCCCGACGCGCATGGCCTACGATCGCATGATCGAGATCGTCGACATCACGGCTAGGCTGGTGTCGAGCGCCCTGAGCCAGAAGTAGTGCGGGCCTGATGCCCTCTACAATCGCGGCTCCTCGGTTGCCGACCCGGTAGTCGAGCCGGGGGCCGCTAGCTCATGTTGGTTAGAGCAGCAGACTCATAATCTGTTGGTGCCGTGTTCGACTCACGGGCGGCCTACCACTCCACCCCTGTCAAGGCGCAGACGCAGGCTCCGACGATGCCGAGGCCGATGCAGCGGGAGCATGAACCACCACGCCGGGCGACAGCGAGATGTCGTCGACGGCGGTGACCTTGGTCACGTAATAGCGCGTGTCGCCGAAGCAACTGGTCGGCAGGCCAACCTTCTCTTCGTAGTGCAGCGATACGCGCTTGCCGATGAACTTGTTGAGATCGGCGGCCACCGCGTCATCCCATATCGTGAACTGGAACTTCTCGAGCGGTGCGCCGGGTTGCGAAACCAGCGCGAGTTCGCCTTCCCACGTCTTGCACACCCAACCCTTGCGCGACAGTTTCTGGATCCAGCCGGCGCGTTCGCCCTCGGAGTAACTCCAGTTCATGGCCGCCATCAGGTACAGCACCGACAAAGCGATGACGGCGATCAGGGCAATCAGGATGCGTTTGGCAGTCATGGGCGGGGAGCAAGTTGAGTCGCTGATTCGATCACCAGAGCTGCCACCAGGGTTTGTCGGCCAGGGCGTAGTTCGGATCGAGGTATGGGCTGTTCGGGTAGTTCTTGCTCAGCACGCGCTGGGCATCGTCGCGCAGCGCGGTCAACCCCAGCTTGTCGTAGCTGCGCACCATGATGAACAACGCTTCTTCAATGGCTGGCGAGGTGCGGAATTCCTGCACTGCGCGTTGGGCCCGATTCGAGGCCGCAAGGTAGCCGCCGCGGCGGTAGTAATAGCGGGCGACATGCACCTCGTAGCGAGCGAGCGAATTCACGATGTAATTCATGCGCTGCTTGGCATCGGGCGTGTACTGCGATTCGGGGAAGCGCTCGGTCAACTGGCGGAACGACTCGTAGGCATCTCGCGACGCTTGCTGGTCACGCTCGGACAGATCTTGTCGCGAGATGCGACCGAAGATGCCCAGATCGTCGTTGAAATTGATCAGACCCTGAAGGTAGTACGCGTAGTCGAGCGCGGGGCTGGTGGGGTGCAGTCGCATGAAGCGTTCAAGCTTGGCCAGCGCCTGCGCCTTTTCGCCCGTCTTGTAGTAGGCATAGGCCATGTCCAACTCGGCTTGTTGGGCAAGCACGGTGCCGGCGGCACGGCCTTCAAGCTTTTCCAATCGTTTGATGGCCGTTTCGAAATTGCCGTCGGCCGCTTCTTCCTTCGCGTCTGCGTACAATTTTTCAGGCGTCAGGTTGGGGTCGATGTCGTCTTTCGGGGTTGTGCCGCAACCGCTCAACAAGGCCGAAGCCAGCAGCAGCGAGGCGGCACAGGCGGGCACCCTGGAAAATTCAACGTTCATTCGGTTGCTCATCTCTTAGTGGCGGCATCGACGGTGCCGCGCCAGAAAAATCACCGCACAGTATATGGGCCAGACTCCTTCTGCATCTGACGCCTTGATCGATTCGATCGGCACCGCTGACGACCAGGAGCCGCTGCAAGGCGAGATCGAAAAGCGGGTGGCGGTGGTGTCGCCTCGCGAGCACGGCAAGCGGCTCGATCAGTTTCTGGTTGCTCAGGCCCCCGAGTTCTCGCGCAGCTACCTGCAGAGCCTGGTTGAAGGTGGATATGTGCGAGTCGATCAGCGTGCGGCGGTGGTGAGCTCGAAAAAGGTGGCGCTGGGGCAGTCGATCGAGATCGAGTTGATGCCGACGCCAGAGAGCCGAGCCTTTCGCGCCGAGCCAGTCGAGTTGGACATCGTGTTCGAGGACGAGCATCTGTTGGTGATGAACAAGGCGCCCGGCGTGGTGGTGCATCCGGCGGCCGGAAACTGGTCGGGGACGGTGCTCAACGGCCTGTTGGCTCACCATCCTGGCGCGGCGTCTCTGGCGCGGGCAGGGATCGTTCACCGACTCGACAAGGACACCAGCGGCCTGATGGTGGTCGGCAAGACCTTGGTGGCGGTTACCGCGTTGGTGCGTGCCATTGCTGCGCGTGATGTGCATCGTCAATACCTGGCGATCTGTCATGGCAAATTGAAGCAGACCGATGTGGCGGTGAATGCGCCGGTAGGGCGTGACCCCGCATCGCGCATTCGCATGGCGGTGGTGTCGTCCGGCAAGCCCGCGCAGACCGACGTGACCCGGCTGGCCGTAGCCGATGTCGATGGCGCGGCCTATAGCGGGGTGCGATGCGTGCTGCATACGGGGCGCACGCATCAGATTCGGGTTCACATGGCTTCGCTGGGACACCCCTTGCTGGGCGACGAGTTGTATGGTGGCCGAGTCGCGATGGGAATGGCGCGCCAGGCATTGCACGCGGCGCAGTTGGCGTTTGAACACCCGGTAACGCATCTGCCATTGGTGTTTAATGCACGACCGCCCGACGATTTCTGCGCGACTTGGCGGGCCTTGTTTGGCGACATGCCGAATTAGGGCTCTGCCGATTGTGGATACAATCCCCAACCATTCGAGCGCGCAGCTGCTGCTAATCTACGCGCCATCAAGAGGTGGCTCTCTGTGAAGAGAAGCCATCATGAAAACTAGACGAACCCTGTGGCCGAGGTCTGATAGACCGCGCCTTCCTGGAGCATGGAACACCATGCTCCGGCGTTTCAAAGTGTCCAGCCGCCGGCTCAGCCGCAGCTGATTTGTCGGGCGCATCGGCGCTCGATCGTCCGAGTGACCTGTCGATGGTCATCTAACGAGATGGATGTCTTCAATACGGAGGATGCCAAGCGCATTCTCGAGACGGCGCTACTGTGCGCCCATCAGCCCATGGCGGTGCGCGAGATGCGTACCCTGTTCGCAGATCAGTTGAATCACGACGCCGTGCGGGCCATGCTCGACGAGATCGCATCGGATTGGTCTGGGCGTGGCATTCAGTTGCGCGAGTTGGCGACGGGCTGGCGCTTTCAGAGTCGGCCGGAGTTTCAAGAGCACCTTGATCGGCTCAACCCTGAAAAGCCGCCCAAGTATTCGCGAGCCACGCTGGAGACCTTGTCCATCATCGCGTACCGGCAGCCCGTCACGCGGGGCGACATCGAAGACATTCGCGGCGTGACGGTCAGCAGTCAGATCATCAAGCAGCTCGAAGACCGAGGCTGGGTGGACGTGATCGGCCACCGCGATGCCCCTGGCCGGCCGGCCTTGTTCGCGACGACCAAGCAATTCCTGGACGACATGGGCTTGGCCTCGTTGGCGCAGTTGCCGGCGCTGGATGGGCCGCTGGCTGAAGTGGTTGCCGGCGTGCTGCCAGCGGTCGAGACGCACCCGGAGCAGCCGTCTTTGCTGGACGACGTCGGGAGTGGCGCGGCCGTGCAAACTGAAATAAATGTGAATGAGTCGGGCGAGCCCGAGACTGATCAAGAGTCTCCAGTTCAACCGCAGGCCTGAGTGATTGCAAATGAACGATTCCAACGATTCCAACGATTCGACACCTGATCCCAAGACTGTTGACGCCACGGGCGACGCGGGCGTGCCCGCCGAGACTGGCAAGGATGGCGCTGCGGCGCCAGCGCGTCGTCCTCGGCGCCCGCGTGCACCACGCCGCGAACCTGCTGAGGGCGATGTCGTCGCGGCAGGCGACGCGACCGTCGCGTCGATGGCGGATGTGCCCCAGGGGGACGTTTCGCCGGTTGTTTCCGAGCCAGTGGTGGCGGAAGGTACAACTGCTGAAGCGGGTCAGGCCGTGAGCGCGGACGGTGAACGTGCCGACGCCGAGGGGGCTGATGGCGCTGGTGAGCGCCGTGGTCGGCGCGGTGGGCGCAATCGCAACCGTGACCGTGACCGTGATCGTGGGCCACGCGATTCCGCGCAGGCTGGTCAGGGCAAGCCGCGTGTCGAGCAAGTGGCGCGCGCTGAAGATGGCGCCCGGTTGCAAGAGGTGTTCGACGAGCTGTTGAGCGGAGCGTTCGACGTCGAGCCCTCCGAGGCAGCTGAGGACGATGCGGCGAGCGATGCGCCGCAAAAGCGCGTGTTGCGCCCTGAGCCCGAGGCGCCCAAGCTCCACAAGGTACTGGCACAGGCCGGCGTGGGCTCGCGTCGCGATATGGAACAGATGATTCTCGAGGGCCGCATCACCGTCAACGGCGAACCGGCGCATATCGGGCAGCGTATCTCGTTTGGCGACCAGATTCGCGTTGGTGGCAAGCAGATCAAGGTGCGCATATCGCCGCCGCCGGCGCGGGTGCTGGCCTATCACAAGCCCGCCGGTGAAGTGGTCACGCACGATGATCCGCAAAATCGCCCGACGGTGTTCCGCAGCCTGCCCAAGCTGCATCAAGGCAAGTGGCAGTCAGTGGGGCGACTGGATCTCAACACCGAGGGCTTGTTGCTGTTCACGAGCTCTGGCGAGTTGGCCAATCAGCTGATGCACCCTCGCTTTGGCGTCGAGCGCGAGTATGCGGTGCGGGTGCTCGGTTCGCTCGACGAGACGGCGCGAGAGAAGCTGCTGACCGGCGTGTCGATTGACGGGCAGGCGGCCAGTTTCAAGTCGATCGAGGATGGTGGTGGCGAAGGCGCCAACCGCTGGTATCGGGTCGTCATCACCGAGGGACGCAACCGCGAGGTGCGCAAGCTGTTCGAATCGGTCGGGTTGGCTGTCAGCCGCCTGATCCGGGTCCGTTACGGCTGCGTCGTGCTGCCGCGGGGTCTGAAGCGTGGGGCCTGGGTTGAGCTGGACGAAAACGACGTACGTCAGATTCGTCGCCTGGCGGGTGGCGACAAGCCGCTCCACGAAGGCGCTGGACAAGGTGGTCAGCGTGGCGGTCAGCGGCATCAGGGGCAGGGCAATCGTGGGCAGGGTCCAGGCCAGGGTGCCAAGCAAGGCAAGCATGGGCGCGGTGGCAAGCAAGGGCAGGCGCAGGGGCAGAACCAAAATCAGAACCAGCAGCGCTCTTCTCGCAATGGCGATCCGGTGAATATTCCGAATCCGCTGGAGCAGACCTTTGATCGCCGCTTTGCTTCTGGCTCGCAGCGCATCAGCCGCGGCTTTGGCCAGCCGACGCAAGACCACCCCGCTGGCAACCAGAAGGGCGGTGGGCCGCGTCAGCCTGATCCGATGCAAACCTCGGTGGGCTACATCGGCGCCGATGCCTATTTCAGCAAGGCCCGCGGGCCGCGTGGTGGCGGCGGCAAGGGTGGCGGCGGCGGTCGAGGCGGTGGCTTCGGTGGCCGCGGTCGATGAGCATCGCGAAGCGCCAACGTCGCCGATTGGGTAGGCGTTGGTGGTGGCTCTCGTCGTAGGCAGATGCAACATTACCTGGCTACAATGGCGGGTTTCACATTAAGTGACTGATTCAGGAGAAATAAATTATGGCGATTGAACGTACTCTGTCGATCATCAAGCCCGATGCCGTGGCCAAGAACGTTATCGGTCAAATCTACGCCCGCTTCGAGGGCGCTGGCCTGAAGATCGCGGCTGCCAAGCTGGTTCAGCTGTCGCGCGGCGAAGCCGAGCAGTTCTATGCGGTACACAAGGAGCGTCCGTTCTTCAAGGATCTGGTCGACTTCATGGTGTCGGGTCCGGTGATGATCCAGGTTCTGGAAGGCGAGAACGCCATCGCCAAGAACCGTGATCTGATGGGCGCGACCGATCCCAAGAAGGCAGCTCCGGGCACCATCCGCGCTGACTTCGCCGACAGCATCGATGCCAACGCCGTGCACGGCTCCGACGCAGCCGAAACCGCTGCGGTCGAAGTGTCGTTCTTCTTCCCTGGCATCAACGTCTACACCCGTTGATGAATACTGGTGACGGCCTCTCGCCGTCGCCACACGAATACATGAGCGCGGTCAACCTCCTCGATTTCGATCTGGACGGCTTGGCCGCGTTTTGCGAACAGCTGGGTGAAAAGCGTTTTCGCGCCACTCAGCTCTTCCGCTGGATCCATCAGCGGGGTGCGTCCGATTTCGATCAGATGTCGGACTTGGCCAAGAGTCTGCGCGCCAAGCTGGCCGGGCAGGCTGACATTCGCGGTCTGCCCATCATCAGTGAGCATGTTTCGAGCGACGGTACGGTCAAGTGGCTGTTTGACGTCGGCGCGGGCAATGCCGTCGAGACGGTGTTCATTCCTGAAGACGATCGAGGGACGCTGTGCGTGTCGTCTCAGGCGGGGTGCGCGGTGGGTTGCCGGTTCTGCTCGACCGGGCACCAGGGGTTCAGTCGCAATCTCTCGACGGGCGAGATCCTGGCTCAGCTCTGGCATGCCGAACATGCCTTGCGTGCGCGCCTGCAGACCTCTGATCGCGTCATCAGCAATGTGGTGATGATGGGCATGGGTGAGCCGTTGCAAAACTATGGCGCGCTGGTGCCGGCTTTGCGCGTCATGCTCGACGACCATGGTTACGGCCTGTCGCGCCGCCGTGTCACGGTGTCCACCTCGGGGGTGGTGCCGATGATCGATCGGCTGCGCGACGATTGCCCGGTGGCGCTGGCCGTGTCGCTGCACGCGTCCAACGATGCATTGCGCGACGAACTGGTGCCGATCAATCGCAAATATCCGATCGACGAATTGCTCGATGCCTGCGTTCGCTACCTGGACAAGGCGCCGCGTGATTTCGTCACCTTCGAATACTGCATGCTCGATGGGGTCAACGACAGCGATGAGCATGCCCGACAACTGCTGAATCTGGTGCGCGGGCGTATTTCGTGCAAGTTCAACCTGATCCCGTTCAATCCGTTCCCGGCGTCGGGGTTGCGTCGCTCCAGTTCTGCTCGCGTGCAGGCATTTGCGAAGATCCTCGTGGACGGGGGCATTGTCACGACGGTACGCAAGACGCGCGGCGACGACATCGATGCCGCGTGCGGCCAGTTGGCTGGCGAAGTTCAGGACCGCACCCATGTGCGTGAGCGCATGACGCGTGGTCCGATTCCGATCCGTCCGGCGTGAGGCCGGCACAGACTATCTACACAACACAGGAGTGCTTGCATGGTGCGGTTGGAGCGTCAACGCAGAGGTGCATCGTGTGCGGGTATCTCGCGAGTCGGTGCAGGATTGGCCGCAGCCTGGATACTGGGTGTGGCGATGATGGGGTGCACACCGATGCCGGTCGCGGGGGCGGCTGGTCGGGACATCGTGACGAACTCCGACGAGTCTGCGCGCCACAAACGGGCCCGCGTGCGCCTGGAGCTGGCCACGGCGTACTACGCGCAAGGCAAGTTGGCGCCGGCGCTCGACGAGGTCAAGCAGGCTATCTCGGTCGATCCTGATATCTCGGATGCTTTCAGCTTGCGAGGACTGATTTACGACGGTTTGGGTGATGACGGATTGGCAGAGGCCAGCTTCCGCCACGCCTTGCAGATCGATCCCGCGAACGCGGGCGCCATGCATAACTATGGCTGGTTCATGTGCCGACGCAAGCGCTACGCCGATGCCGATGCCATGTTCGTTGCAGCCATGGCGGTGCCTAAATATCGCGATGCATCGCAAAGCGCGATGGTTCGCGGCGTGTGCCTGGCTCGGCAGGGCAAACTGGATGATGCCGAAAAGGCCCTGATGCACGCTTATGAGATCGATGCGGGCAACCCCACGATCGCGGTCAACCTGACGGATGTGCTGTACCGCCGAGGCGAATACGAGCGAGCCCGCTTTTACATTCGTCGCGTGAACGCATCCCAGGAGCTGGCGAACGCCGAGTCGTTGTGGCTGGCCGTGAAGATCGAGCACCGGTTGGGGAATCTTCAGGGCGAGAAGGAATTCGGCAACCTGTTGCGCAGTCGATTCCCGTCGTCGCGAGAAGTTGCGGCATTGGATGCGGGGCGCTTCGATGAGTGAGATGTCGTCCTCCGATGCTGTGGCGGGTTCGGCGGGGGCCGTGCTGAGGCAGGCGCGTGAAGCGGCCGGGTTGTCGCTGGAAACCTTGTCGGCCACCATCAAGGTGGCGCAGCGCAAGCTGGAGTTGCTCGAGTCAGATCGCTACGGCGAATTGCCCGACGCAGTCTTCACTCGCGCATTGGCGCAAACCGTGTGCCGAGCCCTCAAGGTCGACGCTGCTCCGGTGCTGGCGCTGCTGCCTCCGGCCAAGGAGGCGCGAGGGCTGGAGCGCGTCAATCAAGGATTGAACCAGCCGTTTGACGAACACGGCAAAGTGATAGGGCGCATGCTGGGCGGTGGTTGGGGGCAGTTGCTGCGTCCGGCCGTGTTGGCTCCGGTGTGCTTGGTGCTGGGCGCTGTCGCGATCTATTTCTGGCCACATCGCTTGCAGATCGAAATCGCCGGCACGGCGCCGGTGCCGGCCGCGGCTCAAACACAATCGGCACGCATGGCTGACGTTGCTGCGTCTGAGACGGTTCCGGCGCTGCCCGGCGCGACGATCGATCAGGATGCGGTCAGTGGTGTCCCGCCGCATGCCAGCGAGCCGCCCGATGTGTCTCCGAATGCGGGCGAGTTTCCTTTTCCCGCTTCGACGCAGGCTCCTGCGGCGGCCTCTTCGGGGGCGGCTTCAGGTTCTGCGGTTCAGGTGAAACCTGTGGCGATGGCAGCGGTCGCGATGACGGCCTCGGCGGTTGGCGGCGCTGTCAGCTCCGGCGTGTCGCAGATGGGAGATGGTGCGGTTGCCTTGAAGGCCCGCGAAGACTCCTGGATCGACATCCGTGACGCCAAGGGTAGGGTGCTGCTGTCTCGTCTGGTGCGGGCAGGCGAGAGTCTGACCATGAGCGGGGCGGCGCCCTTGCAGGTCAAGATCGGTAATGTGCACGGCACCGATCTGCAATTTCGCGGACGCGCGGTGGATCTGTCTGCAGCCGGGGTGCGCGACAACGTGGCGCGTATGGAGTTGAAGTGAGTTCAGCGGATTCCTCGGTCATGGGACAAGGGGGCGTCGTTCCGGCGTGGAATGAGCCTATCCAGGCAGCATGCGTGGCAGCGCGTCGATCGCAGCAGGCGCGGGTGACGTGGGGATCGCGCGTCGTGACCATAGGCGGCGATGCGCCCGTGCGTATCCAGTCCATGACCAACACCGATACTGTCGACGCGATTGCCACCGCGATTCAGGTCAAGGATCTGGCGCTGGCCGGATCGGAGTTGGTGCGCATCACGGTGAATACGCCCGAGGCCGCTCAGGCCGTGCCGCACGTGCGCGAACAGCTCGATCGCATGGGCATCGACGTGCCCCTGATCGGCGACTTCCACTACAACGGCCACCGTCTGCTGAGCGACTATCCGGCTTGCGCCGAGGCGCTGTCGAAGTACCGCATCAACCCCGGCAATGTCGGCAGGGGTGAAAAGCGCGACCGGCAGTTCGCACAGATGATCGAGGTCGCGCTGAAGCATGACAAACCGGTGCGCGTCGGCGTCAACTGGGGCAGCCTCGATCAAGAGTTGATGGCGGCCTTGATGGACGCCAACGGCCGTCGCGCCGAACCGTGGGACGCGAGGCAGGTCATGTACGAGGCCCTGGTGACGTCCGCCACGCAGTCGGCTGCCGCAGCCGTTGAGCTGGGCATGCGGCCAGGTCAGGTGCTCATCAGTTGCAAGGTCAGCGGGGTACAGGATCTGATCAGCGTGTATCGCGCGCTGGCTCGGCGTTGTGATCACCCCTTGCACCTCGGCTTGACAGAGGCCGGCATGGGAACCAAGGGCACCGTGGCGTCGGCTGCTGCCTTGTCGATCCTGTTGCAAGAGGGCATCGGCGACACGATTCGCGTGTCTCTCACGCCCCAGCCGGGCGAGGCTCGCACGCAAGAAGTCGTGGTCGCGGCTGAAATATTGCAGGCGCTGGGCATGCGCTCGTTTGTTCCCAGCGTCACCGCCTGCCCGGGTTGCGGTCGCACCACCAGCACCGTGTTTCAGGAGCTGGCCAAGCAGATCGACGATCACTTGCGCGAGCGCATGCCCGTGTGGCGCAGCCAGTATCCCGGCGTCGAGAAAATGAAGGTCGCCGTGATGGGTTGCATCGTCAACGGCCCGGGCGAAAGCAAGCATGCCGACATCGGCATCAGCCTGCCGGGCACGGGCGAGGCGCCGGCGGCGCCCGTGTTCATCGATGGCGAAAAGGCCCTGACGCTGCGCGGCGAGAGCATCGCTGTCGAGTTCCAGAAAATCGTCGAAGACTACGTGGTGCGCCGCTTCGGCGGGGCGTCTTAACCCACGGCCTGCACGGTGCGTGCCGTGCGGGCTCGATATCCAGATTCATCATGAGCGACAACAAAAAGCCGGTGGCCGTTCAGGCCGTCAAGGGCATGAACGACATCCTGCCGCCCGACTCGGCGCGCTGGGACTGGCTGGAAGACAAGGTGCGGGCGCTGATGCGCCGCTATGGCTATCTGAACATCCGCACGCCGATCGTCGAGCCGACCGCCTTGTTCGTGCGCGGCCTGGGCGAGGTCACCGATATCGTCGAAAAAGAGATGTACTCCTTCGAGGACTCGATGAACGGCGACCACCTCAGCCTGCGGCCCGAAAACACGGCCGGCGTGGTGCGGGCCACCATCGAGCATTCGATGCTCTATGACGGTGGCAAGCGACTCTTCTACATCGGGCCGATGTTTCGCCACGAGCGCCCGCAAAAGGGGCGTTACCGCCAGTTCCATCAAGTCGGCGCCGAGGCGTTGGGTTTTGCCGGCCCGGACGTGGATGCCGAATTGATCTTGATGTGTCGCGCCTTGTGGCAAGACCTCGGGCTCAAGGTGGGGGAAGACGTTCGCCTCGAACTCAACAGCCTCGGTCAGCCGGCCGAACGCTTGGCGCATCGTCAGGCGTTGATCAGCTACCTGGAACAGCACGCCGATGCGCTCGACGAAGATGCCCGCCGGCGGCTGCACACCAACCCTTTGCGCATCCTCGACACCAAGAATCCGGCCATGCAGGCCTTGGTCGAGGCGGCGCCCAAGTTGATGGACTTCTTGGGCGAAGAATCGCTCAAGCATTTCAATGCCGTGCGGGCGGTGCTTGATGGCGCGGGCTTGCCCTATCGCATCAATCCGCGTCTGGTGCGTGGCATGGACTACTACAACCTCACGGTGTTCGAGTGGGTCACCGAGCGATTGGGCTCGCAAGGCACGGTGTGCGGCGGCGGCCGTTATGACACCCTGATCGAGCAGCTCGGCGGCAAGCCGGCGCCGGCTGTGGGCTGGGGCCTGGGCATCGAGCGCTTGCTCCTGCTGGTTCAAGAGGTCGGGGCGCAGCCCGCGCCCGTCGTGCCGCATGCCTACGCCGTGGTGCCCAGTCACGCCGCTCTGCCGCAGATCATGGCGACCATCGAGGCGCTGCGTGCGCAAGGGGTGTCGGTGCTGATGCATCCGGGCGGCCCGGATGGGCCCACCGGCATGAAGTCGCAATTCAAAAAGGCCGATGCCAGCGGCGCGGCGTTCGCACTGGTGTTCGGCGAGTCCGAGCTGGCGCAGGGCGTGGTGGCGGTCAAGCCGTTGCGGGGCGGTGGCGAGCAAGTGCTGCGCTCCCTGACGGACGTGTCCGCCTGGTCAGCGACCCTGCTGGCCCCATAATCCCGCCTTCGACGCGTCACTCGGTGGCGCCGTCCTTTCAACACATCCGTTTCGTCGCATGGCCAACCATCTCGATCTCGAAGAACAAGAGCAACTCGATCAGCTCAAGGATTTCTGGAAGCAATACGGCAACCTGATCACTTGGGTGCTGATCCTGTCTCTGGGAGCATTCGTTGCGTATGCCTGGTGGAACAAATATCAGGCCGATCAAGCCATCAAGGCTGGGGTGTTGTTTGACGAGCTTGATCGTGTCGCATCTGCGGGCGATGTCGAAAAAACAACCCGTGTGGCCAAAGACCTGATCAGTAATTTCCCGCGCACCACATATGCCGAGCAGGGTGGTTTGCTGGCTGCCAAAGTGCAAGCTGAGCGCGGCAAGGCGGACGACGCGCGCGCAAGTCTTGAATGGGTCGCAAGCCAGGCAGCGGAGGTTGAATATCAGGCCATCGCGCGTCTGCGTCTGGCCGGGTTGTTGATGGATCAAAAGAAATACGATGAAGCAGGCAAGATCCTCGCGGCTGAATTCCCGAAAGAATTCGCAGCGCTGGCAGCTGATCGCAAGGGGGATTTGCTGCAGTTGCAAGGCAAGTCAGCCGATGCTGTTTCGGCCTATCAACAAGCCTGGAAGTCGATCGAGCAGGACGTCGGTTATCGCAAGGTAATTGCGGCCAAGTTGACTGCGCTGGGGGCGGCACCTGACGTCGCCGCCAGCGAAGCAGGAGTCAAACCATGATGCGTCGCCTCACTGTAACCGCGACACTGTCTTCGATGTTGGCCTGTCTGGTGGCCTGTTCCTTCACCGACAAGCCCGCGCCTACGCCCTTGCAGGCTCTGGCTGATTCCGCGACTGCACAGCCGCTGTGGTCGGTGCGATTGGGTGGCGACGTGTCCCCCGCGCTGCGCATGACCGTGGCGGACGGCTTGATCGTGGCGGTCAACGACAGCGGGGACGTTTCCGCTCGTGAATTGCTGACCGGTCGGGAGCGCTGGCACGGTCGTGTGGATGGGATTGTGTCGGCCGGGGTGGGTTCCGATGGTCGTTATGCCGCCGTGGTTACCAAGGACAACGAACTCGTCGTGCTCGACTCGGGCATGCAGAAATGGCGAACACCGCTGAACACAAGGGTCGTGACTTCGCCACTGGTGGCGGGCGAACGCGTGTTCGTGCAAGGCGTGGATCGCGCCGTTGCGGCTTTTGACGTAATTGACGGACGCAAACTCTGGGTTTACCAGCGTCCGAGTGATCCCTTGGCGTTGTCTCAGCCCGGGGTACTCCAACCTGTGCGCAACACCTTGTGGATCGGCGTGGGCCCCCGTTTGGTGGCATTGGATCCGGTGCGCGGCACCGTCAAGCAGGATGCCATCGTGGCATCGCCCCGAGGCGGCAACGAGGTCGAACGCCTGGCAGATCTGGTCGGGCCGGCCGCTCGCTTCGGCGACGTGTTGTGCGTCCGATCGTTCCAGACCGCAGTTGGCTGTCTCGATGCCACGCAGTCCGTGGTGACCTGGAGCAAGACCCAGGCCGGAATGCAAGGTTTAGCCATGGACGACGAGTTCGTCTACGGAGCCGATAGCAGTGATCGCGTGGTCGCCTGGCGCCGAACCTCCGGGGACATCGCTTGGCGCGTCGAAACGCTGCTGCACCGCACCTTGAGCGCACCTGCCGCGATAGCCGGCAAGGTTGCCGTGGGCGACTTTGAAGGCTATGTGCACCTGTTGTCGCGGCAGGACGGGCATACCGTGGCTCGTCTATCGACTCGTGGCAGCGGCGTGGCTAGCCCGATGGTGGTCGTTGGCAGCAATCTGCTGGTGCTGACGCGCGATGGCGGGCTGTTCGCCTTCGCGGTGGATTGATCCCCGGATTGTTGATCGATGAAACCTGTATTGGCCCTGGTTGGCCGCCCTAACGTTGGCAAGTCGACGCTATTCAACCGTCTGACCAAGAGCCGGGATGCCATCGTGGCCGACTATGCTGGCCTCACGCGCGATCGCCACTATGGAGATGGCCGAATAGGCGCGACCGAGTTCATTGTCATTGATACCGGTGGGTTTGAGCCGGATTGCACGGATGGCATCTTCAAAGAGATGGCCAAGCAGACTCGCCAGGCGGTTGCCGAGGCTGACGCGGTGGTTTTCGTTGTGGACGTGCGTGCCGGGCTGTCGGCCCAGGATCACGACATTGCCAAATACCTGCGCTCCGCGAACAAGAAAGTCATTTTGGCGGTCAACAAGGCCGAAGGAATGACGGATTCGCCGCACATCGCCGAATTTTACGAACTTGGCATTGGTGAGCCACACCCCGTATCGTCGGCTCACGGTCAAGGGGTGCGCAGTCTTGTCGAAGCGGCACTGGCGGAATTCATCGTCGATGAAGATGACGATGCCGAGGAGCAGGCCGAGGATCAACCCATCCGCCTGGCCGTGGCGGGGCGCCCCAACGTTGGCAAATCAACCTTGATCAACGCCTGGTTGGGGGAAGAGCGTCTGGTGGCGTTCGACATGCCCGGCACCACGCGGGATGCGATCAAAGTGCCGCTCGAACGTGATGGACAGCGATACGAGATCATCGATACGGCAGGCCTGCGTCGCAAGGGGCGGGTTTTCGAGGCTATCGAGAAGTTCTCGGTAGTCAAAACGCTGCAAGCGATCGCTGACGCGAACGTGGTGGTGCTGTTGCTGGATGCCACGCAGGGGGTTTCCGATCAAGATGCCCATATCGCCGGCTACATCCTGGACTCAGGGCGCGCTGTGGTTGTCGCGATCAACAAATGGGACGCAATCGACAGCTATCAGCGAGAAATGCTGGAGCGCTCCATCGAGCAGCGACTGGCTTTCTTGCGTTTCGCTCCGCAGGTGCATATTTCAGCACTCAGGCGACAAGGCTTGGGGCCGCTCTGGAAGACCATCGCCGATGCGTGGTCGTCGGCCACGCGCAAACTCCCGACGCCCGTGCTGACGCGACTGTTGCACGAGGCCGTGCAATATCAGCAGCCCAAGCGGGCGGGCATGTTCAGGCCGAAGCTGCGTTACGCCCACCAGGGCGGGCAGAACCCCCCGATCATCGTCATTCACGGCAATTCGCTGGAACACGTGCCGGATTCATACAAAAGGTATCTGGAGGCGCGGTTTCGCGAGCATTTCAAGCTCACCGGAACGCCTCTGCGCATTGAAATGCGTTCGTCCAGCAACCCGTTTGACGAAAAAGAATAAACACCAGCCCAAACGGGATTGGCCTCGGCGAGGCACAAATTCCTGTGCTGTGTTAATGTCTCCTTCCATCATTACTTTCCAACACGGAGCATATCGTGAGCAACAAAGGGCAACTTCTACAAGACCCGTTTCTGAATCTCCTGCGCAAGGAGCATGTGCCGGTGTCGATCTACTTGGTCAACGGCATCAAATTGCAAGGACATATCGAATCCTTCGACCAATATGTGGTGCTGCTGCGCAACACGGTGACTCAAATGGTCTACAAGCACGCGATCTCGACGGTGGTTCCCGGGCGCGCCGTTAGCTTCCACACCAACGAGTCTGGCGACGCAAGCTGAGTCTCTTTTTGCCCCGCGATTGCCAGAGTGTCTGACGTTGTGAGTTGAGCATTGAATCTGACTCACGCTGTTGAAACTCCGCGCGTTGTGCTGGTCGGAGTCGATCTGGGGCCGGGGGCGTCCTTTGATCCGACTTTGGACGAGTTGGCACTCTTGGCTGAATCCGCCGGAGATCAACCGGTGGCTCGCATCGTTGCCAAGCGGCGCGCACCCGATGCCGCTTTGTTTGTCGGCGAGGGCAAGGCTGCCGAAATCAAACTCCTGGTAGATGCACATCAGGCGCACGGTGTCATCTTTGATCAGGCTCTCTCGCCGGCTCAGCAGCGCAATCTCGAACGAGTCATCGGGGTCGAGGTTCTTGATCGAACCATGCTGATTCTCGAAATTTTCGCTGCTCGGGCGAAGAGCCACGAGGGCAAACTGCAGGTCGAACTGGCGCGGCTGCAGTATCTGGTGACAAGACTGGTGCGTCGATGGTCTCACCTTGAGCGTCAGCGAGGCGGCGTGGGGCATCGGGGGGGGCCAGGTGAAACCCAGATGGAACTGGATCGCCGGATGATCGATCAACGCATCAAGTCCCTCAAGGAACGGCTTGCCAAGCTCAAACGCCAGCGTCATACCCAGCGACGTTCGCGGGAGCGAAGCGGCGCCTTCCGCGTGTCCTTGGTCGGCTACACCAACGCGGGCAAATCCACACTATTCAATGCATTGACCAAGGCGCGCACCTACGCAGCCGATCAGTTGTTTGCCACCCTGGACACCACGGTTCGGCAGATCTACCTCGAAGATGCTCAACGCAGCGTGACGCTGTCTGACACGGTCGGTTTCATCCGCGACTTGCCGCACACCTTGATCGAAGCTTTTCAGGCGACACTTCAAGAGGCGATCGATGCAGACGTGTTGTTGCATGTGGTTGATTGCGCCAGTTCCAATCTGCACGAGCAGATGATGGAGGTCGAGCGCGTCCTAACAAGTATCGGTGCCCACGATGTGCCTCAAGTGCTGGTGTTCAACAAAGTTGATGCTTTGCCGTCGGCACAGCAGCCACGCGAACGTGGTGACATGTTTGAACTCGAGCCAGGTCGACTGGTACCACGTATTTTTGTGAGCGCGAAGGAGGGGCTGGGCTTGGCAGAATTGAGGACCTTGCTGTCATGCGCCGCGTTGGTAGCGCCGGAAGAGCTTTTCGAATGGCGATGCCTGACGGGAGACAATCCGGCGGCAGCCCGATGGAATGTCGCCTCGTTTCCCCTTGTAGCAGTGACTTCGGTCGAAGCGGGCACCTTGCAAACGACAAAATGAAAGTCGCTATGAACGATATTCGCGTGCCACGTGTCGTGACGTTGCGCTCCATCACCGTCGCGCTGGCGCGCCTGACATTCGCGGCAGGCTTCTATTTCGCTTGGCGTCTTCGCTTGCCAACTCGCAGCCAACGGGCCGGCGAACTGCGCAGTGCCGACGTCATGCTCAACAACGACGGCCGCAACAATGGCGGCCCACCTGATCTTGACGAGCTGTGGCGCGATTTCAATCGCAAGTTGAGTCAGTTGTTTTCGGGGCCGCCAGTCAATGCTGGTGGAGACGGACCGAGTTCGCCAGACATGCGCGGCGCGGGGGGTGGCTTGGGTTTTTTTGTTGGGTTGTTGCTGCTGATCTGGCTGGGGAGCGGTTTCTTTATTGTGCAAGAGGGCCAGCAAGCCGTGGTGATGTCATTCGGACGGTTTAGTCGAACGGCAGAAGCCGGATTTCAATGGCGGATGCCTTACCCGTTCGAGTCGCACGAAATTGTTGACGTGACTCGTTTGCGAACGGTGGAGGTTGGCAGCGCAGCGGTTGCGCAATCGACCGGTCTGCGTGATTCATCGATGCTGACGCAAGACGAGAACATCGTCGACATTCGCTTCACGGTGCAATATCGGCTGAAGGATCCGAGGGCGTTCTTGTTCGAGAACCACGATCCAGAAGCTGCGGTTGTGCAAGCAGCCGAATCGGCTGTGCGTGAGATTGTCGGGCGCAGTTCGATGGATTCGGTGCTGTACCAGCAACGCGATGCGCTGGCCGTTGATCTCGTGAAGTTGATTCAGTCACAACTTGATCGTCTGAAGGCGGGGGTGCTGATTGCCAATGTCAATGTGCAGAGTGTGCAGGCTCCGGAGCAGGTGCAGGCCGCATTCGACGATGCTTTCAAGGCCGGAGCTGACCGTGAACGCTTCAAGAACGACGGGCAGGCGTACGCCAATGATGTGATCCCAAAGGCGCGCGGCACGGCGGCTCGTCTGCACGAGGAGGCTGAAGCTTATCGGGCCAAGGTGGTGGCTCGTGCCGAAGGCGATTCGCAGCGGTTCCGCAGCGTTCTGGCTGAGTATCAAAAGGCCCCGGCCGTGACCCGTGATCGGATATACATCGATACCATGCAGCAGATTTATTCGAGTGTCACGAAGATCTTGGTTGACTCGCGGGCTGGGTCGAATCTGCTTTACCTGCCCCTTGACAGGCTATTGCAGCAAGCCGGTGCCGGACAGTCGTCCGGTGTATCAGCCCCTGTCGCCTCCGCGTCCGCACCGACTGCGCCTGGTCAGGTGGTGCCTGAAGTCGCCGCTGCGCCTTCCACAGCGACCGATTCACGCTCGCGCGATAACGCGCGAGGTCGCGATCGAGAAGGCCGCTAAGGAGGTACTGCATGAATCGAATCACAATAGCGTTGCTTGGGGCCTTTCTCGCAGTTTTGCTAGCCGCGTCGATCATGTTTGTGGTCGATCAACGGCAGTTCGCCGTGATCTACGCCTTGGGCGAAATTAAAGAGGTCGTGACCAAACCCGGCTTGAAGTTCAAGTTGCCGCCTCCTCTGCAAAACGTCGTGTTTCTTGACCGGCGCGTCCAGACGCTGGACAGCCCGGAAAGTCGCCCGATCTTTACCGCCGAAAAGAAAAGTCTGGTGATCGACTGGCTTGTTAAATGGCGCATTTCCGATCCCAAGCAGTTCATTCGCAACAATGGGGTCGAAATCCGCAACGTCGAGGCGCGCCTGAGTCCGATCGTGCAGGCCGCATTGAATGAAGAGGTGACCAAGCGGGACGTGCGCGCGGTGCTTGCGACCGAGCGTGAGAGCGTAATGAAGGGTGTTATCCAGCGCCTAGGCGACGACGCCAAATCATTTGGTATCGAGATCGTGGATGTACGAATCAAGCGGGTCGATTTCTCGTCGCGCATCACCGATTCTGTCTACAGTCGCATGGAGTCCGAGCGTAAACGAGTGGCCAACGAGTTGCGCTCGCTGGGCACCGCTGAGGGCGAGAAGATTCGTGCGGACGCAGATCGCCAGCGCGAGGTGATCATCGCCGAGGCATACCGCGACGCTCAGAAGATCATGGGTGAGGGCGATGCAAAGGCTTCTGCCATCTATGCCGAGGCTTTCGGCCGCGACCCGCAATTCGCGCAGTTCTATCGCAGTCTTGACGCTTATCGAAGTTCGTTCCGAGGTAAGTCCGATGTGATGGTGCTCGATCCTGCCAACTCGGAATTCTTCAAGGTGTTCCGAGGTGGTTCCGGGTTACCGACGCCTGCTGCGCGCAAGTGACCCATGCTGCCTAATTCATCAAGCGTCAGACGTGTGGACGAATTTGTTGACGGCTGTCGCGCTGATGTTGGTGATCGAGGGCTTGCTGCCTTTCGTGAACCCGACGGCATGGCGGCGCATGTTCGAGCAGGCCTTGCGCCTGAGTGACGGACAGGTGCGCTTCCTGGCCATGAGCAGCATGGTTGCTGGTGTCGTGCTGCTGTATTTCCTGGCGTGAATATGCCGCAGATGATCGGTTGCGTCGCGCCGGGCTGCGCCCGGTAGAATTGCATCTTTAATCCCCCCGGGTGTTTCATATGTCGTCTGCTTGGCTGCTGCCCGAGCACATTGCCGATGTATTGCCAGCTCAAGCGCGGCACATCGAAGAATTGCGTCGCACCTTGCTCGACGTGGCTCGCGGCTACGGTTGCGAGCTGGTGATGCCACCATTGCTCGAATACTTGGAATCCTTGCTCTCCGGTACCGGCCGAGAGCTCGATTTGCTCACCTTCAAGCTGGTCGATCAACTCAGTGGTCGAACCATGGGGGTGCGAGCGGATACCACGCCTCAGGTCGCCCGCATCGACGCGCATCTGCTCAATCGCCAGGGCGTGACCCGCCTGTGCTATTGCGGGCCGGTTTTGCATACCCGATCTTCTGGCCTGCACGCAACACGCGAGCCGCTGCAATTTGGCGTCGAGATTTATGGTCATGCAGGGCTCGAAGCGGATCTTGAAGTGCTGGAGCTGGCCTTGGAAGGCATGCAGCGTGCCGGGCTCAAGCGTGTGACGCTCGATCTTGCCGACGCCCGCATCTTGCGTGGCTTGCTGGACGGTGTTCGGCTGGACGCAGCGCGACTCGC
>NZ_JAYSBZ010000029.1:0-37679 GCF_041915145.1 Aquabacterium sp. | reverse complement strand
GCCCGACATCGCCGCAGCCCACGATCAACAGGCGAGGGCGGCGGAAGGCGGCGGGGCGAGACGGGCTGGGGTAGAGCATGGCGAAGTCGGAAACGGTTGGCGCGGGCGGCAGACGGCACAATGATGTGCCCACGAGAACCCGAGGATACCCAGATGACTTTCCATGTGACCGTGCAGCCCAGCGGACGTGCGTTCGATGTGCCGACTGATGAAACCATCCTGAGCGCCGCGATGCGGCAGGGCGTCGGGTTGCCCTATGGCTGCAAGGACGGCGCCTGCGGCTCGTGCAAATGCAAGATGACCGAGGGGCGCGTGGCCCATGGCGAGCACCAGGACAAGGCCCTGAGCGCCGACGAAGAGGCGGCCGGCTTCATCCTGACCTGCTGCGCCAAGCCGCAGACCGACGTGGTGATCGAGGCGCGCACGGTGGTGGGGGCGGGCGAGTTCCCCATCCTCAAGATCCCCAGCCGCGTCTCGGCCCTGACCAAGGTGGCGCCCGACGTGGTGGTGCTCAAGTTGCAGCTGCCGGCCAACAACACCTTCGGCTACCGCGCCGGGCAATACGTCGAATTCATCCTGCGCGACAACAGCCGCCGCAGCTATTCGATGGCCTCCGCGCCGCAAGCCGTCAACAGCGAAATCGAGCTGCACATCCGCCACATGCCGGGCGGCAAGTTCACCGATCACGTGTTCGGCGCGCTGAAAGAAAAAGACATCCTGCGCGTCGAGGGGCCGTTCGGCACCTTCTTCCTGCGTGAAGACAGCGACAAGCCCATCGTGCTGCTGGCCTCGGGCACCGGCTTCGCGCCGATCAAGGCGATCATCGAGCAGCTGCGCGCCAAGGGCATCAACCGCCCGGCGGTGCTTTACTGGGGCGCTCGCGTCAAGGCCGATCTGTACCTGCACGACTGGGCTGAGCAAGCGGCCGCCGAGATGCCCAACCTGCGCTATGTGCCGGTGCTGTCCGACGCCACGCCCGCCGACAACTGGAGCGGCCGCGCCGGCTTCGTCCACCAGGCCGTGATGGCCGACCTGCCCGACCTCAGCGGCCACGAGGTCTACGCCTGCGGGGCGCCGATCATGGTCGATTCGGCGCGACGCGATTTCACGGCGCGCTGCGGTCTGCCGGCCGACGCCTTCTTTGCCGACTCGTTCACCAGCGAGGCCGACAAGAACAAGTCGCCCTGAGCCTCTGGGCATCGCGAAGGCCAAGGCCCCGACCCCTGCCTGGGGCGGGGCTTTTGTTTTTGATGTGAGTCATTTTTCACGGCCGCAAATGGGGTAGTCTGAATCCGCTATCGATCTCAAACCCAACAAATGGAGCCCAGCATGACCGATCTCACCACCATCCCCAAAGAGCGCCTCATGGCCGATCTCAAGCGCGTCGTGGCCGATGCCGAGCATCTGCTGCAGGCCACGGCGGGGCAGGCGAGCGCCGACGTGGCTGATCTGCGCAGCAAGATCCAGGGCACGCTGGCGCAAGCCAAGGCCAACTTGGCCGACGCCCAGCACGTCGTGGTCGACAAGGCCAAGGAAGTGGGCCGCGCCACCGACGATTTCGTGCACGAGAACCCCTGGAAGTCCATCGGCGTGGCCGCCGGCGTGGGTTTGGTGATCGGGTTGCTGATCGGGCGTCGCTGATGCCGAACGGCGCTTCGCCCGACTCCGGCAACGCTGGTGGGAGCGGCGGGCTATATGGCTCGCTGCTGCAGTTGCTCGCCACCTTGCTGGCCCTGCTGCACAACCGGATCGAGCTGTTCTCGGTCGAGCTTGAAGAAGAGAAGATCCGCGTGCTTCGGGTGCTGGCCTGGGGCGCGGCGGCCTTCTTGTTGCTGGGTATGGGCATGGCGTCGCTGGCGGCCTTGATTGCGGTGGCGCTGTGGGCCGAGCACCGGGTGCTGGCGCTCGGGCTCATCACGCTGATGTTCGTGGCAGCCGGCGTGGCGGCGCTGCGCGTGGCGGCACGCTGGGTGAGCGCGCCGTCGGGTCTGTTTGCGGCCAGCCTGGCCGAATTGCGGCGCGACCGCGATGAATTGACGGGCTCTTGAGCATGTCGCCGCGCGAAGTCGAGTTGGCGCTGAAAAAACAGCGGCTCCAGTTCCAGAGCGCCGCGTTGCGAGCGCGGCTGGGGCAGCAAGCTCACACCTTGCAGGCGCCCTTCGCGGCGGTCGATCGCGTGCGCGCCGGCTACGGCTGGCTGCGTGATCGGCCATACATCTGGGTGGGCGCGGCCGTGGCGCTGGCCGTGATGCGCCCGCGCGCGGCGTGGCGCTGGCTCAAGCGCGGTTTCATCTGGTGGCAAGGCGCCCAGCGCTTGCGTGGCTGGGTGGAACGCGCGGCGCCGCTGTATCTGGCCGCGCAGCAACCGTCGGACGATGGCCGCCCGGCACCGATTTCGGTTCAAGCCCTGATCGCGCAGTTCACGCGGTTGTAACGGCCGGCGGAGCGGCTTGGCGAGGGTATTGCAGTGCAGCACGATCGCATGTTTGAATGCGTTTGTGAGCGCGCAAACCGTCATGGCGACCCGTTCGCCGTCCGCCACTCCCGATCTGTTGCACCGGGTGGCGCAGCTTGTTGCCGAAGCCGATGCGCTGGTGGTGTCGGCGGGGGCTGGCATGGGGGTGGACTCCGGCTTGCCTGACTTCCGCGGCCGCGAAGGCTTCTGGCGCGCCTACCCCGCGTTGGCGCATGCGCGGCTCGACTTTGCCGAAGTCGCCAGCCCCGACGCCTTTCGGCGCGACCCGCGTCTGGCTTGGGGCTTCTATGGACACCGCCTGCAGTTGTATCGCGCCACACAGCCGCATGACGGATTCGCCGTCTTGGCGAATTGGGTTCGGCGCCTGGGATGCGGTGGGTTTGTCTTCACCAGCAACGTCGATGGTCAGTTTCAGCGCGCGGGGTTCGAGCCTGAGCGGCTCTACGAATGCCACGGCTCCATCCATTGGCTGCAATGCTTGCGCCCCTGCTCGGGCGCCGTCTGGTCGGCTGACGACTTGCACCCCGAGGTGGACGAGCGCACCTGCAGCTGGCTGGGCGAGTTGCCCAGTTGCCCACATTGCGGTGGCCTGGCGCGCCCCAACATCCTGATGTTCGACGACTGGGGCTGGCAGGGCGAGCGCTACGACCAGCAGGCCCAGATGCTCGGCGCGTGGCTGGGGCAGGCCCGGCGCGCGCTGGTGATCGAGATCGGGGCGGGCTTGCATGTGCCGTCGGTGCGGCACTTCAGCGAGTCGTTGTGCGAGCGTCTGGGGGCGCGGCTGGTGCGTATCAACCCGCGTGATGCACAAGTGCCGAAAGGGCAGATCGGCCTGGCACTGGGTGCGGCCGAGGCGCTGGGTGCGGTGGACGCCCTGCTGGCGCAGCGGCCGTTGCGTTCCTGACGGATCTTTACTTCGTGAATTGCGTCACGACTTGAACTCGTGCGCGCCGCCCGCATCTGACCCGGTTCATGGGTCAGAGAGCCGGAGGTGATATGCACATGTCTCGATACTGGATCACGGGTTGCATGGCCTTGGTGCTGCTGGCTGCGGGGCAGTCTGTCAGCCGAGCCGAGCCCGAGGAGGCTCGCCGGGGCTGGATCACCCGCTCCAGCCGCTTCTCGGTGGAAGAAACCATCGATCGAATCGAAAAAGCCGCGCAAGAGCGGGGCATTGCCGTGTTCGCCAAGGTCGGCGGCCCGGACGGCGCGTCGGCCGAGCCATCGCGCGCCGAGGGCGGACGACACCCGTCAGCGGATGCCGCCGTGGCGGGCGGGCACGACGAGCCCGCGGCGGCCCACACGGTGCTGGTGCTCGCGGCCGACGACGTGGGCACGCCGGTGCTGCAGCCGGCGAATTCGGCGCGCATCGAACTGCCTTTGCAGATTCGTGTCGAGCGCGGCCCGGATGGCGGAACGCTGGTCGCCGTGAACGACTCGGTCTACCTGGCCGAGCAGGGCGGCGCGCCGCCCGATGTGCTGAGCAATGTGGCGGGCTTGCCGGGCTTGATCGACTCGGCGTTGGGGCGCGGTTGAGCAAGACACCCCGCTGAAAGCCTGCGGGGCCTCGTGGAACGCTTCGTTTACAGCGCCAGCAAACTCTGCCGCCCGGCCCATTCTTCGCCGGGGGGCAGGTCGATCGGGTGGGTGATGCGCGCGGCCTCGACGCAGAGCATCTCGCGCCAGCCCTCGGGGGGCATGTCGGGCATCGCCGAGCATTTCTCGGGGCCAGGGTTCCAGACCACCACGTCGTCGAAGCCTTGTGATTCGAGCGCCACGCGCCGCCCCTGATCGCGCAGCAGCAGGGTTTGCGTGGCGCGCATGTAGATGCGATCGACTTCGCCATGCACCTGCAAGGTCTGGTTGAAGTCGAGGTGCTCTTCGCCGCTCGTGCTGTCGATGTAGCGCAGGCCGCTCAGCCCTTCGAGGCGCACCAGGTTCACATCGGCCACGCGCAGATAAGTGTGCAGCGCAGCGGTGAAGTGCAGCGGGGCCTGGTCCGTGTTGATCACGGCCAGTTCGATGTCGAGCCGAGGCCCGCTGATGCTCACGGTGAGTTCGGCTTCAAAGGCATGCGGCCAGTGAGCCTTCGTGGCGTCGTCGTCCACCAGGCGCAGCACGGCCACGGCATGGTCGGTGCCGACGCGCGATTCGGCCACTTCCCAGTGGCGGGTGCGCGCCAAGCCGTGGCGCGGCAGCGGGCCGCGCTTCTCGAACTGCGGAAAGATCACCGGCACGCCGCCGCGCACCGCCTGGCCCTCGGCGTAGATCGCGCGTTCGGACAGGTACAGCTGTTCGTCACCAGGCTGTCGATCAGGGCCGGCCGGGCGCCACGAGACGAGGTGGGCGCCATGCAGCAGGACCACGGCTTGCGCGCCGTCGGGCGACTGCAACTGCAGCGCGGGTTGCCCGTTGAAGGTGATCGTTGCGGGGGCGGAGGAGGTCGTGGAGCTCATGAGGGTCGGCAAGCTGAAGGCTGAATGGCCGACAGCTTACGCGACCCTCGGGCATCAGCCCAGATTCACCGGCACGAAGATCTGCTCATTGCCGCGCTGGATGAGCAGCGCCACGCTCTTGGGCTTCTTGTCGAGCACCGCGCGGATCTTGTCGATGCCGTCCACCGGGCGGCCGTTGATGGCCACCACCACGTCGCCCGGTTGCAGCCCGGCCCGCGCGGCCGCCCCGCTCACGCGCTGGATCACCAGGCCGTGATCGAGTTCGGTGGCCTGGCGTTCGTTGGGGTTGAGCGGGCGCAGCGCCAGACCCAGCTGACCCTGGCCGGGCGCCTCGCTGGCCGAGGCTTGGCTGGTGGCATCGTGAGCGCTGCCGAGCTTGACGGTGAGCTCGCGCTCGCCACGCTCGCGCCACACCTTGAGCGTCACCTTTTCGCCCGGGGTGGCCATGCCCACGCGGCTCGACAGATCGCCCGCGCGCTCGATCGGTTGGCCGTTGATGGCCAGCACCACGTCGCCCGATTGCAAACCGCCTTGAGCCGCCGGGCTGCCCGGCACCACGGCGGCCACCAGCGCGCCATCGGGTTTGCTCAGACCGAACGACTCGGCCAGGCCCTGGTTGATGTCCTGGATCTGCACGCCCAGCCGCGCATGGTTGGCGTGGCCGTTGGTCACGATCTGGTCTTTCACCTTCAAGGCCACGTCGATCGGGATCGCGAACGACAAGCCTTGGTAGCCGCCGGTGCGCGAGTAGATCTGCGCGTTCACGCCCATCACCGCGCCGCCGGCGTCGAACAGCGGGCCGCCCGAGTTGCCGGGGTTCACGGCTGCATCGGTCTGGATGAACGGCACGTAGTTGTCGCCCGGCAGCGAGCGGCCCTTGGCGCTGACGATGCCTTGCGTGGCCGACTGCTCGAAGCCGAACGGCGCGCCGATGGCCAGCACGTAGTCGCCCACTTGCAGCGAGCGCGGGTCGCCCAGCTTCACGGTGGGCAGGCCCTTGGCGTCGATGCGCAGCACGGCGATGTCGGTGTCGGCATCCGCGCCGAGCACCTGGGCCTTGAACTCGCGACGGTCGCTGAGCTTGACGGTCACCTCCTTGGCGTCACGCACCACGTGGGCGTTGGTCAGGATCAGACCATCCGGCGTGAGGATGAAACCCGATCCTTGCCCGCGGAAGGGCACGTTCTGGCTGGGCATGCGTGCCCCAAAGCCCGGCAAGCCGCGGAAGAAGCGGAAGAACGGGTCGTTCGGGTTCATCTGCATGCCTTGTGAGGCGTCGGCCTCGTCATCGTCGCCGTCTTGGCCGCCGCTTACCTTGTGCGTGCCGGCCACGGTGACGCCCACGACGGCAGGCCCGTAGGCTTGAGCAATGGCTCGGTAGTTGGGCGTTTGGCCCGGCTGCCAAGTGGGGCCTGCAGCGGAAGGCGTCGTGGCCGGTGCGACGGCCGGCGCGGCGGTGGGGGCGACGGCGACCGTCGAACCCGCACCGCCGGCCCCCGAAGAATTCGCGGCGGCGCCCTCGTTCTTGCCAAACCAGCTCGACGGGCTCCAGGCGCCCGCCGTGCCCACGATCGCGATGCCCGCGCCCAGCAGGGCGGCAGACAGAGTTTTCAGATGGGTTCGCATAGCAGCTCCATTGCGGTTGTTGAATGGGCTGCAGATTAGGTGGCGATGGTTAAGCGGGCGTTAGCGGCGGGTTAGGGCAAGGTTAACCGGCGCGAAAGCCCGTTGCAGCGACCGGAACGCGCCGCTTATCGACCGATGACGAAACCGCTCATCGCCGTACAACCACCGCTTGTCTGCCTGCAAGCCGGTTCGTCGAACAGGGTTGCATTTGTGCCAATTTTTCACGCGACTGCGAAGGGGGCGATTCCTAGAATGAATCGCATCAAGCAGTCCATTCGTCTGCCTTAAGGATTCAAGACATGATCGTCTCTCACCTACTCTCGGGTCGCCATCGTGAACGCGGCTTCACGCTCATCGAGTTGATGGTCGTGGTGGCGATCGTCGGCATTCTGAGCGCGGTTGCCTACCCCGCCTACACCGACTACATCCGTCGCGGTCGTCTGCCCGAGGCATTCACGCTGCTGGCTGATTACCGCGCCAAGATGGAGCAGTACTACCAGGACAACAAGAACTACGGCTCGACCGGCGGAACGGTCTGCGCCACGGATTCAACCGCCAGCAAATGGAACGCCTTTGTTGGTGGCGACTACTTCGACATGGCCTGCGTCACCAGCAATTCGGGGCAGAACTTCCTGCTCACCGCCACGGGCAAGGCCGGGAGCGTGACGGCGGGGTACGCCTACACGATCGACCAGGACGGCGCCAAGAAGACGACGACGTTCAAGGGTGTCGCGGTGACGGCAAGTTGCTGGCTTTCCAAGACATCGACCTGCTGACAGGGCACGCCATGAAGCCGCATCGCATTCGAGGATTTTCGATGATCGAGCTGGTGGTGGCGCTCGCCATCATCGGCATCCTGACCGCGGCGATCATGCCCAGCATTGCCGACTGGATGCGCAATGCTCGCGTGAGATCGGCGGCCGATGCGCTCCTGAGCGGCATTCAGGCCGCGCGCGCGGAGGCGGTCAAGCGCAATCGCCCGGTCACGTTCTGGCTGGTTTCGCTCGCCGACAACAAGACGATGGACAACAGCTGCACCTTGTCGTCCACCAGCGCCTCCTGGGTGGTCAGCATCAACTCTCCAGACTCGCTGTGCGGCACGGCGCCGTCCGCCACAAACAATCCGATGATCGTGCAGACCCACCCCGCCGGCGAAGGCTCTGATGGCGTGACCATCGTGTCCAAGACGGGAGACGACACGCAAACGGCCGATCACGTGACCTTCAATGGCTTCGGCCAGGCGCTGGACGTTACCGGCATCGGCAAGGTCGACATCAGCGCGCCCAACGCGACGCGCAGCCTGCGCCTGGTGGTGTCGACCAGCGGCAGCGTGGGGATGTGCGACCCGCATGTCACCGACGCGACCGACCCGCGTCATTGCCCGAACTGATGTGAGGCAACAACCATGTTGATTCCCCGTTCATCGCGACAAGTCCGGCAGTTGGCTGCGTCGCGTCGTGGCCGCATCGGCGGCTTCATGTTGATTGAAGTGCTGGTCAGCGTGCTGATCTTCTCGGTGGGCGTTCTCGCCGTCGTCGGCCTGCAAGCCACGATGTCGCGTGCTCAGGCCGCCTCGAAAGACCGTGCCGACGCGGCCAGCCTGGCCAACGAAGTGATCGGCCTGATGTGGTCGGACACCGGCGCCATCAATAGCCTGGCCGCGATCAATTCATACAGCGGATCGGCTTGCGCGGCGTATGCGCGCTGTGCCGACTGGGCCAACAAGGTAGCCGCCAACTTGCCCAAGGGGGCGTCCAACATCACCGTGACGCTCGTGACCGGTGAGACCAGTGTGTTCGATGTCAACGTGACCATCACCTGGGCCTTGCCCGATGGCGGCACGCACACCTACACGACGCAAACCACCGTTTCAATGAACAGCTGATATGCGACCGAACCTCAACATTTCGGCGCGACACGTATCGCGCACCGCGCGGCCCGAAGAGCCGAAGCGCAACCCGCGTCAGCGTGGCTTCACGCTGATCGAGTTGATGGTGGGCATCGTGCTCGGCATGGTGACCGTCGCCATCATTGCGCAGGTGTTCGCGGTGTCGGAGTCGAAGAAGCGCTCCACCACCACGGGGGCCGACGCCCAGATCAACGGAACGCTGGCCTTGTACGCCATACAGCGCGAAGCGCAGATGGCGGGCTATGGCTTCGCGGACTATCCGGCCAGCATCGGTTGCAACGTCCGCTACAAATACTCGACCAACGGTGACTCCACCTTCCCGCTGGTGCCGGTGATCATTGACGCCGGCGTGAATGGCTCGAACGTGCTGACCTTGATGCGCAGCGGCAAGAGCACCTACTCCCTTCCGGTCGAGATCAAGAGCAACCACGCCCAAAGTGACCTCCACTACTCCGTGCAGTCCACCCTGGGCGTGTCGCAGGGCGATCTGATGGTGATCGTTCCGGGTGGCGAGGATGCCAAGGTGGGCGTGACCGATTGCAGCGTGGTGCAGGTCAAGGACGGCACGGGATCCGAGGTGCTCACGGCCACGAACATTCCGGTGACCGCCGGCAGCGGTGGCTTGTGGAACCAGCAGTCCATCCTGCCGGCCCTGGGCTACAAGGCCGGGGCCTACATGCTCAACATGGGCGGGCTGGCCTTTTCGCAGTACTCGGTGAACGCCGCCACCAACTCCTTGCAGCAAAGCGTGATGACCGCCGGAACGGGCGGCTGGACGGCCCCGCAGGATCTTTATCAGCAGGTCGTCGTGTTCAAGGCGATGTATGGCAAGGCCGCCACCACGAGCGCTCCGGTTTCGATCTACGACAACGTAGAGCCGACCACGCCGGTGGGCTGGTCGCTGGTGCGCTCCGTTCGCATCATGGTGGTGGCGCGCAGCAGCCAGTATGAGAAGGACGAGGTGACCCTGAAACCCCTGCTGTGGGATGTGGGCAAGACCGATACGGTGGCCGGCACGGTCGCTTGCGGCAGCAGCAAGTGCATCGAGGTGCCCGTGGACTTCCTGCCTGACTGGAAGCACTACCGCTACAAGATCTACGACACCGTCGTGCCGCTGCGCAACATCTTGTGGAACTCCTGAGCGAGGCAGCCATGAGCACATCTCAAAAATCTTTTTCCAGCCGAGGCGTCTCGCTGATCTTCGCGTTGTTGACGCTGATGGCGCTGTCGCTGGCGGCTCTGGCGTTGGTGCGTTCGGTGGACACCGGCGCGCTGGTGCTGGGCAACCTGGGCTTCAAGCAAGAGACCACGGCGAACGGCGATCTGGCCACGCGTCAGGCCATCACCTACCTGAACAGCCTGGGCGATCTCACGAACAACATCGGCAACAAGGGCTACTTCGCATCGTCGAACGATGCGGTCGACGTGACGGGGCAGCAGCAGCCGAAGAACCTGACCCGCGCCTTGATCAACTGGGACCAGGACGGCTGCGCCTATGCGCCTGCGGGCAGCTTCGGGACTTGCGACCTCGTGCCCTCCGACGAGATCCAGATCAACGACGCAACGAAGGCGCGCTACGTGATCTTCCGGCTGTGTCCGCTTGCCGGGCCGAGCGGCGCCGGCAATGTCTGCGTGACGCCGCCTACCCGTAATTCCGGCATGAGCGGTGGCTTCGACAGCCAAAACTACGGCAGGCTACAGCTGCCGGGCTTAGGCGCAGGTGCCTATTTCCGCATCGTCGTGCGCGTGGTGGGCGCCCGCAACACCACCAGTTTTGTCGAGACGGTCGTCTACCGTTGATTGAACCAGGCTCCGAACGCGCCCGGCCCGCCAGTGCCGGTCAGGCTTAAAGGAAGTACGTCATGAAAAAAGCTCAGGCTTCTGTCTCCACCGCGGCACCGCGTATCGCCACGCTGTCCTTGCTGATCGGCGCGATGTTCGCGAGCCCGGGCGTGCATGCTCAGGCCACCGATATCTCCAACACGCCGCTGGCCAACACGTCGGACATTGCCGCCAAGCCCAACATGATGCTGGTGCTGGACGATTCGGGCTCGATGGCCTGGTCGTTCATGCCCGACGATCTGGGGCAGACCAGCCAGGGCCAGACCGCGTCGGACTCCACGGCCCTGAACCGCTACGGCGGCTTGTCCGCGCAGTGCAACGGCGTGGCCTACAACCCCAACTTCAACTACAGCGGCAACCTGCCCTTGCAGGCTGACGGCACGCCATACCCGCACCAGAACTTCTCGGCCGCCATGGACGATGGCTTCCAGATGAATCTGACGGGCACCACCCGGTCTAGCACCACGTCGGTGACCATGGGCACGGGCGACTTGACGTTCAAGCTGTCGGGCACGCCCTACTCGACTACCGTGGGCTCGACCATCGGCATCGTCAGCACGAGCGACGTGACCCGCTGGATGATCGGCACCATCAAGAGCTGGAACTCCACGACCTTGACTCTCGTCGTGACGGTGTCGAAGGTGGTGGGCAGTGGCACCTATGCGTCGTGGAGGGTGGGCAACCCCATCTCGGCCAACCTCAACAACGCCGTCTACTACAGATACACCGGCACGCAGCCGGCGCTGTCGTGGACCTTCAGCCCGACCACCTTGTGGCACGTGGTCAACACCTTCTCCAATGAGTGCCTGAGCACGATCGGCAACTCGCCGGGCTCCAGCGTGTTCACGCCGGTCACGGTGACCGCGTCGTCGGCCGAGGCTCAGAACTACGCCGACTGGTACGCCTATTACCGCAAGCGTTTCTTGATGATGCGCTCGGTGACGGGGCAGGCGTTCAACGGCTTGACGACCAAATACCGGGTCGGCTTCACCACCATCAGCAACACGGGCGTGAGCTCGTCCAGCTCAACCTTCCTCGACGTCAAGGATTTCGACGCGACTCAGAAGGCAACCTTCTATCGCAAGGTGTATGCCGCTGACGTGGGCGGCTCCACGCCTTTGCGGGGCGCGCTGTCGAAGGTCGGCCGCTACTACGCCAAGAAGGTGCAGGGCCAGACCTATGACCCGATGCAATACGCCTGCCAGCGCAACTACACGCTGATGTCGACCGACGGCTACTGGAACACCGGCAGCGAAACGTCCACCTACACCGGGCTGCAACTCGACGGCACCACGATGGTCGGCCAGCAAGACGGCTCCGAGACTCCGCCACGGTGGGATGGCCAGAAGGCCAAGGTCACCACGACCACGCCCTACAGCACGGTGATCCACCAGCAGGCGGTCTACAACCGAAGCTACACCTATAGCGTGACGGGTGCGACCTACAAGACCTGGACGACGTCGGGCTGCTCGGGAGGCAAGAAGAAGCTCATCACCTACTCGGGCGTGAAGGGTACCGAGGTCGACGCGGCCTCAGTGACGGACTCCGAAGACGTGTCGGGTACCACCACGCAAACCGTGGTGACGCTGAACGGCGTGGTGCAGTCGACCACCTACAGCACGCCCTCGTCGAGCGGCTCGCCCAGCGTAACCGGCAGCAGCGTGGGCTCGCAAAGCTTCAGCAGCTTCTCGATGACGTCGAGCACGGGTTCGACCACGGGTAGCTGCACCAGCTCGTTCACGTCGGATTCGGTTTCCGGCGGCACCAAGACGCTCGCGTCGACATCAGATGGCTCCAAGACCCGCACCGTGCTGTCGCAAAGCCCGGTGGCCGCGACAGGGGCCTCGACGGTGGCGTCGTCGGGCTACGTGGGGGGTGAAGGCAATACGCTGGCCGATATCGCCGAGTACTACTACGTGACTGACTTGCGTGCGCCGGAGTTGGGCAATTGCGTGGGGGCGTTGGGTACCGATGTGTGCAACGACGAGGTGCCTCCCGGTGGCGGAGATAACGATGTCAACTCGAAGCAGCACATGACCACCTTCACGATGGGCTTGGGTGTGGGCGGCATCCTGACCTACGACCGCAACTACCTCACGCAAACCTCGGGCGACTACTTCAACCTCAGGCAGGGCACCATCAGCTGGCCGATTCCGTCGATGTCTGGTGGCGGTGACCCGACCAACGTGGACGACCTCTGGCACGCCGCCGTCAATGGCCGTGGCCAATACTTCGCCACCACCGACCCCACGTCGCTGGCCGATGCCATCAACACCGTGCTGACCTCGGTGACCAAGGCGACGGGTTCGTCAGCCGCGGCCTCGACGACCTCGCTGATGCCGGTTCAGGGCCAAAACAACCTGGTGTTCGTGGCCACCTACACCACGCTGGAGTGGACGGGCGATCTGAAGGCCTTGACACTGCATGCGGATACGGGTGCGATCGATTCCACTCCAGTGTGGTCCGTGCAGGGCAAGGTTGACGCCGTGACGCCGTCAACCCGAGCTGTCTACTACCTGCAGCCCGGCGGCGTGACCACCAACCCCCGAGCCTTCACGGCGGCCAATCTGAGTGCGGACGGCTACGCGTCCTACTTCACCGGCATGTGCTCGAAGGCGACGATCCCGGACCAGTGCGCGAGCCTGACGTCGACCCAGAAGGCCAAGGCCAACGACATGACCAACCTGGTCAACTACCTGCGCGGTGATCGTACCTACGAGAACTACACCGACACCTCGGTGAGCCCTGCGCAGACGTTGCCGATCTACCGGGCACGCACGCACTTGCTGGGCGACATCATCGACGCCTCGCCGGCCTACGTGGGCAAGCCGCCGCTGTCGTATACCGACAATGGCTACGCCGATTTCGTGACGGCGCAAAGCTCGCGCAAGCCGATGGTCTACGTGGCGGCCAACGACGGCATGCTGCACGCGTTCTCGGCCGATGGCTCGGATGCCGGCTCGGAGCTCTGGGCCTACGTGCCCTCGTTCGTGATGCAGAACATGTATCTGCTGGCCGACACCAACTACGCGAACAACCACCACTACTTCGTGGACGGCTCGCCGGTGGTTGGTGACATCTACGTCGGCGGCGCCTGGAAGACCATCCTGGTCGGCGGCCTCAACTCGGGTGGACGCGGCTACTACTGCCTGGATATCACCAACCCGACCAGCCCCAAGACCTTGTGGGAGTTCACCGACACCAACATGGGCCTGACCTATGGCAACCCGGTGATCACCAAGCGCAAGGACGGCACGTGGGTCGTGGCCTTCACCTCGGGCTACAACAACACCAGTGGCGACGGCAACGGCCACCTCTATGTGGTGAATGCCAACACGGGGGTGCTGCTCAAGAACATCCCGACCTACACCTCGGGCGCGCTCCCGGCGGGCACCAGCTCGGCGCCGAACAACCTGGGCAAGCTGGACATGTGGACCGATGACGCCAAGAACAACACGGCGGCGCGCTACTACGCCGGCGACATGCTGGGCAACCTGTGGCGCTTCGACATCGACGGCGTGGTGTCGCCCAACAATGCGGCCTTGCTGCTGGCCAACTTCTCGGCGGGCGGGACGCCTCAGCCGATCACGACCATGCCGGTGCCGGCGATGGTGACCTCTAGCTCGACAAACTATCCAATCGTGGTCGTGGGGACGGGGCGCTATCTCGGCCTGACCGACATCGCCGACAAAACGACTGAAACGATCTATGCCATCAAAGATACGCTGACCGGATCCGGTTGGGGCGGGGTGCGCAGTCGCTCGGATCTGGTCACGCAGACCATGACCGAGACGACGCTGACGAGCGGAGCCAATATCGGTGCCAAGGTTCGCATGGTGACCGCCAACACGGTCGACTGGTCGACCAAGATCGGCTGGAAGTTGGATCTGTTGTCTGCCGGCGAACGCATCGTGGTGGACTTCGGTCAGCAGTTCTCGACGCTGACCATGGTGTCGACGATCCCGGGGGTGGACGAATGCCGTCCGTCGGGCGGTACCTCGTGGCTCTACAACCTGAACCTGTCCAACGGTTCGGCACTGAGCACGGCGGCAGATGGGGCTGCGGGGACCTTCCTGGGCAACTCGATCGCCGTGGGTATCACCGTGATCGAATTGCCGAACGGCAGCGTGAGTGCCATCACGCAGCTGAACAATGGCGACATCAACGTCTCGGGCGTCAGCAATAACGGGGCGGCCGCCCTCAAGCCGGCCACGCGCACCTCGTGGCGCGAGTTGGCCAACTGACCTGCTTCGGCAGGCGCACCATGGCCGTAGCCAGCGCAGCCTGGGGCGAGCCCGACCGCAAGGTCGAGCCGTCTCGGCTGCGTTCTCATTTGGGCTATCTGATCACCACGGTGGTGAGCCTGCACGTGGCGGGGCTGGCTTGGGTCAGCGTCCACCCGACCAGCTTGCCGAACGCCGTGGCGCGGCACGCCAGCCGCGTCATGCAGCTGCGTTTGCAGCCGGCCGAGCCAGCGCTGCGGGCCGGGGTGGCGGAGGCCGATCCGTCGGTCGATGCGATGGCGCCGGCATCGTTGCCGCCGTCGGGCTTGAGCAAGATCGACGGTGCCGCAGGCGCCTCGCCGGACCCGGGGCGCGCGCAGGCACCGGCCGCGGCGGCGGGGTCCATTCCGGCTGAGCCCGAGGCGGCGGAGATCCTGGCGCGTGCCGAGGTGCCTCCGGTGGCCGACGATGGGGCGATGCTGGCCGATCTGCAGGCGCAGAGCGCGGGGGTGGCGTCCTCATCCGACAGCGCCAGCGAATACCTGCCGCGGCCACTGCTGACCCAGGCGCCTCAAACGCTGGCGCCGGTGGTGGTGGAGTTTCCGCTGCAAGTCGGCGACGTCGGGCGCTTTGCCACCGTGCTGGCGTTGTTCATTGACGAGATGGGCACGGTGCGCCGCATTCGTGTCGACGGTCAGAGTCTGCCCGAGCCCTTCGAAGAGGCGGCGCGGCGCAGTTTTCTGAATGCCCGCTTCCGACCAGGCCAGTTGCACGGCCAGGCCGTGAAGTCGTTGGTGCGCGTCGAGGTGGTGTTCGACAGCACGCCCGTGGACGTCGCCCACGGCAGCAAGTTGTTGAGCTTCTCGCTCTAGACCGCCGATCGCGTCAGGCGCGTTTCGGCCACCGCACCGCAGCGTGCAGCCCGCCCAGGCGCGAGTCGCTCAACTGGATCTGAGCGCCATGCTGCAGTGCCACGCTGCGCACGATGGCCAGGCCGAGCCCCGAGCCGTCGCCCGTGCCGCTGGTGCCGCGGTAGAAGCGCTCGAAGACACGCTCTCGTTCGGTGGGGGCGATGCCGGGGCCGGAGTCGTCCACGCTGAGCAGCGGGGCCCCATCGTCTACTTCCACGCGCACGCGCACCTGGCCGCCCGTCGGGGTGTAGCGCACGGCGTTGTCGACCAGATTGCGCGCCAGGATGCGCAGCGCGTCGGCGTGGCCTTGCACCGGCACCGGGGTGTCGGCTTGCAGTTCGAGTTCGATCTGCTTGGTCGCCGCTGCGCCGACGGTTTCGGCCACGGCCAGTCGCACGGCTTCGGATAAATCGACTTCGGTGAGCGGCTGGGGGCGAGCGCCAGGCTCGTTGCGCGCCAGTGTCAGCAATTGCTCGACCATGCGGGTGGCGCGGTCGATGCCGGCGCGCAACTCCGCCACCGCAGTTTGGCGGGCGCCCTCGTCGGGCGAGCGCTCGATGAGCTGGGCTTGCAGCTTGAGGGCCGTGAGGGGCGAGCGCAGTTCGTGCGCGGCGTTGGCCACGAAGCCGCGCTGCGTCTCGAAGGCTTGCTGGAGGCGGGTCAGCAGCCCGTTGAGGGCTTGCACCAGCGGGGCCACTTCTTCGGGCATGTGTGCCTCGCTGACCTCATCGAGCGAGGCGGCGCTGCGTTGTCGCACGTCGGCGGCCAGCTTTTGCAGCGGCCTGAGCGCGGCGGCCACCGTCCACCACACCGCGGCGGCCAGCAGCGGGGTCAGGCCCAGCAGCGGCAGCATGCTGCGCAGCGCGGCGTTGGCGGCCAGCGTCGAGCGGATGCGCAAGGGCTGCGCCACCTGGATGATGCGGTCGCCGAAGCCGTTGTTCGAGATGGTGCTGTAGACCCGCCAGGTGGTCGAGCCGCCGGCGTGGCGGGTGTGGACGTCCGTCAGGCCGAGCACGGCGCGGGGTGGCAGGCCGGCGTCGGGGCGCGAGGCGTAGATCAGCCGGCCGTCGAACGACCAGATCTGCACGACGAAATCGAAGCGCGGGTTGCTCAGCGCGTGGGCTTCGTCGAGCGTGATGGCGCCTTGGTCGCGCAGCGACAGGGCCATCTGTTCGAGCTGGTAGTCGAACATCGCCTCGGCTTCGTTCAGCGCGCCGCGGTAGGTGAGGGCGCCCAGCACGGCACAGGCCAGCAGCACCGCCGTCAGCAGCGACGCCAGCAGGCGCATGCGCAAACTGCGGCGGAGGCGGGTGAGGAGGGACAGGCTCATGGCGGGTGGCCAGCGTGGTCAGGCCGGGCGCCCGACGTAGTAGCCCACGCCGCGCACGTTCTTGATGAAGTCGGCGCCGAGCTTGCGTCGCAACTGGTGGATGTAGACCGTGACGGCGTTGCTCTCGATCTCGTCGCCCCAGCCGTAGAGCCGATCTTCGAGCTGCGCGCGCGACAAGATGGCGCCGGGGCGCAGCATCAACGCTTCGAGCACGGCGATCTCGCGCGCCGACAGCATCACCGGTTCGCCGCGCAGGGTGACCTGCTTGGTGGCCGGGTCGAGCCGCACGCTGTCGCATTCCATGGCGGTGTCGGCGCGCCCGCCGTGGCGGCGCAGCACTGCGCGCATGCGGGCGGCCAGCTCATCGAGTTCGAAGGGCTTGACGAGGTAGTCGTCGGCGCCGGCATCCAGCCCGGCCACGCGGTCTTCGAGCGCATCGCGCGCGGTCAGCACGATCACGGGGGTGGCGTCTTGACGGGCTCGCAGGGCGCGCAGCACGTCGAGCCCGTCGCGTTGGGGCAGGCCCAAGTCGAGCAGCACGAGGTCGAATCGCTCGGACTGCAGGGTCTCGTCGGCAGCGCGGCCGTCGCGTACCCAATCGACGGCGAAGCCGTCCTGACGCAGCGCGGCGCGCACGCTTTCGCCGATCATGCGGTCGTCTTCAACTAGCAGCAGGCGCATCGGTGGGGTCGAACAGGATCAGGGGAGAGGTGGTGTGAGAGAGTATCGTGCGCCGATTCTGACAAAGCCCACCGTGTCGCAAGTCATCCACATCCACCCTGATGCACCGCCCAAGCCGGCGCTGGGCCAGCCTTGCAACGGCTGCGGCGTGTGTTGCCTGGCCGAGCCGTGTCCGCTGGGCGTGGTGATCAGCCGCCGCCGGCACGGCGCTTGCGCGGCGCTGCGCTGGAGCGATGCGGCGCAGCGGTATCAATGCGGGGTGCTGGTCGAGCCCCGGGCCTTTTTGCCGAGCGGACTGGGCTGGGCGGCGCCGCTGCTGGCGCGACTGGCACGTCGCTGGATCGCTGCCGGCGTGGGCTGCGATGCTGCGATGGACATCGACCGGGCTTGAGCCGCGCACCGCGCGGTCAATGCGGAGATCGCGTTCTCGACGAGCGCCTGTTCTCTTGCTGCGGAGCCTTTATTTATATACTCGCCGCCTTCCTCGCCGAGGCAGCGCGCTGCTCGGCTGGCTGCCCCTGCCGTCCCCATGCCTCATCGATTGCCAAGATTGCGTACACGCCAGTGGGTTTGGATCGCACTGTGTGTGCTGATCGCTGCGGCTTGCGTGCCCGCGCTTGCGGCGGCGGCACATGCGTGGCAAGGCATCGCGCCGCGCGCTGGTGTGTGCTCGGCCGCCTCGGCCCACCGCGACGGCGAGCGAGGGGACTCGGGCGCGCCGGGTAGCAAGGCGCATTGCCCGTTATGTCTGCTGCAGGACTACCCGCCGCCTCTGTCGGGTGCGATCGATGTATCTGTTGAATCGCCTCCCTTGGCGACGACGCTCCGTCCTCGTCAGGTTGAGCGCGCGCGGGGCCCGGCGCATACCTGGTCACCTCTGGTCGCACGAGGCCCACCTTTGCCTGCTCGATTGCTCCGCGAGAACGCCACTCGCAACCTGCCTTTCTCCGGCTGACTTATCCCGAGCGAACCGTGCCCGGATGCAGCCATGCGCGACCGACTGTGTTGCGCCAGACAGTCTTCACATGGAATATCGAAATGAACGTCACTACACGTCAAACCTCGGCCGCCCTGGCTATCACCTTGCTCTCATGCGGCACGCAGGCTCACATCAGCTACTCCGGTCGCGATTTCGGCACGCTGGGCGATGGCAGCTCGGTGACCATCGCCAATCAAACCGTGTCCAGCAACTATGGCTGGGCGGACGCTTCTGATCAGTCGCTGGTGTTCAACCCCACCGTGGCCACGACGCGAGATCCGGGCACCGACGCGTCCGGCTATGTCAGCGCCGACGGCCAGGACGAGTTGTACTTGGGAGACAGCCACAAGGGGCGCGCCTTCAAGTTGCATTTGGACAGCGTCGAGAGCGTGACATTCACCGCTTCGGCTCTCAATGGCAGCGGGCTGACGGCCGCCTTCTCTGTTTATCAAGGGTTGGCCGCCTCCTCTCCATTTACCGCTCCGCAAACCAGTGCGGATCATGACTACGCGGCGGCATCAAGAGCTTGGCGTACATCGTTTGCCCAGAGTGTTGCCGGTACTGGCTACAGCTACTTGGCCACAAATGGCAGTTGGAATGCGTTGGGAGACTGGTCGGTCGGTGGTGACGGCGACCCCGCGGGTGTCGGCAGCGCGCTGGATGCCTTCAAGTTTCTGGGCTATGGCGCAAGCACCGTGGCCAATGGCACAGCCACGGTCACGCTGACGCTGGGCCCTGGCGACTACACCGTGTTTGTCGGGGGCAACGATATTGGCAGCAAGAGCGTGCTCGACTCGAAGCAGGCGTATGCCTTCAGCTTGGGGGTGTCGTCGGCGAGCGCGGTGCCGGAGCCTCAGAGCGCCATGCTGCTGCTGACCGGACTGGTTGGTTTGGGTCTGCTGGCTCGCTCGCGCCAGCGATAACGGGAACGGGGGCTGTCCTCCGTGGTTCGGGGGGAATAAAATCGTCGGCTGTTTGCCTGACAACCTCCCGAACCAACCTATGTCGAAAAAGACCACCCAGCCCGCTGCCAAGCGCCGCGCCGCGCCTGCACCCGCCGCCAAGCCGGCCAAGACTGCGGCTCCCACAGCCGCCACTCCCGCAGCTGCGCCGCGCGCCACGCCCGGCATCAAGCGTGTCGTGCTGGCCTACTCGGGCGGTCTCGATACCTCGATCATCCTGAAGTGGTTGCAAGACGAATACGGCGTCGAAGTCGTCACCTTCACGGCTGACATCGGCCAGGGCGAAGAGATCGAGCCCGCACGCGCCAAGGCCATCAAGATGGGCATCAAGCCCGAGAACATCTTCATCGAAGACCTGCGCGAAGAATTCGTGCGCGACTTCGTCTTCCCGATGTTCCGCGCCAATGCGCTGTACGAAGGCGAATACCTGCTGGGCACGTCCATCGCGCGTCCGCTGATCGCCAAGCGCCTCGTTGAGATCGCCAAGAAGACCAAGGGCGACGCCATCAGCCACGGTGCCACCGGCAAGGGCAATGACCAGGTCCGCTTCGAGCTCGGCGCCTACGCGCTGATGCCCGGCGTGAAGGTGATCGCCCCGTGGCGCGAGTGGGACCTGCTCTCGCGCGAGAAGCTGCTGGCCTACGCCGACAAGCACGGCATTCCGGTCGACTTCAAGAAGCGCAAGGGCGGCGCACCGTATTCGATGGACGCCAACCTGCTGCACATCAGCTATGAAGGCGGCGTGCTCGAAGACCCGAATTTCGCGCCCGAAGAGAACATGTGGCGCCTGACGGTGTCGCCCGAGAAGGCCCCGGGCAAGCCGCAGATCATCGAGCTCACCTACGCCAAGGGCGACGTGGTGGCCATCGACGGCGTGAAGCTGAGCCCCGCGCAAGTGCTGACCAAGCTCAACGAGCTGGGCGGCAAGCACGGTATCGGCCGCCTCGACAAGGTCGAGAACCGCTACGTGGGCATGAAGAGCCGCGGTTGCTACGAAACCCCGGGCGGCACCATCCTGCTGGCCGGTCACCGCGCCATCGAGTCGATCACGCTCGACCGCGAAGTGCTGTCGCTCAAAGACGACCTGATGCCGCGCTACGCCCGTCTGGTCTACAACGGCTACTGGTTCAGCCCCGAGCGCGAGCTGCTGCAAGGCCTGATCGACGCCTCGCAAGCCACCGTCAACGGCACGGTCAAGCTCAAGCTCTACAAGGGCACGATCATGTGCGTGGGCCGCGAGTCGAAGACCGACAGCCTGTTCGACGCCAAGATCTCGACCTTCGACGACGACGGCGGCGCCTACAACCAGGCCGACGCGGCGGGCTTCATCAAGCTCAACGCGCTGCGCCTGCGCATTGGCGCCAATGCCAAGGCACGTCGCTCGGCCAAGCCGTCGACCAAGGCGGCGGCCAAACCGGCGGCCAAGAAGCCGGCTGCCAAGCGCTGAGTTCGGGCACGCTTGACGCGCCACAGAAAGCCGCCTCGTGCGGCTTTCTGTTTTTCATCAAGCTCAGTACAATCCCTGACATGTTGCTTTGGCGTGCTCATCGGTGGTGGATGGTTTGGGTGGCGAGCGCAGCCATCCTGCTGCATGCCGTCGTGCCGGTTCTCGCCCAGGCTGCGGTCGTGCGCAGTCTGCAAGCACCAGGGCTGGGTGCCGTCTGCTCGGCTCACCGTTCGGCGGGTACGCATCAAGCGGGCGGGGAATCTGCGCCGCGTAGCTCGGTGCCCGACCAGCCGCATCCCGTCAAGAACCTCGCCAAGGCGGCGCATTGCGCCTCGTGTACTTCGCACGTCAGCCCGCTGGTCTTGCCGGCGGTCGCTCAGCCTCTGGTGCTGGATTCGCCCGCACGGGGGCCGTTGCCCCGGCTTTTCTACCTCGCACCGCGTCCGCTCTTCGCGTGGACGCAGGCCCGGCCCCGGGCTCCGCCGCTCGCCTGAGCGGATCGTTGCACGTTCCTGCGCTGTCCTTGAGCCCTTTCGCGGCCTGTCGATCCGGCGGGCGTTGATGGCTTGACGGCATCTTGCCCCGATTGCTGGCGCGAGGTGCCACCAGTGGCGCACGAATGTCCGGTGCGCGTGCCTTCCATTCTCTCGAATACCCCCGCAGCGTCTGAACCCGCCGGCATTCGCCAGGCGTGGCTCAGCGCGCAACACAACGATATTGATGGACCGACAAGTATGAATACCACCCTTCGTGCCGCAGCTGCCGCGGCCTCGCTTCTCGCAGTCGTCGCCTCGGCGCAGGCAACTGTCAAGACTTACAACGTCGTGGAGACGTTCAATCAAGTGGTGTACGACACCAAGAACCCGACCTGGGACACCATCTTTACCGGCTCGTTCAGCTTTGACGATGCTTCAAACTCGGTGACCGGGTTGACCGGGACGTTGACCCAGGCCATGAGCGGCAACACGACGGCACGCCTGCTGACCTATCAGCTGTCCTCCGTCTACGACGCCTCGCTCGGCGGGCTGGTCGTCACGACCTTCTTCCAGAACTCGACCGATGTCTTTGTCGGCGGAGGGTTTGCTGTCGGGGGCAAAAGCACCTTTGGCAATCAGAACGCGTACGCCACCATTTTCGTGAACACCACCGATCCCACGGCGGCCCTGTCTGACGCCCAGATCGACAAGCTGGCCTACGCCGATTGCACGACCGGTGGCTTGATGATGAGCTCGGTCTGCATGACGGGTTGGGTGAATCGCAGCGCGGCCAACCTGGCTGGCGGAACGATGAAGGGCACCTACCCGATCACCCAGATCATCACCGAGGCGCCGGCCGTCCCCGAGCCTTCGGGGTACGCGCTCGCATTGGCCGGGCTCGCCGTGGTGGGCTCGATGGCCCGTCGCTCGCGGCGCGGGGCCTGATCCCTGTTTCCGTTCCGTTCTCTTCGACTTCAGGAGTCAATCATGAAACTTCGGACTTTCGCCCTCGCCGCCGCAGCTGTGGCCGCATCGACCGCTTTCTCGGCGCAGGCTGCCGCGACGAGCTACAACGTCACCGAGACTTTCTACGAGCCCGATACCCAGCCCAACAACTCGATCTTCATCGGTACCTTCGACTACGACGCATCGACGCACGTGGTGTCGAACCTCAAGGGCAAGCTCAGCGAGTCCATGACGGGCAGCAGCACGGGCTATCCCAACGACACGATGACCTGGCTGGACCTCAGCTATCAGTTGGTGTCGTGGTACGACGCGTCGCTGGGCGGCACGTTCGCCGCGGCATTCAAGAACACCACCACCAACACGTTCTGGACGGGCGACGGCGGCGACGGCTGGAGCCCGGATTCCGGCGTGGCGGCGGGCGGCACGTACTACGGCTTTCCGAAGGTCGCCAAGAACCCCGGCAATGCCTACGCCCTGATCTTCGTGCCGGACTCGCCGCTCACGGCGCTGACCCAGTCGCAGATCGACAAGCTGGCCTACGCCGATTGCGCGCCGGGCGGCATGATGGGCGCGGTTTGCATGACCGGCACCAGCGTCGCGGGCTATGGCTCGGTCGGCACGATGAGCGGCGTCCCGGTGTCTGAGGTCATCACCGCGTCGGTGCCCGAGCCCAACTCGGCTGTGCTGACCTTGGCGGGCCTGGCCGTGGCCGCGGGGGTGTGGCGGCGCCGCTCGCGGTCGTCCATCTGACGCCACGCCATCCGGGCGAACTCGCGCCAGCCTTTCATGGTGCGCGGGTTCGCCTGTCTCATCCTTCTCATACTCTGTGGACGCCCCGGTGGCGGTTCGATCGTGACGTTTGTTTCTCTGCGCCCCTCGGCCTGGGCCGCTCGGGTGCTGATGTTGGCCGTTTCGGCCGCGTCGGCCCAGTCCGAGCCGACAGGTATGGTCGAGCTGGAAACGGTGGTGGTCAAAGGGGCCCGCAGTCAGCCGGCCGCGCCGTCGTCCACCACGCTCAACGAGCGGGATTTGCGCAAGCAACGCGCCCAGGTTAGCGACACGGCGCGCCTGCTCGAAGACGCGGCGGGCGTGAGCGTCAGCGGGGCGGGCGGCATTTCGGCGCTGCCAGCCATTCACGGCTTGGCGGACGACCGCGTGCGCGTGCAGGTGGACGGCATGGACTTGATGTCCGCCTGCCCCAATCACATGAACTCGCCGCTGTCGTACATCTCGCCGGCGGATGTCGGGAAGATCGTCGTCTATGCCGGCGTCACGCCGGTGAGCGTGGGGGGCGACAGCCTGGGCGGCAGCATCCAGGTCGAGTCCGCCGCTCCTGTCTTCGCCGACGAGGGCGAAGCCAGTTTGTCCTCGGGCCATGTCGGCGCGTTCTACCGCAGCAACGCCCACGTGCACGGCACCGACTTGGGCGCAACCTACGCCACGCAGAACGTCAGTCTGAGCTATCGCGCCAATGAATCGCAGGCCGACAACTTCACGGCGGCGCGCGCCTTCAAGGCGGCCAAGCCCGGCACCGAGGGCGGCGAGCCCATTCCGGGCGACGAAGTAGGCTCCAGCAGCTACCGGCCGATCAATCAGAACGTGGCGCTGGCGTGGCGACACGAACGCCACTTGCTGCAGGTCGACGTGTGGAGCCAGCGCGTGACCTTCGAGGGCTACCCGAACCAGCGCATGGACATGACCGACAACGCGAACCAATCGGTCAACCTGCGTTATCGGGGCGTGTATGACTGGGGCACGATGGACGCGCGGCTGTTCAAGCAGCACACACACCATGAAATGGACATGGGCCCGGATCGCTACCAATACGGCGACGGCATGCCGATGCTCACCAAGGCCGACACCCGCGGCGGCTCGGTCAAGGTGACGCGAAGCCTGGGTGAGCAAGACCTGCTGCGATCGGGCGCCGAGTGGCAGCTCTACAGGCTCTACGACTGGTGGCCGCCGGTGGGCGGCACGATGGGCCCGAACGCGTTCTGGAACGTGGACTACGGGCGACGCAACCGCGCCGACGGCTTCGTCGAGTGGGATCACAGCATGGCCGATCAATGGACGACCACGCTGGGCGTGCGCCACACGCTTGTGCAGGCCGACGCGGCTGCGGTGCAGGGCTACGACAACAGCCTGGGCATGTGGGCGCAGGACGCGGCCAACTTCAACGCACGCGATCACCAGCATCTCGATCGCAACTGGGACGCCACCGCGCTCGCGCGCTTCGAGCCCGACTCGGCGCGCACCTGGGAATTCGGCTACGCGCACAAATCGCGATCGCCCAACCTGTATCAGCGCTATCCGTGGTCCACCCAGCCGATGGCCGCGCTGATGAACAACTTCGTGGGCGACGGCAACGGGTATGTGGGCAACGAGTCGCTCAAGCCCGAAGTGGCCGACACGCTCAGCGTGGCCGTCGAGCAGCGCGATGCCGAGCAAGGGCGCTGGGGACTCAAGGCATCGACCTATCTCACCGTCGTGCGCGACTACATCGACGCGCGCCGCTGCAATTTCGGAATGTGCAGCGCGGCCAACGTCAGCACGTCCAATGGCTACGTGCTGCTGCAATACGCCAACCAGGAGGCGCGTCTCGTGGGCGCCGATCTGTCGGGCGACACCCTGCTGGCGCGCGGCGACACCTGGGGCAGCTTCAGCGGCGTCGCCAAGCTCAACTGGGTGCGCGGCGACAACACCATGACGGGCGACGGCCTCTACAACACGATGCCGCTCAACGCCAAGCTCAAGCTCAGGCATCGGCTGCAGCGCTGGAGTCAGGAACTGGAGTGGCTGCTCGTCGATGGCAAGCACCATGTTTCGCATGTGCGCAATGAAATCCCGACCGCGGGCTACGGCCTGTTGAATTGGCGCGGCTCCTACGAGTGGGATCAGGCTCGCGTCGACCTGGGCATCGAAAACCTGCTCAACCGGCTCTACTACCCGCCGCTGGGTGGCGCCTACGTGGGGCAGGGCGCGTCGATGTCCACGAACAGCATCCCGTGGGGCGCGCTGGTGCCAGGCATGGGGCGCTCGCTGAACGTGGCGGTCAGCCTGAAATATTGAAAGAACACGGATCATGAAGCCGTACCCTCGACTCGCGCGCCGCATCGTCCGTCGCACGGCACTTGTCACCGCCACCGCCGCGCTTGGCGTGCTGACCCTGCTCGCCGGCTGCGGCGGTGGTGGTGGCGCCGCCGTGCAGGCCCTGCCGCAAAGCGTGTCGTTCGACGCCACGCCGAGTCTGGCGCTTGACGGCACAGCCACCGTGTCGGCCTCGGCCAGCTCAGGGCTGGTGGTGCGCTACAGCAGCGTCACCCCGACGGTGTGCTCGGTCAACGGTCAATCGGGTTTGGTGACGGCCCTGCGCCCCGGCACCTGCACCATCGCGGTCGATCAGGCGGGCAACGAGGCCTATGCCCCCGCCGCGCAGGCACGCCTGAACCTGCCGGTGATCTACACGCCCAACCAGACCATCCAGTTCGCCACCGCTCCCGCCCTCACATTGGGCGGCGTCGCCACCGTTTCGGCCACCGCCACCTCGGGTCTGGCCGTGAGTTATTCGAGCGACAGCCCCGCCGTCTGCAGCGTCAACAGCAGCACGGGGGTGGTCAGCTCCCTGGCGGTGGGCACCTGCACGATCCTGGCCGACCAGGCTGGTGACAGCACTTATCTGCCGGCCCCGCAAGCTTCGCAAAATCTCGCGGTCGTGGCGCCGTCGGGCGTGACGGTGCCGGGCGCGCCCAGCGGCGTGTCGGCCACCAGCGGCGTCACCTTGGCCGAGGCCGTGGTCAGCGCCAGCAGCGTGGACGGCGGCGGCTCGGTCATCACGAGCTTCACGGCTGTGTCGTCGCCCAGCGGCTACACCGCCACGAGCGCCAGCCTGCCGGTTCGGGTGAACTGCACGGGCTCGTGCGCGGGCGAAACCTTCACGCTGAGCGCCACCAACGGCGTGGGGGTGGGCAGCGCGTCGGCGGCCGGGCACATCATCGACCACTACGACGTGCTCGAAGTCTTCCGCGAGCCCGATACCGCCCCCAACGACAGCATCTTCGTCGGCAGCCTCGACTACGACTTCTCGACCGGCACGGTGGCCAACCTGCAAGGGCGCCTGAGCGAGTCGATGACTGGGGGTGCCACCGCCTACCCGAACGACACGATGACGTGGCTGAACCTGACGCACCAACTGGCGTCATGGCACGACGCCGCACTCGGTGGCACCTTCGCCGCCACCTTCAAGAACGCCAGCACCAACACGTTCTGGACGGGCGATGGTGGCGACGGCTGGAGTGCTCAAGCGGGTGTGGACGCGGGAGGCATCTACTTTGGTTTCCCTAGTGCAGGCAGCAATCCGGGCAATGCCTACGCCCTGATCTTCGTGCCCGACAACCCGGCTGCGGCGCTGACCCAGTCGCAGATCGACAAGCTGGCCTACGCCGACTGCGCGCCGGGCGGCATGATGGGCAGTGCGTGCATGACCGGCACCAGCGTCGCGGGCTATGGCTCGGTCGGCACGATGAGCGGCGTCCCCGTGTCGTTGACCCTGACGCGTCGCCCCTGATGGCGCGAAGGCGTCAGAACTTCGGTTCTGGCGCGTCGTCCATCGTGGTGGGCTTGCACTGCATGGTCAGCGTGCCCAGCGAGTCGTCATTGAAGTCGAGCAGTTCGCCTTCCAACGCGGCGGTTTGGCGATCCACCGACAGGCGAATCGTGGCCAAGCGCTTCAGGTTGGGCTGCCAGACCACCCACTCGCCGTGCTGCCAGTCGTTGTAGTAATGCGTGCCAGGCTGGGGCAGTTTGTAGAGCATGGTGTAGGCCGTTTGCGAGGCCTTGTACTTGAGGCGCTCGCCCACCGGCAACACGTTCGAGCGCTGGATCAACGCGGTCTCGTTGTTGTCGCGCAAGGCCAAGTCCAGCGTGGCGGACTTGGCCTTGCCGTTGTCGTGCATCTTGCCCGAGCAATCGAGGTAGAGGCTGAATTCGGCGGCTGTGGCCGTGGTGGACAGCAGCGCGGTCAAACCGGCGGCGAGGCAACAGGCGGCAAGGCGCATGGCGTGATCTCCCTGGGAGCAATAGAGGGCTGAAGACGCGAGGCGCCTGCAGCCCTGTGACGCGGTGGCTCAGTCGGTGATGGGATTACTTCTTCTTGCGCGAGTCGAGTTCTTTCGACGCCGGGGTGTCGCCACCCTGCACACCCAATCGTCCGCCCGTGCCCAGACCGCCTCGCACGGTTTGAGCCTTGTAGTTGCGCAGGGCTTTCACCATCTGGTTGTACGAGTCGGCAAACGCAGCCACGACCACCTTGCCCTGCGGGGTGTTGGCGTAACCACCGCCGCCACCGAAAGCCCCGCCCGTGAAGGCCGAGCCGAGCATGCCGAAGTCGAAGTTGCTGGCCGTGCCTTCGGCTGCGGCGATCTGCACGCCCGAGCGGTTGTCGATCAGCAGCAGAGTGGTCGAGGCTTCGTTGCGCGACACGCTGCCCGCCACCATGCCCAGGATGCCGCCGCCATAGCCGCCGCCGAAGGCGTTGCCGCCGCCCGTCTTGCCCGAGAACTGAATCGACGGGCTCATGGTGTAGTCGGCCGCGACCATCTGGCCCTTGCCGAAGTTGCTGCCGGCGCGCGATTCGTCGCCGCGAGCCAAGTCGCGTTCGCGTTGCATGCTGTGCAGGCTCTTGCCGCGCTCGACGATCACGAAGCAATTGCTTTGCTGGATCATCAGACGCAGCACCGGAATGGTCGAACCCAGCTTGTGCTCGTGCAGTTGCAAATACCAGGGCGCGGCCGTGTCTTCTTCAATAGCCACCGTGCCCAGGGTTTCGGGGCAGCTCTCCAGCTTCGAGTTGTTGCCTTCGGCACTCTCGCCACTGGCCGCTCCACTGACGACCCCTTTGTTTCCGCCCAACGATGGGGTGGTCGAGGCACAGCCTGCCAATAGCGCGGCGGTGGTTGCGATCGCCAGAGCAGAGCGAGTCCAGTCGGCGGCGGTAAAGGATGAAGGCAAGTTCATGGGCAGACCTCGTTGGGTTGAATGCATGCGTTCGCTGGTTGTGTGCGAATAGAGCGAGAAAGCAATGAAGCTATCGGGATCGGGGGGGCGAATGATTGGGCGAGCGAATCGGCGTGGTCGGGCAAGCAGGCTTACAGGCGGGTGCCGGGCACGCTGGTCGGCAGCGGCGCCTTCATGGCCGGCGGCGCCTGGTAGTTGCGCGCCGCTCGAACCAGCAGGTTGAAGGCATCCACGAACGACGCTGCCACGACGCGGCCTTCGGGCGATTTCATGTAGGCGGCGGTGCCAGCGCTGGCGGGCGTGAACAGCGGGCTGAACAGGTTGATGTCTACGTAGCGGGCCGCGCCTTCGGTTTCGGCCAGTTGCACGGTGCTGCGGTTGTCCTGGAGCGCGAGCGTGACCGTGGCCTCCAGCGGCACCTTGCCGGCGTTCTCGGTCAGCGAGAGCGTGGGTGCCAGCGTGAAATCGGGCTTGGCGGACGCCTCAGCCTTGCCGGGCTTGCCGCGCAGCGCGGTGCCGGGCCGATCTACCCACGAGAAGCAACCCGACTGCCGCACCAGCACGCGCAGCACCAAGGTGGTCGGTGGCAGCTTGTAGTCGCGCAACTGGCTGAACCAGATCGAGCCGGTGTCTTCGTTCACGACAACCGAGCCCAGCGGCTGCGGGCACTTTTCAAGCGAGGTGTTGACGTGCACCACGGGCGGCGGGCCGGGAGGAGCAGCCGGTTTGACGGGCACCGCAGGAGGCACGGGGGGCTGGCTGCCGCATGCGATCAACAGGCTGCCGAGCAGGGCCGACAAAGCAAGACTGAGCGGGCGAAACATCATGTGGCGATTGATTGGGCATTGATGCTGGAGCACCCCATCGCGCAGAGGCGCGCAGCGACTCCGGATGGCTCAAGCATACCCGCAGGCCGTTGGCCTGGCGGAGCTGAATGCTGACTGGCGGGGCCGTGGGGCCCCCGGGAGTCGGCCGCCTCCCGGAATCTCGATGCAGAGGCGCGAGCCCGCGGCACCGTATTCCCGACCGCTCCCGAGGAGATGGGGCGATGCGCGGCCTGCTGTCTGGTTTGGTTGTGGCGCAGGCGGGCATCGACAACGGACGGCAGTGTGGCCACGCAGCGCTGCAGCATCCATCCCCACGGCGAGGGGGCGCAACGAATCCGCAACGGCTGGCTTTTGGGGGGTTGACAGTGTCTCGGCAAGAAGCCGCTACGATGACGACCTTCCTTGCCAAGTCCGTACGAGCACATCACCATGACCGACAAAATCGCCGCCACCATCTCCACCAAGGCCAATGTTTATTTCGATGGCCGCTGCGTGTCGCACAGCATCGAGCTGGCCGACGGCACCAAGAAAAGCGTGGGCGTGATCCTGCCCGCCGCGCTCACGTTCAACACCGGCGCGCCCGAGATCATGGAAACCGTGGCCGGGCAAGCCACCATCAAGCTGGCCGGCTCCAGCGAGTGGCAGACCTACGGCCCCGGCCAGAGCTTCAAGGTGCCGGGCAATTCGTCGTTCGAGATCAAGGTGGAAGGCGAGCCCTACCACTACATCTGCCACTTCGGCTGATGTTGATTGACGTGGTTGTGGCCGACTCGCGGGTCGGCTAGACCATCACCGGCTCGGGCTCCAGCCGGATGCCGAAGCGGCCGTAGACGCTTTCTTGTATCGCCCGCGCCAGCGTGACCACCTCGGCTCCGATGGCGCCACCGCGATTGACCAGCACCAGCGCCTGCTTTTCGTAAACGCCCGCCTGGCCGACTGATTTGCCCTTCCAGCCGCAGGCGTCGATCAGCCAGCCGGCGGCGAGCTTCACGGTACCGTCGGGCATCGGGTAGTGCACGATCTCGGGGTCGCGGCCGATGATGTCGCGGCACTGCTCTTCGGTGACGACCGGGTTCTTGAAGAAGCTGCCTGCGTTGCCGATCACGGCCGGGTCGGGCAGCTTGGCGCGGCGGATCTGGCAGACCCAGTCGAACACCTGCTGGGCGCTCGGCGCGCTGATGCCTGTTTCGGCCATCTTGCGTTCAAGATCGAGGTAGCCCAGCGCCGGCTGCCAGGGCTTGGGCAGGCGCAGCCGCACGCGCGTGATCACGCATTTGCCGGCGAGGTCTTGCTTGAACACGCTGTCGCGGTAGCCGAAACGGCAGGCGCCGGCGGCCAGGCGCACCGTGCGGCCGGTGGTGAAGTCCACCAGGTCGAGCGACTCGAAGCGGTCTTTCAGCTCGATGCCGTAGGCGCCGATGTTCTGCACCGGCGCGGCGCCGACCGTGCCCGGGATCAGCGCCAGATTCTCGAGACCCGGCCAGCCCTGCTGCAGCGTCCAGGCGACCACGTCGTGCCAGGTTTCGCCCGCGCCGACTTCGACGATCCAGGCGTTGTCGCGTTCTTCAACGAGCTGCCGGCCCTTGATCTCAACCTTGAGCACGCAGGCCTCGACGTCGCGGGTGAGCACGATGTTGCTGCCGCCGCCCAGCACGAATTTCGGCTGGCGGCCGAGCTCGGGGTCGTCGATGACGCGGCGCACGTTGGCATCGCTCGCGACGCGCACCAGGGTGCTCGCCGTGGCGGGCAGGCCAAAGCTGTTATAGGGTTTGAGACTGGCTTGGCGCTCGATGTGCATGGCAGAATTTTCGCCGATCCCACAGCCTGAATGCAGACCCTCTCATGCCTAGTTTTGACACTGTTCTGGAACCGAATCTGGTCGAAGTGCGCAATGCCGTCGATCAAGCCAGCAAAGAAATCGGTACCCGCTTCGACTTCAAGGGCTCCAGCGCCAAGGTCGAGATCAAGGACAAGGAGGTCACGCTCTACGGCGACAGCGACTTCCAGATCGGCCAGGTTTTCGACGTGCTGAACGCCAAGCTGAGCAAACGCCAGGTCGATGCGCGCTTTCTCGACGCCGCCAAGATCGAGAAGATCGGCGGCGACAAGGTCAAGCAGGTCGTGACCATCAAGGCCGGCATCGAAGCCGAGTTGGCCAAGAAGATCACCAAGGCCATCAAGGACAGCAAGATCAAGGTCTCGGCCAGCATCCAGGGCGACACGATCCGGGTGCAGGGCAACAAGCGCGACGACTTGCAGACCACCATGGCGCTGCTGCGCAAAGAGATCACCGAAGTCCCGCTGTCGTTCAACAACTTCCGGGACTGACGCGATGAAGCCGGACGCCGCACGAGCCATCGTTGGTCGCGGCGCGCTGATCGCCGGCTTGTTGGGCGCCGTCACGCCACTCTGGGCGCAAAGCGTGGCCATGACCGGCAGCATGGGCAGCAAGGCGCTGCTGGTGGTCAATGGCAGCGCGCCCAAGGCGGTGGCGGCGGGCGACACCTTTCAGGGCGTCAAGGTGGTCAGCGTCGGGGCGGGAGACGCCGTGATCGAGGTTGGCGGCAAGCGCCAGACCGTGACGATGGGCGGCGCGCCCGTCAACTTCAAGGGCTCGTCGGGCGGCAACGGCGGGGGCGCGCAGATCGTGCTCACGGCCGGCGACGGCGGGCATTTTTTCAGCAGCGGCCTGATCAACGGCCAGAGCGTGCGCTTCGTGGTGGACACCGGGGCCTCGCAGGTGGCAATTGGCCGCGGCGACGCCGAGCGGCTCGGGCTCAACCTGCGCAACGCCTCGCCGGTGCAGGTCAGTACCGCCAACGGCCAGGCGATGGCTTATGCCTTGACGCTCAACTCCGTGCGCGTGCAGGACGTGGAAATCTCCAACGTCGAGGCCGTGGTGTTGCCCATGCCCATGCCCGCTGTGTTGCTGGGCAACAGCTTCTTGTCGCGCTTTCAGATGAAGCGCGACAACGACAAGCTCACGCTCGACCGCCGCTTCTGAGACGGCGGTTTTCTGATCGATTCATGAAGTTATCCAACATTTTGTTTTCTCAGGGTTTCGGCACGCGCCGTGAATGCAACGGCCTGGTCTGGAACGATGACGTGTCGATCCATGGCGTGGTGCAGGACGACCCGGACGCCGATGTGCCCACCGACAACCTCGTGCTCACGGTGAGCGGCGAGGCGTGGCCGTATCACGAGAAGGCGCTGATCCTGTTGAACAAGCCGGCCGGCTACGAGTGCTCGCTCAAGCCCAAGCACTGGCCCGGTGTGCATGCGCTGCTGCCCTGGCCGCTGCGCCGGCGCGGCGTGCAGCCGATCGGCCGGCTCGATCAGGACACCACCGGCGTGCTGCTGCTCACCGACGATGGCCAGCTCGTGCACAAGCTCACCTCGCCCAAGCACCACGTGCCCAAGGTCTACGAGGTGACGACCAAATACCCGGTGACGCCCGACCAGTGCGCGGCGCTGCTCAAGGGCGTGGTGTTGAACGATGACCCCGAGCCGGTGCTGGCCGACGCGGCCGAGGTGGTGGGCGACCCCGACGCCTGCCATTTGCGCCTGACGCTGGTGCAGGGCAAGTACCACCAGGTCAAGCGCATGGTGGCGGCGGTGGGCAACCGCTGCGAGGGCTTGCATCGCAGTGCGTTTGGCGCGGTGACCGTGCCACCCGATCTGGCGCCAGGCAAGTGGTGCTGGCTGCGGGGCGGGGCGGACGTGTTCGGCACGCCCTGCGCCCTGAACGACCCGCTCAGATCATCTTGGCGAAGTCGGTGCTGAGGCGCACGTTCTCGGTTTGCGGCGTCTGCCAGCCCTTCACCCAGTCGAAGAACTGCTCGGCAGGCATCGGGCGGGCGATGAAGTAGCCCTGCGCTTCGTCGCACTTCAGGCCGGCCAGCAGCTTCCAGGTCTGCTCGTTCTCGATGCCTTCGGCCACCACCGACAAGCCCAGGTTGTGCGCCAGGTCGATGGTGGAGCGCACGATCTTGGCGTCGTCGAGATCGCTTTCCATCTTCATCACGAATGACTTGTCGATCTTGAGTTCGTCCACCGGCAGCCGCTTGAGATAGGCCAGCGACGAGTAGCCCGTGCCGAAGTCGTCGATCGACAGGCGCAGGCCCAGGCGGTGCAGGTTGGCCAGCGTGTGAAGCGCCCGGTCGGGGTCGTCCATCGTGGCACTCTCGGTGATCTCCAGCACCAGGGCGCCGGGGTGCACGCCGTATTGCCGAATGATGTGTTCGAGCTTGCCGGGCAGGTCTTGATCGAGCAGGTCGCGGGTCGAGAGGTTGACCGAGATCTTGATCTCCAGACCCTGCTGATACAGGTCGCGCCAGGCGCGCGCGGTGTGCTCAACCATCCACATGCTGAGCTTGCGGATGAAGCCGGTCTGCTCGGCGAACGGAATGAATTGCGTGGGCGGCACCATGCCGCGCTGCGGGTGTTGCCAGCGCACCAGCGCCTCGGCGCCGATCACCTGGCCCGTGCGCAGATCCACCTTGGGCTGCAGGAACAGCCGCAGCTGGCTCTCGTCGACGGCGCGACGCAGCTCGCTGAGCAGCGACAGCGAGGCCTGGCTGCCCGCGTCGAGCGTGGGCTGGAAGATCACGATGCCGCTTTGCTGCTGCTTGGCGGCGTACATCGCGATCTCGGCGCGGCTGAGCAGCTCGTCGGCGTCGGTCGAGTGCGCGGGGCAACTGGCGATGCCGATGCCGGCTGCCAGGTCGATGGTGTGGTCGTCGAGCTGCAGCGGGCGCTCCAGCGCGTGCAGGATGTGCTTGGCTACCTTCTTGGCGGCTGGGGTGTCGGCCCGCTTGAGCAGCACCGCGAATTCGTCGCCGCCCAGCCGGGCCAGCGGCATCGAGCCGTCGAGCACCTCGTCGCGCAGGCGTTGCGCCACCATGCGCAGCAGGCGGTCGCCGAAGCCGTGGCCGAGCACGTCGTTGACGTGCTTGAAGCGGTCCAGGTCCATCACCAGGATGGAGCAGGGCGCGTTGGCCTCGATGGCCTTGGCTACCACCTTGCGCAGTTCGTTGCGAAACTTCTCGCGGTTGGGCAGGCCGGTGAGGGTGTCGCGGTAGGCCAGGTGCATGATCTCGGCCTCGCGCTCGCGCGTGGCCTTTTGCAGCGCTTCGAGCGATCGGCTCAGCTCGCTCACCTCGCCGAGCCCGCGGCTCTTGGGCGGTGACTTGGACTGGCCGTTTTGCTGGCTGTTGGCCCAGGCCGTGAGCCGGCGCACCATGGTGATGGTGGGCCGGGTGATCAGAAAGGCAGCGATGGCGACCAGCCCCGTGCCCACGAGCGACAGCGGCAGCAGCAGGCCGAGCAGCGCGTCGCGGCTGTCGGGCGCGGCCGAAGCCGGCGCCAAGGCCAGCACGCCGGCCTGGGCCTGGTTGACGTTGCCGGGGTCGCCTTCGGTCAGCAGGGTGAAGCGGGCGTCGAAGTCGGCATCCTGGATGCGCGGTTGCAGCCACACGCTGGCCGCGCTCAGGCCGCCGGTGCGGCGAGCGCTGCGCTTGGCCGGGTTGATCTCGGCCCAGGTGCTGTCCGGCAAGCCACCTTCGGGCGGCGTGAAGGTGCTGAGCATCAGATGCCAGGTGCCGCTGGGTTGGCGCACCAGCAGGGCGGTCTCGCCGCCGGCGGTCTTGCGCCACTGGGCGAGAGTGGTCTGGGTGACGGGCTGGGCGCAGATCAGCCAGCGGGGCGAACCCGTGCTGGCCACCGGCACGGCGATCAGCTGATACAGATGCCAGTCGACCAGCACCATGTGTCGCACGGGCTCGTCGTCCTGGTCGCGCGGCAGCGGGGTGGTCGATTGCATGGCCTTGAGCAACTGCGCGGTGGTCGTCGAGGCGTTCGACAGCGGCAGGCCGTTGCCATCGGTGAGCGCCACGGTGTCGCTGCCCAGTCGCTCGCTCAGCTGACTCAAGGCGGGCTGCAGCACGCTGGCGTCGCCGTGGGTGGCGGCGGCGATGAAGCCGGGTTGCACGCTCACCGTGCGGGCGGCGTCGAGCATCTGCAGGGCGCGCTGCTCGAGCAGGGTGTCCAGGCTGGGGGCGGCGTTCAGCAGCTGATTGCGCACGCCCAGGCGGGCCTGACGCTCCAGGTGGCTGGATACCAGCGCGTAGTTGACGCCTTGCAGCACCAGCATGACCGCGGCGCAGACGGCGGCGGCCAGCAAGGGCAGACGTGGAATGGAGCGCAGGGATGGCATGGATGAGCGGCGGCCGGTGGCGCGGGTCGCGCTGGTCGAATGGTGCGAACCATCCTATGCGGGCCGGGGTGTGAGCGATGCCACGAATTGAGCGGGGGATGTCGGGCAATTCCTAGCCCGATAATCCGCTCCATGCGCATCTTTCGAGGCTTCAACCATGCGGCGCTGGCTCCGGCCTGCGCGTTGACGATCGGCAATTTCGACGGCGTGCACCGCGGGCACCAGGCCATGCTGGCCTTGCTGCGCAACGAAGCCCGGCACCGCGGCCTGCCCAGCACCGTGCTGACCTTCGAGCCGCACCCGCGCGACTACTTCGCCCGGCTGTCGGGTCAGCTCACCGGCGCGCCGACTCGCATCGCCACGCTGCGCGACAAGCTGCTGGAGCTGCAACGCTGCGGCATCGACCAGGCCGTGGTGGTGCCGTTCGACCAGCATCTGGCCAGCCTCTCGCCCGAGGCCTTCATCCAGAACGTGCTGGTGGACGGCCTGGGCGCGCAATACGTGCTGGTGGGCGATGACTTCCGCTTCGGCGCCAAGCGGGCGGGCGATTACGACCTGCTCGACTCGGCCGGCGGCCGCCACGGCTTCGACGTGGCCCGCATGCTCAGCTACGAGGTGCACGGCTTGCGCGTGTCCAGCTCGGCGGTGCGCGACGCTCTGGCCGCCGGCGACATGCAGCAGGCAGCCGCGCTGCTGGGGCGCACCTACAGCATCAGCGGCCACGTCATCCATGGCCGCAAACTGGGCCGCAGCCTGGGCGCCTCCACGGCAGGCGGCACCGACGGCTTTCGCACCCTCAATCTGCGCTTCGGCCACGCCAAACCCGCCGTCACCGGCATCTTCGCGGTACGCACCCACGGCCTGACCGAGCAGCCCATCGACGGCGTGGCCTCGCTGGGCGTGCGGCCCACCATCGAAGACGCCGGCCGGGTCCTGCTCGAGGTGCATTGCTTCGACTGGCCGGCCGAACTCGGCCCCGAGGGGGGCTACGGTAAAATCGTCGAGGTGGAACTGCTGCACAAACTGCGCGATGAGGCCCGCTACGACGGCCTCGAAGCCTTGACCGCTGCCATCGCGCAGGACGTGGTCAATGCCCGCGCCTATCTGGCGGCTCATGCCACCCACGCCTCGGTGAAGCGCCAGACCACCCGCGATCGAATTTGACGCGCGCCGTCTGACCGCCAAGCTGGCTGCCACCCGCGCTGCGGGGTGCGGCCGATTTCGAATTTCCCCAGGAACGCAACGACCTCAACCGCTGACAGTTGGGGTGCGTTCCGCCCGACGAGAACGTCCATGAGCCAAGACAAGTCCGCGAACAACGAAGGCAAGTACCGCGCCACGCTGAACATGCCCGATACGCCCTTCCCGATGCGCGGCGACCTGCCCAAGCGCGAGCCGGGCTGGGCCAAGGAATGGGAAGACCAGGGCCTCTACAAGAAGCTGCGCGACGCCCGCTGCGGCGCGCCCAAGTTCGTGCTGCACGACGGCCCGCCCTATGCCAACGGCCAGATCCACATCGGCCACGCCGTCAACAAGATCCTGAAGGACATGATCGTCAAGGCACGCCAGCTGGCCGGCTTCGACGCCATCTACGTGCCGGGCTGGGACTGCCACGGGCTGCCGATCGAGAACCAGATCGAGAAGACCTTCGGCCGCAACCTCAGCCGCGACGACGTGCAGGCCAAGGCTCGTGTCTACGCCGGCGAGCAGATCGACGGCCAGCGCACCGACTTCAAGCGCCTGGGCGTGCTGGCCGATTGGGCCAACCCGTATCGCACGATGGACTTCGGTAACGAGGCCAACGAGATCCGCGCGCTGAAAAAAATCATGGAGCGCGGCTACGTCTATCGCGGCTTGAAGCCGGTCTACTGGTGCTTCGACTGCGGCTCGTCGCTGGCCGAGTTCGAGATCGAATACGCCGACAAGAAATCGCAGACGCTCGACGTGGCCTTCCTGAGTGCCGAACCGGCCAAGCTGGCAGCAGCCTTCGGCCTGGGCAGCCTGAGCCAGGACGCCTTCGCGGTGATCTGGACGACGACCGCCTGGACCATCCCGGCCAACCAGGCGCTCAACGTGCACCCCGAGCTGAGCTACGCGCTGGTCGAGACGCCCAAGGGCTTGTTGGTGCTGGCCGAGTCGCTGGTCGAGAAGGCCACTGCGCGCTATGGCTTCGAGCCCGACCAGGTGAAGGTGCTCGCCACCACGCCGGGCGCCAAGCTCGAAGGCTTGAAGTTCAAGCACCCGCTGGCCCACGTTGATGCCGGCTACGACCGCGAGGCGCCGATCTACCTGGCCGACTACGTGAGCGCCGAAGACGGCACGGGCATCGTGCATGCCGCGCC
>NZ_JAYSBZ010000028.1:0-40002 GCF_041915145.1 Aquabacterium sp. | reverse complement strand
CAAGCTGCTGCACGGCGGCAAGACCGATCTGCTCGAGAACTTCGTGTCGAACAAGACGCGGCGCAAGTTCAAGGCGTTTTTGGTGTGGAACGCCAAGGACGGCAAGGTCGGCTTCGAGTTCGAGCCCCGCGCGCCGCGCCCCGCCGCCAAGAAAGCCGCCGCCAAGAAGACCACCAAGGCGGCCGAGTAAGCCGGCAGCCGATCCCCTCCTGACCGATGTCCGCTCCCGCGTTGTTCACGCGACTGTGGAATCTGCTGCAGCAGGGCGGCGCGGGCGGGCTGCACATCCGGCTCGACTCCCCCGCCCGGCTGGTGATCGAGTCGGGCTGGCTCTGGACGACGCGCACCCACACCTTCGACGCCGCCCGCCGCGTGGTGCTGCGCGGCGACCGCGTGTTGGCGCGCTTTGAGCAGCTGCATTCGGTGGATGTGCGCGCGCTGCACGACGACAGCGGCCACGTGTCCGGCTACGCCATCGCGCTGCACCGCGGCTGGTTCGACAACCTGCACCTGGGCAGCACGCCCGACGATGCCGAAGCCTCGATCGTGGCGGCGCGCATCAGCACGATCACCGGGCTGAAGGTGCTGGCGCTGTAGCGCGCCGTGCCCGGCTCAACGACCAGCCTGCATCAGGCTGGCCCAGGCGGCGGGGTCTTCTGCCTTGAGTGCGCTGAGCTGATCGCGCAGCCGCGCCAGGCGCTCGTGCCGGGACTCTTCGCGAATGTCGCGCAGCTCATTCACCAGCTTCAAGAAGTCCTTGACGCCTTGGTCGGTCTTCGCGCCCGGCACCTTGTCGACCAGCACCTTGACCGCGTCGACCAGACGCCCGATCTGGCGACCATAGCTGTGGCGGCTGACGATGGTCTGCTCCAACTCGGGCGCGCTCGAATTGCTGCCGTTGATGATGACGTTGCCGAAATTCCAGCCCGGATTGATCGGCTGCCACAGGCGCTCGGGCGCGAAATTGAAGCTCGGCATGCCGCCGTTTTCGAGCGGCCAGCTGACCGTCCAGGGCCAGCCCAGCTGCCCATTGCCGTTGGTGCTGCTTGCGCTCATCGTCGCCCTCATTCTTGACGCCTCAGGAATCGACCGCGCCCTGCGATATGACATCGAGGCACGGCACCCACGCGAGATCAAGCCAGCCGATCTCGCGCTCATGCTGAGGCCGGGCGCCCCGGCGATCCATCCCTAAGACCGCAACCGCGTGCGCTCAGTCAGCGTCCGCTGCCTCGCCAACGTCGTCGGCGTTGTCGTCCTTGGCCTGCCGATCGAGCTGGGCCTTGAGGGCGCGGGCGTCTTGCAGCAGCGCCGCGGGCGCGCCGGCCGAGGCCAGACGCCAGGACGGCGGCAGCAGGGTGGACGCGTACAGCTCCGAGAACACCCGCCCCGTGCGTTGCTCGTTGAACCAGATGTTCAGGCCAAGCCCGCTGATGTACAGCGCCGCCATGCCCGCCACCAGCGCCTGACGATGCCCGGGCAGGATCAGGCTGAGATGCGACCACACCAGCACGCACAGCACCAGGGCGCCCACGGCATCGGCCACGCGCGACAGGCCCGTCCAGCCGGTCATGAAGGCCAGCGTCGGCAACACGGCCACCACCACCGACCACAGCAGCCCGTAGCGCAAGGCCAGCCGCAGATGCGTGGGGTAGTCGAGATGGCCCTGGAACAGCTTGCTGCCCAGCGCCCAGAAGAACGCCCAGGTGCCCACGCCCATGACCATGGCCAGCGACGCGGTGAGGTAGCTGGTGATCGGCGTGCCGGGGTCGTTGCCCAGCCATTGCTCGCCCAGCATCCAGAGCAAGGTCGCCAGGCCCCACAGCACCAGCGAACCCCAGGCCGTGACGGCGGGCGTGGTGGCGGTGAGCGCCAGGTGCCGAGCCAGCGGCCGCTCGGGCGCCACGGGGTCGGCGGCGCGGCGCACGCGCAGCCGGGTCGAGCCGATGCGCCAGGCCTGGCCTGGGTCGAGCGCGCGGCTTTGCCCGGCCTGCAGGTGGTGCGAGCCCACCATGGCGCCGTTGATGGTCTGACCGAGGCTGAGTTGCAGCACGCCGCCCACTTCGTCGAGCACGGCATGGTGCGCGGCCACATGCGGGTCGTCGAGCACGAAGTCGGACTCGAATGCGCGCCCGATACGCAGCGGCCAGCGGTAGACGGGCGTGCTTTGCAGCACGTGGCCGTCGCGATCCACACGCTCGATCAGCGCGACCGGGGTGCTTGAGTCCATCCGTAACCCTTGAGATAGAAATCGGCGAGCTTGAGCGCGTTGTCGAAGCTGACGCCGCGGGCGTCGAAGCGACCTTGCGCGCCCGAGGTCTTGGCATCCAGCGTAGCCACCAGCACGCCCACGTCGTACAGGCCGGGCAGCTTCTTGTAGGCGTTCAGGCACACGACGGCGCGCAGCGGCAGGCCGTCGCGGTCGACAAAGCGCTCGCTGCACTGCGCCGCCGTGCGCTGCCGCCCGCCGCTGAAGAACTCGTTGCGAAAGCTCTGCGAGTACTGGCGCGCGAACCGCCAGGTGCCGAGCTTGCGGCCGTCGTAGGTTTCGTGGCGCACCGAGAGGTTGCCGGTGTCCATGCCGCCGGTGACGAACAGCGACTGGTTCATCGCGCAGTCGGAGCGCTCGTATTCGAGCCCCTTGGCGTCGGGCGGCGTGCTGCTGCCCCAGCAGCGCATGAAGGTCTCCTGCGGCACCGGGATCTTGTAGCGAGGGTGACCGGCCGAGCGCCAGGTCTGGGCCATGAAGCGCGCCGTCAGGCCCTCTTGGTGAGCCAGCAGCTGACGCGTCAACTCGGGGTAGGCCGCCTCGCGGATCGGCTTGGCGCTTCGAGCGCGCGCCACGAGGTTCTCGGCAAATTCGGCGGGCACCAGAAAGCTCACCTGCTGACCGTCGAGCCGCGTGGCCACGTTCACGCCCATCACCTGCCCGGAGCCGTCGAGCGCCGGGCCGCCGCTCATGCCCGGGTTGAGCGAGCCGCTGAAGAAGATGGTCGGGTAGAAGCCGCGCTCGGCCAAGCCGTTGTAGGTGCCTTCGACCACGGCGAAGCCCACGTCGAGCGGGTTGCCCAGCGAGTAGATGCGCTCGCCTTTGTCGGGCGGGGTCTGGCGCGGTCGAAAGGCCAGCCCCTGGATCGCCGGCTTGACCGGCTCGACGGGCCGCACCACCGCCACGTCGTGGGCGGCGTCGAAGGCCAGCAGATCGAGCGCGCCCTGGCGGCCATCGACCCCGGCGTAGGTGAGGCGATAGCGCTGCGGCTGCAAGGCCACCTGGCTGACGACGTGGTAGTTGGTGATGATCAGCCCCTCGGCGCCGACGAAGAACCCGGAGCCGACCGAGGACTGGCTGTCCTGCCCGCGCAGCAGGGTACGCACTTGCACGAGCTGGTGGCGGGCCTGCTCGTAGAGGCGCTGCGCCGAGGCCGACACCACCGGCGCCGCCGAAGCCGCGCCCGCTGGAGCCGACGCCGCGACCGGTGCAGTCGTGGGCGACGAAGCCGCCGACGGCACCGCCTGCGCCCCGGTCATCCAGGCCCAGCCGCCCAGCACCAACGAAACCATGCGCCACCGCGCGGGTTTGAAGCAAAAGATCATCAAACCATTCTAGGGGGCTGACGTGCAGGCCACGCACGCCGTTCGACGCGGGCAGCCACGGTTGAGTCTGTCATCGACCTTGCTCTACCATCGGCCGTATCAGCGACGCATGCGCCTCGCGCCGATGCGTCGCCCTGTGCAATGGTTCAAACGACAGGAAGGACCAGGTGGCTCAGATCATGGACGTGCTGCAACTCGATGTCTCAGGACGCCCGCAAGCCTGGATCACGGCCCGAGAAGCCGCCGTGATCTACGCATCGGACGGAGTGGCCTGGACGCTGGGCAACCCCTTCGCGGTGCTGCGCGGCGGCATCCAACGCCGCACCGGCGTGCAGTCGCGCATTGAAGTCCACCCGATCATCGCCGTGCGTGGCGCCATTCCGTCGCGCGCCTGGCGCCAGCAACCGGCGCTGTCCAACCCCAAGCTGTTTGCCCGCGACCGTTTCGTCTGCGCCTACTGCGGTCACCGCGTTCATGCCGACCACCTCACGCGCGAGCACATCCGCCCCACCTCGCGCGGCGGCGCCGACACCTGGATGAACTGCATCACGGCCTGCCGCCCCTGCAATGGCCGCAAGGGCAACCGCACGCCCGAAGAGCTGGGCTGGAGCCTGATGTACCTACCCTACGTGCCGAGCCTGCACGAAGACATGATCTTGCGCGGCCGGCGCATCCTGGCCGACCAGATGGAGTTCTTGCTCGCCAGCGTGCCCAGCCACAGCCGCCTGCACGCTTGAGCCGCCAGCCTCGTCAACGATGCGACGCGATCAATGCACGGGGCTCAGCACCCCGTGGCTGCGTCGCGTCTTGCCTTGGCAGACATCGCACAGACACACATAGGGCAGCGCCAGCAGGCGGTCGCGGGCGATGGGTTCGCCGCATTGCTTGCACCAGCCGTACAAGCCTTCGCGGATGCGCTTGAGCGCTTCTTGCACGGCCTGCAATTCGTGCTGGGCACGGCTGAGGCTGCTCAGGGCATCGTTGGCCCAATCGTTGTCGCGGCGGTCTTCGGCCACGGCGATATCGGAATCGACTCGCGCCAGGATGGCCTCGGCGCCGAAGTGCGCCAGCTTGTTGCCGGCGACGGAGGGCAACAGTTCGGTGGCGAGTTGCCCGCGTTGCTCTTTGATGCGGTCGGACAACTGTCGGCTGAAGTCGTGCAAACGCTCTTCAAGCAGCAAGAGCATCGTCAGATCGAGCGGGGAACGGAGATCTCCGCCAAGCGAGTCCGGAAACAAGGTTGCCATCATGGTCTCCTCTTTCTTCGAACCCGGCGATCGGGCGGGTCACCCGGTCGCCACACACACGCCTACTGCACCTTTCGAGTCCGCCGGCCTCGGGGGCCAGGACTGCTTCTGAACAGCGTGTCGAATCTGATTTTTATTGGCTTTGATTCAACCGTAGCACACGCCTTTTTGCTTTGACAAGAGAGCCTGCCCCCGCCTGTCCAGCCAACGAGGACAAGCCCTCATGAGGGGCGCTTTCAGCGCGCCCGCGCCTGCCCGCCATGGCCGCGCGATTCGTCCGACTGCTGGCACGCCACGCACAAGGTGGCATAGGGAACGGCCATCAGACGCTCGCGGCCGATTGGCTCGTCGCATTGCGCGCACGAACCGTAGCGTCCGTCCTTGATGCGTGCCAGCGCCGCCTGCACTGCCGCCCACTCGATCTCTTCGTGCGACAGCATGGCCAGCGCCTCGTCGTCGGACTCGCTGGTCAGCGCCCCTTCGTTGCCGGCCACGAAGGCGTTCGACGTGGCTGCGTCGTGCGTGGCCAGTTGCGATCGCTGATGGGCGATGCCCGCCTGCAGATCGCGCTCCATTTGCTGCAAGCGCTCATGCAGCGTGGCGACGGTGGCGGCATCAAGCGGGGAGGCGGGTACGCGGGGCGCAGGCATGAAGATCTCCTGTGAAGGTCGTTTCAAGAAGCCGGGCGATCCTGGCGGATCAATGGCTGCGACATAGTGTGCGCCGCTTGCCGGGGAGGCATCAAGAGGCCGCGCGCGGCTTGCGGCGCGGCGCGTCGCGGTGGGCGCGATAGGCGGCCTCGCCGAGCTCGGCGGTGTCGCGGTAGTCGGGCACGCAGGCGTCCCAGCCGAGGTCTTCGTCGATGCGCCGGCGCAGCTGGTCGGCGGCGGCGGGCTCGCCGTGCACGATGAACACGCGCTGGGGCGGACGCTCCAGCGCCTTCAGCCAGCCGAGCAAGCCGGCCTGGTCGGCGTGGGCCGACAGCCCTTCGATCTGCGCGACCTCGGCACGCACCTTGACGTAGTCGCCGAAGATCTTGATCGAGCGCTCGCCGGCCAGCAGATCGGCGCCGCGCGTGCCCCCCGCCTGGAAGCCGCTGAGCACGATGGTGTTGTGGGCATCGCCGGCGTGGTGGAACAGGTGATGCAGCACGCGCCCGCCGGTGACCATGCCGCTGCCGGCGATGATGACGCGCGGGCCGTGCTCGTTGAGCAGCGCTTTCGATTCGTCCACCGAGCGCACCAGCCGTGTCATGCGGGTGATGTGCTCGCAGTCTTCATGGCTCAGGCGGTGTTCGCCGGCGTGGCGCATGTAGAGCTCGGTGGCGTTGATGCCCATGGGGCTGTCGAGGATCACCGGCATGTACGGAATGGCGCCCTGCTCGCGCAGCTTGTAGAGCGCGTACAGCAGGCTTTGCGTGCGCCCCACCGCGAAGGCCGGGATGATGACGAGGCCGCCGCGCGCCGCCGTGCGCCGCACGATGGCGCCGAGTTCTTCAGTCGGGTCGTTGTCGGGGTGCAATCGGTCGCCGTAGGTGGACTCGGTGACCACCCAATCGGCCCGCTGCCCCGTGGCGGGCGGCAGCATCACGAGGTCGTCGTCGCGCCCCAGATCGCCCGAGAACAGCGTGCTGCGGCCACCGTGCTCGACTCGCACGCTGGCCGCGCCCAGGATGTGCCCCGCCGCCGTGTACTGCACCTGCACGCCCCCGCCCAGATCCACCACGGAGCCGACGCTCACGCGCTGAAACTGCTTGAGGCAGGCCTTGGCGTCTTCCACCGTGTAGAGCGGCAAGGCCGGCTGGTGCTTGGTGGCGGCGTGGCGGTTGCGGTAGGCGGCTTCTTCTTCTTGCAAGTGCGCGGTGTCGAGCAGCAGGATCTCGCACAGATCGGCCGTGGCGCTGGTGGCGATGATCGGGCCGCGAAAACCCTGCCTGGTCAGCAGGGGCAGCATGCCGCTGTGGTCGATGTGGGCGTGGGTGAGCAGCACCGCGTCGAGGCTGGCGGGGTCGAAAGGCAGCGCCTCCCAGTTGCGCAGGCGCAGCATCTTGTAGCCCTGGAACAGGCCGCAATCGACGAGCATGCGCTTGTCGCCCGCCTCGACCAGGGTTTTCGATCCGGTGACGGTGCCGGTGGCGCCGAGAAAGGTCAAACGCATGAGATTAGCCTCGGGAACGGTCGAATCAGCAACGATGCTACCCCCTCCGGGCCGCGGACCGCTCAGTCCTTGAAGGTCGGCGTCTGCTTGCTCATGCCCGCCATCATCGCGGCCGTGAGGTCGTTGGACATCAGCATCGCCGCGTTCCAGGTCGCGATGTAGTTGAGCCCGTCGGCCACCGAGTGGTCGCGCGAGTAGTTGAGCATCTCCTTGGTGCCGCGAATCGACAAGGGCGACTTGGCGGCGATGGTGGCCGCCAGTTCGCGCACGCCGGCCTGCAGGGCCTCGCGCGAGTCGAACACGCGGTTGACCAAGCCCAGCTCGCGCGCCTCGGCGGCATCCACCTTGCGGCCGGTGTAGGCCAGCTCGCGCACGATGCCGTCGCCGATGAGCTTGGGCAGGCGCTGGAGGGTGCCGACGTCGGCCGTCATGCCGATGTCGATCTCCTTGATCGAGAAATAGGCATCGGCCGAGCAGTAGCGCATGTCGGTGCAGCAGATCAGATCGACGCCGCCGCCGATGCAGCCACCGTGGATGGCGGCGAGCACAGGCTTGCGGCAGCGCTCGATGCTGGTCAGCGTGTCCTGCATGTCGAGGATCACGCGGCGCAGGTTCTCGCGCGTGCGGGCCTCGCACTCGTTCTTGATCTGCGGCAGCAGGTTCATGAACATCTGCAGGTCGATGCCCGAGGTGAAGTGCTTGCCTTCGCCTTCGAGAATCGCCACGCGCACCTCGGGCTGGGCATCGACCCAGTTGAAGGCCTTGCGGATGTCTTGCCACATCGCCGCGCTCATCGCGTTGGCCTTGTCGGCCCGGTTCAGGCGCACGGTGGCAACGTGCTGGTCAACGGTGATGGTGACCGTTTCAGAGGTGAAGTCGCTCATTGCTTGCTCCGTTGTTTGACTGGGCATCGACATGGCCGCGCCGCGTTACAGCGCCGCCGCCACTTCGATGCCTTGCTTGATGGCCCGCTTGGCGTCGAGCTCGGCGGCCACGTCGGCGCCACCGATCAAGGTCACCTTCAGGCCGGCCGCCTCCAGCCCCGCCTGCAGCTCGCGCAGGGGCTCCTGGCCCGCGCACAACACCACGTTGTCCACCGGCAGAACCTGGTCCTTGCCGTCGTAGGTGATGTGCAGGCCGGCGTCATCGATCTTGTTGTAGGTGACGCCCGCCAGCATCTGAACGTTGCGGTTCTTCAGCGCGGTGCGGTGGATCCAGCCGGTGGTCTTGCCCAGGCCGTCGCCCACCTTGCTGCTCTTGCGCTGCAGCAGATAGACCTGGCGCGCGGGCTTGGGCGCGTGAGGTTGGGCCAGCCCGCCACGGTGGGTGTCGGTCGAGCCGATGCCCCACTCTTCGTTGAACTTGGTGATGTTCAGCGACGGGCTTTCACCTTCGTGCGTGAGGTATTCGGACACATCGAAGCCGATGCCGCCCGCGCCGATCACGGCCACGGTCTGGCCCACCGGCTTCTTGTCGCGCAGCACGTCGAGGTAGCTCAGCACCTTGGGGTGATTGACGCCCTCGATGGCCGGCGTGCGCGGCGCCACGCCCGTGGCCAGGATGACCTCGTCGAAGCCGCCCTTGACGAGATCGTCGGCCGACACGCGGGTGTTGTAGCGGGCGCTGACGCCCGTGAGCTCGATCTGCTTGCGGAAGTAGCGCAGCGTCTCGTAGAACTCTTCCTTGCCGGGCACCTGCTTGGCGACGTTGAACTGGCCGCCCAGGTCCTTGTCGGCTTCAAACAGCGTCACCGCGTGACCACGCTGCGCGGCGGTCGTCGCGGCGGCCAGACCCGCCGGGCCGGCACCCACCACCGCCACGCGCTTCTGCTTCGCGGTCGGGACGATCTGGATCTCGGTCTCGTTGCAGGCGCGCGGGTTGACCAGGCACGAGGTGATCTTGCCGCTGAAGATGTGGTCGAGGCAGGCCTGGTTGCAGCCGATGCAGGTGTTGATCTCGTCGGCCTTGCCGGCCGCCGCCTTGTTGACGAACGCGGCATCGGCCAGCATCGGACGCGCCATCGACACCATGTCGGCCTGACCATCGGCCAGGATCTGCTCGGCCACCTCGGGCGTGTTGATGCGGTTGGTGGTGACGAGCGGGATCTTGACCTTGCCCTTCATCTGCTCGGTGACCCAGGCAAACGCGGCGCGCGGCACGCTGGTGGCGATGGTCGGGATGCGGGCTTCGTGCCAGCCGATGCCGGTGTTGATGATGGTGGCGCCGGCGGCCTCGATGGCCACGCCCAGTTGCACGACCTCGTCAAAACTCGAACCGCCCTCGACCAGATCGAGCATCGACAGGCGGTAGATGATGATGAAGTCGGGCCCCACGCGCTCGCGCACGCGCTTGACGATCTCGACCGCGAAGCGCATGCGGTTCTCGTACGAACCGCCCCACTCATCCGTGCGCTGATTGGTGCGCGCCGCGACGAACTGGTTGATCAGATACCCCTCGGAGCCCATCACCTCGACGCCGTCGTAACCCGCCTTCCGGGCCATGGCCGCGCAGTGGGCGTAGTCTTCGATCGTCTGCTCGATTTCGGCCGCAGTCAGCTCGTGCGGCGCCATCGGCGAGATCGGCGCCTTGATTGCGCTGGGCGCCACCAGCGCCGGATGGAAGGCATAGCGGCCCGAGTGCAGGATCTGCATGGCGATCTTGCCGCCGGCAGCGTGCACGGCCTGCGTCACCGGCTTGTGCTGCTCGACTTCTTCGTCGGTGGTCAGCTTGGCCGCGCCCATGTAGGCACGCCCCGCGTCGTTGGGCGCAATGCCGCCGGTCACGATCAGGCCCACGCCACCGGCGGCGCGTTCGGCGTAGAAGGCCGCCATGCGGGCGAAGCCATTGGGCGCCTCTTCGAGACCCAAGTGCATCGAGCCCATCAGGACGCGGTTGCGCAGCGTGGTGAAGCCGAGGTCGAGCGGTTGCAGGAGGTGGGGGTAGGTCGCCATGGGTTGTCTCTCTAATGAAAATCGATGGGAGCGATACATCGGATCAAAACGGTTGCAGGCCGTGCAGGCCACTATGCAACCAGTTGCAGCAATATAGATGATCTCATTTTTTTATGCAACGAGTTGCATAGTCAGACTCGACTCTCTAGACTGCCGGCATGTCGCTAGCCCACGCCCTGCTTACGTCCCTGCTCGAAAAATCCTCGTCCGGCTACGACCTGGCCCGGCGCTTCGACAAGTCCATCGGCTTTTTCTGGCACGCGACCCACCAGCAGATCTACCGTGAGCTGGCGCGCATGGAGGCAGCCGGCTGGATCGCCTCCAAGGCCGCGCCCGACGGCGGCAAGACGCGCAAGCGGCTGTATTCGGTGCTGGCCGCCGGCAAGAAGGAGCTGCGCCGCTGGGCGCTGGAGCCATCGCCCGCCCCCGACCTGCGCGACGAACTCATCGTGCGGCTGCGGGCCGATGCCGTCATGGGCCCGATCGGGCTCGAAGCCGAGATCGAGCGCCACCTGTCCATGCACGAAGCCAAGTTGCTGGCCTACCGCGCCATCGAACAACGCGACTTCAGCCCCGACAAGCTGACCACCCGCGAGGCGCGCATCCAGCACCTCATCCTGCGCACCGGCCTGGGCTATGAAGAAGGCTGGGTCGCGTGGTCGCACGAAGCGCTGGCGGTGCTGCGCGAAAGCGACAACCCCGCCGGCTGACCGGCCCGATGCGACACAAGTCGTCACGTCCGCCCCCTTGCCCTCGCCCCCTTAGGTGGGGACACAGGGTTATCCCGAAAATCAAGGCGTGACACCTGGGCGACAGTGCTCCTTCAACAAAAACAGAGGGAGCCCGTCATGCACGCCACCGAGGACGACAGCCCGCGCATCCAGCCGCTGATCGCGCTGCGGGCCCTGCGCCGGCTTCGCCACGACCCGCAAGACGCGCAGCAGTTCTGGCTGCTCACCGAAGCCCTGCGCGGTCGCTCTGGCGCACGCCTGGTGCAACGCTTCAGCCGCCACCCGACGGGCGGCAAGGTGCTGCAACAGCGCCGCTCGCTGGCCGCCATCCTGCAAAACCGCGCCGCGCTGGATCTGCTGCCGCGCGACTCGCTGGGGCGCGGCTACGCCGAATTCATGCGCGCCGAGCCGCCCAGCGTGGCCGAGCGCGCGGCACTGGTGGCGCAGCCCCAGCGCTTCGCTGAAGGCGATTCGTCTGACGAGGCCTTTCTGTGCAACCGACTGCGCGACATGCACGACCTCTTTCACGTGCTGACCGGCTACGGCCGCGACCTGCTGGGCGAGCTGTGCATGATGGCGTTTTGCTACCCCCAGCAAGGCACCCGCAGCTTCGGAGCGCTGGCCCTGGTGGGCTCGCTGCAGATGCGCCGCAACCTGGCCTTGCCCGAAGTGACCCGCGCCGTGCGCCAGGCCTACCGCCACGGCCGGTATGCGGCCTGGATCCCCGGGCAACCAATCGAAGACATGCTGGCGGACAGCCTCGACGCCCTGCGCGCGCGCTGGCGCATCCTGCCGCCCACCGAATACCGGGCCGCCCTGGCCCGTCTGCAAGCCGAATCGGGCCGGTTGGCCCAGGCTTGAGACGCCCGACGCGGGGCGTCAGCGCCGCTTGGCCGCCTCGTCGCCTGCCCAGAGCTCGTCGAGGTGCGAGAACTTCCACTTCGCCGGCGATTCGCGCGCCTCGATGCGGTCGCGACAGCTCGATTTCGACAGATCCAGGATCTCGGTCGCGATCGGCATCTCCGACTTGATCGAGAAGAACGCCTTGACCTTCGGCGCCGTCAGGGCATGCGGGTTCTGCTCCACCACCACCGCCAGCTTGCCCGACTGCATGCGTACCAGCGAGCCCGTCGGGTAGATACCCAGGCTCTTCACGAAAGCCTGGAACACCATGGGGTCGAAGTGTCCCTTCCAGGAGGCCATCTGCGCGATCGATTCGGCCGGATCCCAGCCCGCCTTGTAAGGCCGGTTCGACGTGACGGCGTCGTAGACATCGCAGACCGCGCCCATGCGCGCCAGCAAGGTCAATTGATCGCCGGGCAGCCGGTCGGGGTAGCCCGTGCCGTCCATGCGCTCGTGGTGGTGCCGGCACACGTCAAGCGCGCCGGGGCTGACGGACTTGCCCGTCAGCAGCATCTCGTAGCCCAGCACCGGATGCCGCTTGATGATCTCGAATTCTTCGGCGGTCAGCTTGCCCGGCTTGTTGAGCACCTCCTGCGGCGTGGCCGCCTTGCCCAGATCGTGCAGCAGGCCCGCCAGACCGGCCTCGCGGCACTGGGCTTCGTCCAGATTGAGCGCCCGTCCGAGCGACACCATCAGCGCGCACACCGCCACGGAATGCATGTAGGTGTATTCGTCAGCCGTCTTCAGCCGGGCCAGACTCACCAGCGCGCCGGGGTTGCGGTACACCGAATCGGCGATGTCGTTGACCAGCGGCATGCAGGCCTCGGCGTCCACCGCCTTGCCCAGCCGGGCCTCCTTGAACATCGACTGCACGGCCTCTTTCGAGCGCTTGCACAGCACCGTCGCCCGCTTGATTTCCTCGGACATCGACGTCGGCTCGCCGATTTCGGGGCGCTCTACGGGTTCGGGCTCGGCCGGCTGCGATCGCGAGATGATCTCAGGCACCGCGCGCAGCGGCGTCACCCCTTCGGACTCGGGCGCGGACACGTCGCTGCCCTGCGAGGTATCGATCCAGCATTCCTTGACGCCGCTGCTCCACACCTTGCGCAAGGTGGCGTCGTCGCGGATCACGAACTTGGTACGCCAGAACGGGTGGTCCACCCACGAGCCCTCGAAAGCATGAATGAACATGCCTTGCGCAAGCTGGGACACGGGGATCTTTTTCAGCATGAATGTGCTCGTATGGTGCCAACCGACGAACCAAGAACCGTCCGGGCAATCTACCAAACGGCCATGACGTGGCCGCCCTAACCTTTTCGGCCATTCTGTTACCGAATTGAGCGCCATCAGTTCTCACCGGCCATCACGACACGGCTCAACCCCAAGTTTTCACGCCCGACCACCCAGGTCAAAACCTTTGCCGCCTCTTGAAAGCCGGGCAAGCGTCCCTATAATTCAATCCATTAGCACTCAACCAAACCGAGTGCTAACACCGCTGATGGCGGCGCACCCTCGCGCCAGCCATTGGAACGTGAGCACACACTCACACCTTGTTCCATATCCATGCGGATCCAAGTGGATCCATGACCAAGCTACGACTTAGGAGCTGAAATGAAACTTCGTCCCTTGCATGATCGCGTGATCGTCAAGCGCCTCGAACAAGAAACCAAGACCGCTTCGGGCATCGTCATCCCCGACGCCGCCGCCGAGAAGCCTGATCAAGGCGAAGTCCTGGCCGTGGGCCCGGGCAAGCGCAACGACAAGGGCGATTTCGTCGCCCTGAACGTGAAGGTCGGCGATCGCGTGCTGTTCGGCAAGTACTCGGGCCAGGCCGTGAAGGTCGATGGCGAAGAGTTGCTGGTCATGAAAGAAGACGACCTGTTCGCCGTCGTCGAGAAGTAATCGAGCATCGATCACTCTCACCCCACCCAATTCTTGAAATTCGGAGAAATCTAAATGGCAGCTAAAGACGTCGTTTTCGGCGCAGACGCCCGTCACCGCATGGTCGAAGGCGTGAATATCCTGGCCAACGCAGTCAAGGTCACCCTGGGCCCCAAGGGCCGCAACGTGGTGCTCGAGCGCTCGTTCGGCGCCCCCACCGTGACCAAGGACGGTGTGTCCGTGGCCAAGGAAATCGAACTGAAGGACAAGCTCCAGAACATGGGCGCCCAGATGGTCAAGGAAGTCGCTTCCAAGACGTCTGACAACGCTGGCGACGGCACCACCACCGCCACCGTGCTGGCTCAAGCCATCGTGCGCGAAGGCATGAAGTACGTGGCCGCCGGCATGAACCCGATGGATCTGAAGCGCGGTATCGACAAGGCGGTTGCCGCCCTGGTCGCCGAGCTGAAGAAGGCCTCGAAGGCCACCACCACCAGCAAGGAAATCGCCCAGGTCGGCACCATCTCGGCCAACTCTGACGCCGACGTCGGCGGCATCATCGCCGAAGCCATGGACAAGGTCGGCAAGGAAGGCGTGATCACCGTTGAAGACGGCAAGAGCCTGAACAACGAGCTGGACGTCGTCGAAGGCATGCAGTTCGACCGCGGCTACCTGTCGCCCTACTTCATCAACAACCCCGAAAAGCAAGCCGCCTTGCTGGACAACCCGTTCGTGCTGTTGTTCGACAAGAAGATCAGCAACATCCGCGATCTGCTGCCCACGCTGGAGCAAGTGGCCAAGGCCGGTCGTCCGCTGCTGATCATCGCTGAAGAAGTCGATGGCGAAGCGCTGGCTACTCTGGTGGTCAACACCATCCGCGGCATCCTGAAGGTCGTGGCCGTCAAGGCTCCGGGCTTCGGCGACCGTCGCAAGGCCATGCTCGAAGACATCGCCATCCTGACGGGCGGCAAGGTCATCGCCGAAGAAGTCGGCCTGACGCTCGAGAAGGTCACCCTGGCCGACCTGGGCCAAGCCAAGCGCGTTGAAGTGGGCAAGGAAAACACCACCATCATCGACGGCGCCGGCGCTGCGGCTGACATCGAAGCCCGCGTCAAGCAGATCCGCGTGCAGATCGAAGAAGCCACCAGCGACTACGACCGCGAGAAGCTGCAAGAGCGCGTGGCCAAGCTGGCTGGCGGCGTGGCCGTGATCAAGGTCGGCGCTGCCACCGAAGTCGAAATGAAAGAGAAGAAGGCTCGTGTCGAAGACGCGCTGCACGCCACTCGCGCTGCCGTCGAAGAAGGCATCGTGGCTGGCGGTGGCGTGGCCCTGCTGCGCGCCAAGCAAGCGGCGGGCGCCATCTCTGGCGACAACGCCGACCAGGACGCTGGCGTCAAGCTGGTGCTCAAGGCGATCGAAGCCCCGCTGCGCGAGATCGTGGCCAACGCCGGTGGCGAGCCCTCGGTGGTGATCAACGCCGTGCTGGCCGGCAAGGGCAACTACGGCTTCAACGCTGCCAACGACACCTATGGCGACATGATCGAGATGGGCATCCTGGACCCGACCAAGGTGACCCGCACCGCGCTGCAAAACGCCGCCTCGGTGGCCTCGCTGATGCTGACCACCGAGTGCATGGTGGCCGAAGCGCCGAAGGAAGACGCTCCCGCAGCCGGCGGCATGCCCGGCGGCATGGGCGGCATGGGCATGGACATGTAATGCCCGGCGCCTGAGCCTCGCGCTCAAGCCCCCTGAAAAGAGCCGCAGCAATGCGGCTCTTTTTCCTCCAGCCTTGCTGTGGCTCAAATGCCGCGCTGGAAATGAAGCGCTTGGGCTAAAGTCGGCGGCATGACCGCACCCGGGCCGCTGCAACGCTTCGTCGAAGACGCCCTCACCCACGCGCCGCGCTGGCTGCACGACGTGTCGCAAGACGCTCTCCAGGCGCTGCTCGATTCGCACAATCCGGCGCTCGTCTCGCACCCGCGCGAGGCGGTCGGCCAGGCCGTCATCGCGCTGCAGGGCTCGTCGCGCCGCCTGATCGACGGCTTCGTGGTCGAGCTGCGCCAGCGGATCGACAGCGCGATGGACGAATCCCGCGGCCACGCCGCGCGCACGCTGGGCAACGACATCAACAGCTGGTCGCTGGTGGATGCCGACGAGGCCGAGCAAGACATCGAAGTGCTGCGCGCCATCCAGCTGGCCGAGAACCAGGCCGAAGCCGAATTGCAGGAGCTGATGGCGCGCACGTCCACGCTGCGCGGCGACGCCACCGTGCGCCCCGACGCCAACCCGATCCGCCCCGAAGTGATCGCCCGCGCCTTGTGGGCCAGCATCCAGACCCTGGGGCTGACCTCCGCCGCGCGGCTGGCCTTGATGCGCGCCATCAGCCAGCCGTTGGCGGCGCGACTCAAGACCGTCTACGCCGACGCGCTGCGCCAACTCGAAGCCTGGGGCGTGCGCCCGGCCGCCTATCGCGCGGTGCTCACCCCGTCGGCCGGCCGCGAAGCCGACCCGCCGCATTCGGGCTTCGATGTCACCCGGCCCGGCGCGTTCGACGACCTGCGCGCCGCCGCCTGGCAAGCTCGCGGCGGCGCGCAGGCGCCCGTCATCGCTGGCACCGGCGCAGCCCAAGTCTGGCAACGCACCGCCGGCCCGGGCGTGGGCGGCTTCGGCGGCAGCCCCGGCGGAGGCACGTCGGCAGGCGCTGCCGCCGGGTGGGAGCGCCTCGAAGGCCACTTGCTGTCACTCAACGGACCAGGCGGCGCGGTGCTGAGCAGCCAGGCCCAGGCGCGGCTGGACGCGGTGCTGCAACAGCTGACGCAAGACCAGCGGCAGCAGGAGCCCGGCGCCTGGACGCCGCCCTCCGGTCAGCCCGCCCCCCCCGCCGAAAACCTGATCCGCGCCCATGAGAGCGCGTTGCTCGCGGCCGCCCGCCACGATCAAGACCGCGAGGTGGTGGCCCTGCTCGCGCAGCTGTTCGACAAGATCCTCACCGACCCGCGCCTGCTGCCCGAGGTGCGCGCCGTGCTGGGGCGCCTGCAGGCCAGCGTGCTGGGCATGGCGCTGTCCGACACCAAGCTGCTCGACGACTACCACCACCCCACCTGGCAACTGCTCAACCTGATCGCCAGCCACACGCTGGGCTACACCCAGGCGCACGATGCCCGGCTGCGCGCCTTCCTGGCCGCGCTCGACACCCCGATCCACGAGCTGGTGACCCACGTCGATGCCGACCCGCAGGCCCACGAGCGCGCCCTGAAGCATGTGCAGGCGCTGATCGACGAACAACTGCGCAGCGAACGCGAGCAGGTGGCCGACGTGATCGACAAGCTCCACGTGGCCGCCGCGCGCAACCAGCTGGCCCCGTTGATCCACCAGGAGGTGGTGGCGCAACTCGTGGGCGTCGAGCTCGACGACGACCTGCGCCGCTTCTTCTACGGCCCCTGGGTGCGCGCCGCGGCCACGCAGGCTGCGCTCGAAGGCGAAGCCGGCGCGGCGCCGTATCTCGACACCATCGAGCAACTCGTCGCCAGCCTGCGCCCGCCCGGCAGCGTGAGCGAGCGGGCGCAACTGCTGCAGCGCATCCCCAAGGTGGCGCGGCTGCTGCGCGAGAGCCTGGAGGCGCTCAAGCTGCCCGAGGGCGAACGCGAAGCCCTGCTCGGTTCGCTGATGGCGCACCACCACGACCTGCTGAGCCGCCCGCTGCGCCCCGCCGACGCCCCGGCGGAGCTGAGCCCCGAAGACATCGTGCAGCGCCTGCGCGACGAGCCCGATTACCACCCCGCCACGCCGGCCGGCGCGGCCCCCACCGTGTTCGACCTGGCCTCGCTCGACACCGTGCCGGCCGCCCTGCTCGACCAGGCTCACAGCAGCGACCACCCCGCCGCGCCCTGGCTGCAACGCGCCCAGCCCGGCACCTGGGTCGAGCTGTTCTCGGGCGGCAGCTGGGTGCGCGTGCGGCTGCTGTGGCAAAGCGACGATGGCGAGCACTGGGTGTTCGGCGGCCCGGCACCCGGACAGGCCCGGGCCCTGACCCGCCGAGCCTTGCAGCGTCTGGTGGACGAACGCCTGGCCAATGCGCTCGAGGCCCGCAACCTGGTCGAGCGCGCCGTCGATGCGCTACTGGCCGACATCGCCCAGCGATCCAACCCATGAAGCGCCTGCGCCCGATCGTCGCCGGGCTGATCCTGCTGGCGAGCGCCAGCGTGCCGCTGCGCGCCGAACCGGTGCCGTCGACCGCGCCCGGCCCGGCCACGCATCGACCGCGCATCGGCCTGGTGCTGTCGGGCGGCGGCGCGCGCGGCATCTCGCACGTCGGCGTGCTCAAGGTGCTGGAGCGCGAGCACATCCCGGTTGACCTGATCACCGGCACATCGATGGGCGCCATCATCGGCGGGCTCTACGCCAGCGGCATGAGCGCTGACCAGATCGAGACCGAGCTGCGCAAGGTCAACTGGGACAACGTCTTCGCCAGCCGCGTCGAGCGCACCGAGCTCTCGCAGCGCCGCAAGGAGCAGGACTTCGAGGTCTCGCCGCTGATCGAGATGGGCCTGCGCAACGGCGAGTTCCACGCGCCGCTGGGCACGGTGTCGAGCCGCGGGCTCGAATCGCTGCTGCGCCACTACACGCTGCCGGTGCGCCACGTGAGCGACTTCGACCACCTGCCGATTCCGTTTCGCGCGGTCGCCACCGACATGGAAACCGGCGCCCCCGTGGTGCTGAAAGACGGCGACCTGGCGCTGGCGCTGCGCTCGAGCATGTCGGTGCCCGGCGTGTTCGCGCCCACCGAGGTCAACGGCCGCGTGCTGGGCGACGGCGGCCTGGTCGACAACCTGCCGATCGACGTGGCCCGCGCCATGGGCGCCGAGGTGCTGATCGTCGTCAACATCGGCACGCCCATCGGCGGACGCGACACGCTCAATTCGCTGGTCGGCGTGACCACGCAGATGATCGCCATCCTCACCGAGCAGAACGTGCAGCGCAGCCTGGCCACGCTCAAGCCGGGCGACGTGCTGATCGCGCCCAAGCTCGAAGGCCTCACCTCGGCCGACTTCGCCCGCGCCAGCGAGCTCATCGGCCAAGGCGAGTTGCAGACCGAGGCCTTCGTCTTCCGCCTGGGCCCGCTGGCGCTGTCGCCGGCCGATTACGCCCGCTGGCGCGAGGCCCGGCGTGCGCCCGACACGCCCGCGCCCCAACTGGCCTTCGTGCGTTTCGACGGCACACAGGCAAGCCACCCCGAGCAGCAGATGGAACTGCTCGAATCGCGCCCCGCGCAGGTCTTCGACGAGGCCCGCGCCGTGCGCGACACGCGCCGCCTGGCCGCCAGCGGCGACTACATGCGCGCCGACTACCAACTGGTGCGCAACGCCGCCGGCGAGGAAGGCCTGGCCTTCGATCTCGAAGAAAAGCCCTGGGGGCCCAACTACCTCTACATGGGGCTCGATCTCGCCACCGACACGCGCGGCAACAACAAGTTCAACATCAAGCTGGCGCACAACCGCCACTGGCTCGACGACAACGGCAGCGAGTGGCGCAACGTGGTGCGCCTGGGCACGCAGCCGCGCTGGTACACCGAGCTCTATCGACCATCCGACCACACCTACCCGTTCGGGCTGCGGCCCTTCGCGTCGGCGTACGGCTCGATGTCGGGCCAGCAGATCAAGGTCTACTCCGACACCGACTCCCGCACCACGGGCGAGATCAGTCGCTATGACCTCAATGCCGGCCTCGATGTGGGCACCGGCTGGCGCGAGCTGGGCGAGTTGCGCCTGGGCGTCTACCAAGACCACCTGCGAGACGACCCCGAGCTGTACTCCGCCGAGTTCAGCGGGCCGACGCGCACCCAGCGCGTCAACGAAACCGGCCTGCGCCTGCGCGCGGTGTTCGACCAGCTCGACTACGCATTCTTCCCGCAGCACGGCTGGCGCCTGACCATGGAGGGGCAGCACGGCTACCTGGGCGATTCGTCGAGCCAGACGATCAACGACAAGGCCATCTTCTCGCGCCTGTATGCCGACGGCAACGCGGTCTACACCTGGGGCGCGCACACGATCGACCTGGCCGCTCGCGTGGGCGCCTCGTCGCAGCACACCGCGCCGGGCCTGGGGCACTTCAGCCTGGGCGGCTTTCAGCAGCTGTCGGGCTACTCGCCCAACCAGCTCAACGGCAACAACCTGCTGTTCGGCCGCCTCGGCTACTACGCCCGGCTGGCCACGCCGGCCTACGCGCGGGGGCTGTTCGCCGGCGGCTCGATCGAGGCCGGCAACACCTGGAGCGCCCGCCGCGACATCAGCCCCCTGCATCTGCGCCACAGCTTCAGCGCCTACCTCGGCGCCGACACCGCGCTGGGCCCGATCTACCTGGCCACCAGCCACGCGCCGAGCATCGGCAGCAGCATCACCTTCTTCATCGGCCGGCCGTAGCGCGGGCGGCCGGCTGGCGGCCCGTCAGCTCGCCGCGGCGGCGTCACCCGCCGGGCCATCGATCTCCTCGCCCTCGACCGGCGGCGGCAGTTCGGGGAAGTCTTCGACCTTGGGCGCGTCCAGCACCCACTGGCGCAAGGCGAGCGCCACGTCCTCCAGGCCGGTCTTGTTGAGCGCCGAAAACAGCGCCAGGCCCAGGTCGGACTCGTCCGTGGCCATCTCGCCCAGCACCGCCTGCGCGGCCTGCAGCGAGCGAGCCGCCTCGGAGCGCGTGAGCTTGTCGGCCTTGGTCAGCAACACCAGCAGCTTGACCTCGCCGGTACGCACGCGCGGCGCCACGTATTCGAGCAAGTTGCGGTCGATCTCGGTGAAACCCAGACGCGAGTCGACCATCATCACCACGCCGGCGAGGTTGCGCCGCACGTCGAGGTAATGCGCCATCACGCGCTGCCAGCGCACCTTGGCCGACTTGGGCACCGCCGCGTAGCCGTAGCCCGGCAGGTCGGCCCAGAACGCATCGGCGGCGTCGCGCGGGCCGAGCGCAAAGAGGTTGATGTGCTGGGTGCGCCCCGGCGTCTTCGAGGCAAAGGCCAGGCGACGGGTCTGCGCCAGCGTGTTGATGGCGGTGGACTTGCCCGCGTTGGAGCGCCCCACGAAGGCGATCTCGGGCAGGTTGCTCGGCGGCAGATGCTTGAGCTCGGCAGCCGTTGTGAAAAACCGCGCGGTATGCGCCCAGGCCAGCGCGGCCTTGGCGTCTGGTGCGGCGGCGGCGGGAGAAGAATCGTGCGGGGCGTCAGGCATGCGGCATTGTAGAGAGCCGAGCGCCTGCCCCGCCCGGATTTGGCGGACGTGACCTCGCGCCATGTAAAATCGGCCGGTTTTGCGCCCCCCCTTCGAGGCTCCACCGAATCAACCCCACGTGACTCAACCACACGTCGCCCAGACCATGAAGCCCTTTGCACTCGTCGCCCGCCTGCTGAATTCCACGCTGTTTTCCGCCACGGTGGCGGCTGCCCTCGTGACGGGCGCCGCATCCGGCGCGGCCGTTGCCGCTGACGTCAAGATCGTCAAGGGCGATGTCAAGAAGGGCGAAGCCGCCGCCCAGATGTGCCAGTCGTGCCACGTGGCCGACGGTTCGCGCGGCGCGCCCACCTTCCCGATCCTGCAGGGCCAGATCCCGCAATACGTCGTCAAGCAACTGGGCGACTTCAAGTCCGGCAAGCGCCAGAACGCCATCATGAACGGCATGGCCGCCGCCCTGACCGACGAGCAGATGGTCGACGTGGCCGCGTTCTACGCCAGCAAGAAGGCCAAGGAAGGCGACGCCAAGGACAAGGATCTGGTCGCCCTGGGCGAGAAGATCTACCGCGGTGGCGTCGCCGAAACCAAGGTGCCGGCCTGCTCGGGCTGCCACAGCCCGAACGGCGCGGGCATCCCGGCGCAGTATCCGCGTCTGGCTGGTCAGCACGCCGAATACATCGTGGCGCAGCTGAATGCGTTCCGCGCCGCCACCTTCAACACCGCCGCCGGCAATGCCGCCACGCCGCCGCGCAACAACAGCGCGCAGATGGTGGGCGTGGCAGCCCACATGACCGACAAGGAAATCGCAGCCGTGGCCGACTACATCGCCGGCCTGCGCTGATCTTCCGGTGCCTTACCCGGCGCGTCAGCTGACGTTCAGCTCGCGCGCCGATCATTCAGCAAGAGGGCGGGCCCCGATCAGGGACACCGCCCTTTTTGTTTCAGCGTCCGCTCACCCATGAACACGGCCACCGCCCCCCGCTCCACCTCTGCCGCGCGCTTCTGGCGCGAGGCTTCCGAGTTGCTGTCGTCGATGCGCTTCGCCATCGCGCTGCTCACGGTGATCTGCATCGCGTCGGTGATCGGCACGGTGGTGCAGCAGCAGCAGCCCAGCCCGAACTACGTCAACCAGTTCGGGCCGTTCTGGGCCCAGCTGTTCGGCATGCTGGGCCTGTACGCGGTGTACGGCTCGTGGTGGTTCTTGCTGATCCTGGCCTTTCTGGTGACGTCCACCAGCCTGTGCATCGCCCGCAACGTGCCCAAGATCCTGGCCGATCTGCGCACGTTCAAAGAAAGCGTGCGCGAGCAGAGCCTGCTGGCCTTCCACCACAAGGCCGAGGGGCAGACCGCCGAGTCGCCCGAGCAGGCGCAGTCGCGCGTCGGCACGCTGCTGACCAGCCAAGGCTGGCGCGTGAAGGTGCAAACGCGCGGCAACGGCGTGATGCTCGCCGCCAAGAAGGGCGCGGCCAACAAGATCGGCTACATCGCGGCGCACTCGGCCATCGTGCTGATCTGCCTGGGCGGCCTGTTCGATGGCGACCTCGTGGTGCGCGTCCAGATGTGGGCGCAAGGGCTCACGCCCATCGTCAGCGGGCCGATCAACCCGCAAGACCCCACCCACCGCCTGAGCGAGCGCAACCCGGCCTTCCGGGGCAACCTGGCGGTGGCCGAGGGCACCCGCGCCAACGTGGCGATGATCGCCCTGCCCAGCGGCACGCTGCTGCAGCCCCTGCCCTTCGATGTGGAGCTCAAGCAGTTCAAGGTCGATTACTACAACACCGGCATGCCCAAATTGTTCGCGTCGGACGTGGTGATCCACGACCGCGAAACCGGGCACACGCTGGCCGGCACGGTGCAGGTCAACCATCCGCTCATCTACAAGGGCGTGGCGATCTACCAGTCCAGCTTTGAAGACGGCGGCTCGAAGCTCGCGTTGCGCGCCACCCCGCTGGGCGGCGGCGGCGGCGTCGAATTGCACGGAACCGTGGGCAGCAGCCAGATGCTGCCGGAGGCGTTGTCGGGCGGCCAGCCGATGATGCTGGAGCTGACCGACCTGCGCGTGATCAACGTCGAGAACCTCGGCGCGCCCGACGCCGCCGCCTCGGGCGTGGACGTGCGCAAGGTCGACCTGGCCTCGCAGCTCGGCGAGCACCTGGGTTCGGGCGACAAGGCGGCCGACCGCAAGAACCTGCGCAACGTCGGGCCGTCGATGACCTTCAAGCTGCGCGACGCGGCGGGGCAGGCACGCGAGTTCCAGAACTACATGCGGCCGGTCGAGCTCGACGGCGCGCGCGTCTTCCTGGCCGGCATGCGAGAGAACCCCGCCGACCCGATGCGCTACCTGCGCATCCCCGCCGACGAGAACGACAGCGTCGCCGGCTGGCTGCGCCTGCGCGCCGCCCTCAACGACCCGGCGATGCGCGCCGAGGCCGTCAAGCGCTATGTGGCGTTGGCCTTGCCGGCGGGCCGCCCCGACCTCGCTCCGCAGCTCACCGCCTCGGCCAGCCACGCGCTAGGGCTGTTCGCCGGCGCCGAGCATGCCAAGCAAGGCAGCCCCGCCCCGGGCGGCCTGCAAGGCATATCGGACTTCATCGAGGCCAGCGTGCCGCCGGCCGAGCGCGAGCGCGCGTCCGAGGTGCTGATCCGCATCGTCAACGGCACGCTGTTCGAGCTGCTCAACCTGAGTCGCGAGCAAGCCGGCCAGCCCCGCCTGCCCACCGACGACGCCACGCGCCGCTTCATGGCAACGGCGGTGTTGTCGCTGTCCGACTCGTTCTTCTACCCCTCGCCGGTCTGGCTGGAGCTCGACAGCTTCGAGCAGGTGCAGGCCAGCATCTTCCAGGTGGCCAAGGCACCCGGGCAGAAAGTGGTTTATCTGGGGTGCCTGTTGCTAACGCTGGGCGTGTTTGCGATGCTCTACATCCGCGAGCGCCGGCTGTGGGTGTGGCTGCAACCTGCCGAGAACGGCGGCACCACCATCCGCACCGCGTTCTCGAGCAACCGCCAGACGCTCGACGCCGATCGCGAGTTTGAACGACTCCAAGCCGCGCTGCTGCTCGCGCCCGCCACCGAGGAATCCGCATGAACACGACCACGCTCGCCCAACCGTCCGCCGCGTCGGGCCTGCTCAAACTGACGCAAGGCCGCAGCGCCTACGACTGGCTGTTCGCCGCCGCCGTGCTGGCGGGCGCCGGCTTCGCCTTCTCGCGCTACGGCGCCGCGATGGACGTCTACGAGCTGGCCATCCTGGCGGGCGCGATGCCGGTGATGATCGGCCTGGGCTGGTTCTGGGGTTCGCTGCGCACGCTGATGCTGCTGGTGGCCGGCGCGAGCCTGCTGTCGATCGCGCTCTACAGCCGCAAGATGGACGACTTCGGCGTCGACCTGAGCCAGGCCGAGCACGTGTTCTGGCTCAAGTATTTGCTGTCGAGCCAGAGCGCGATCTTGTGGATGTGCGTGCTGTTCTGGATGAGCACGCTGTTCTACTGGATCGGCTTCTTCTCGTCGAACCCGCAAGCCACCATGCAACGCCTGGGCGGTCGCATCGCCTGGGCCGGCGTCTTCATGGCCCTCACCGGCACCATGGTGCGCTGGTTCGAGAGCCACCAGATCGGCCCCGACATCGGCCACATCCCGGTCAGCAACCTGTATGAAGTCTTCGTGCTGTTCTGCTGGCTGACCACGCTGTTCTATCTGTACTACGAGCAGCACTTCGTGCAGCGCGCCGCGAGCACGCGCAGCCTGGGCGCCTTCGTGATGCTGGTGGTGAGCGCGGCGGTGGGCTTCCTGCTCTGGTACGCCCTGGCGCGCTCGGCCGACAGCATCCAGCCGCTGGTGCCCGCGCTGCAAAGCTGGTGGATGAAGCTGCACGTGCCGGCCAACTTCATCGGCTACGGCACCTTCTCGCTGGCGGCCATGGTGGCGCTGGCCTACCTGCTCAAGACGGCCACGCAACGCGCGCTGGTGGTGGGCCTGATCGGCGCGCCGGCCACGCTCACGCTGATCCTGCTGGCGTTCTGGCTGCTGGCCAACGTGCAACCTGAAACCGTGAACGGCATCAAGTCGGCCGCGCGCATGTCGGGCAGCCTGGCGGTGTTCTTCGCGCTGTGCGTGGCGGCCCGCAAGCCGCTGGCCGAGCGGCTGCCGCCGGTCGAGGTGCTCGACGACGTGATGTACAAGGCCATCGCCGTGGGCTTCGCCTTCTTCACCATCGCCACCATTCTTGGGGCGCTGTGGGCCGCCGAAGCCTGGGGCGGCTACTGGAGCTGGGACCCGAAAGAAACCTGGGCGCTCATCGTGTGGCTCAACTACGCGGCCTGGCTGCACATGCGGCTCATGAAAGGTCTGCGCGGCGGCGCGGCGGCCTGGTGGGCACTCGTGGGTCTGCTGGTCACCACCTTCGCCTTCCTGGGCGTGAACATGTTCCTGTCGGGCCTGCATTCCTACGGCCAGCTGTGAGCCCGCCGGCTTGATGACGTCGCCCCCCGCCCTGCTCGTTGCCTGCCTGTGCGCCGAATGGTGCGGCACCTGCCGGGACTACCGCGCCGCCTTCGCCGAGTTGCAGCAGGCCCTGCCGCGGCATCGCTACCGCTGGATCGACGTGGAAGACGAAGCCGAGTTGATCGGTGACGTCGATATCGAAACCTTCCCGACGCTGCTGGTGACGCAAGCCGGCCGCGTGCTGTTCGCCGGCCCGGTGCTGCCGCGCGCCGCCGATGCCCAGCGCCTGATCGAATCGCTCGCCGACACCCTGCTGGCCGGTCGCCAACCCGCCGCCCTGCAACTGCCCGCCGACCAGCTCGACGCCTTCGGCGAGCTGGCGCAGCGCCTGGGCTGACGCCGCCACGCCCATGCCCGCCACGCCCGAACCCGGCACGCTGAGCCTGCTGACCCTGACCTCGCCGCCGGTCTGGGTCGGCCTGGCCGCCGCGCTCGGCAGCGGCCTCTTGATCGGCATCGAGCGCGAGCGCCGCAAGGGCCGCGGCCTGCTGCGCGAGATCGCCGGCGTGCGAACCTTCGCCATCACCGCGCTGCTCGGCGCCGCCGCCCAGCTCACCGGCCAGCCCTGGCTCATCGCCTGTGGCGCGCTGCTCGTGGTGCTGCTGGCCGCCATCGGCTACTGGCGCAGTCGCGGCCACGACCCCGGCATCGTCACCGAGCTCTCGCTGTTCGTCAGCTACGTGATCGGCGTCACCGCCATCGACCACCCGCAGATCGCCGCCGGCGTGGCCGTGGTCATCACCGGCTTGCTGGCGGCGCGCTCGCGCTTGCATCGCTTTTCAACCCAGGTGCTGACCACCGAGGAGGTGCACAGCGCGCTGGTGCTGGCCGGCTCGGCGCTGGTGATCCTGCCGCTGATCCCCGACCACCCGCTGCCCGCCTGGGCCGGCATCGAGCCGCGCGGCCTGTGGCGCCTGGCCGTGCTGCTGATGGCCTTGCAGGCGGCGGGCCACGTGGCGCTGCGCGTGGCCGGGCCGCGCCTGGGCCTGGCGCTGTCTGGCCTGGTGGCGGGATTCGTATCGAGCACCGCCACCATCGCCTCGATGGGCGCGCGGGCACGGCAGGCCCCCGAGCTGCGTCCGGCCTGCGTGGCCGGGGCGCTGTCGTCCAACGTGGCCACCATCTTGCAGCTCGCGCTGGTGGCGGTGGCGGTGCGCCCGTCCGTCTTGCCCACCATCGCCCCCAGCCTGGCGGGCGCGGGCGCCGCCACGCTGGTCGCCGCCGCGTGGAGCCTCTGGCAGGCACGCCGCGTGAACCTGCCATCCGACAGCGACGGCGCCGTTTTCAGCTTCCGCAAATCGGTGGGCTTCGCGCTGCTGCTGTCGGGCACGGCGGCGGCGATGGCCTGGCTGAATCAGCACGCGGGCAGCACCGCCGCTGGGCTGGGCGCCGCGCTGGCCGGGTTTGCCGACGTGCACGCGGCCTGCGCCTCGGTGTTCACGCTCGCAGGTCAAGCCACGGCCCACCCGATCGACGTGCGCGTGCCCATGCTGCTGGCCCTGAGCGCCAACAGCATCAGCAAGCTGGTGGGCGCGTGGGCCATGGGCGGCCCGGCCTACGGCACGCGCGTCAGTCTCGGCCTGGCCGCCATGCTGGCCGGCGGCTGGCTGCCCGTGCTGCTCTGAACTGACACGCCAGACTGGTAGGGCGCAGCCATGACCGCTCGCACGGGCTGGCAGTGAATGCCGAGAATCCCAGCGAGGCAAACGCCCCCTACATCTGCCCAATCTTTCTGAGCGCGTCAGACAGCTTTTCTGCGCCATCAATCGGGTTGTTCTCGAACACCATCATGTAGCGATAGTCACGCCCGGCCTTGGCTTCCCATAGCTTTCCCAACTTCAACTTCAGCTCGGAATCGGAGTTGTCACGGTCATCACCTTTCGTTTCCAGCGCGATGACACGACCCGTCTTGGTCTTGACGATGAAGTCCGGGTAGTGGTTCAAGAAGCCGTTGATCCTGAACCCTTTGCCGCGAGACAGGTTTCGGTGCCACCACTGCACGCTGTCCAGATTGGCAACATCGTTGATCACGCGCCGCTCGAAGTCGCCCATGGCTGCCTCGGTGACGTACAGACTCTTTGGCACCGCTGACGCATTCGCGCTTGGCGTGATCGATTCCGGCAAAGAGAAGCTCGGTTGAATCGCAATGGCATCCACATCCAGCATGTCGGCGAACGCCTTCAGCGCATGCACGTTGGACAGCGCCGTGATCTTTTGCTTGATTTTGCGCACGTAGGCCACGTCACGCTCGATGCAGTCGCGCACCTGCTCGGCACTCATGCTGGTCACGATGCGGCGGATGTAATCCTTCACCTCGGGGTCGGTGATCGGGTACATGTTGCCGATCAGTGCCGCCAATCGGGCGACCAGGTTCATCACCTGACTTTCAGGCGGCAGACTCAACAGATAGCTTGTGAAGCGCGCCCGCTCGCTGGTGGCCAGCTTGAACGCTTTGGGGGTGTAGTCGTCCTTGCCCAACTCTTCGAGGTCAACCCGGTAAACCTCGGTTTCAACGTCTTCAAACGAGATCGTCGCATCGCCTTGCGACAACTTGAATTCCTTCAACAGCTCTTCACGCTCGAACAACTGAAACGGCTGATCCGCATCGAAGAACCCCCCGTTCTGAACCTTGATGAAGAACTGCGGCAGGCACAAGACCAGCGCCTGATCGCGGAACAGCTCTTTCATTCGGTGGCGATTCATCTTGCCCTCCAGCGCGGCTGACACCTCATCGTTGCTGGCTTGCGCCTGCTCTTCGAACGCCTGGCTCTCGGCCAGCGCCCGCTCTTTGATTTGCGCCACATAGGCCGCCCCGGCTGACGCGACACCGTCAACAGCCCCCGAGGCTTGCACGGCCTGTGTTGCCGTGTTCACGGCCACGGTCTCCCAATCGGGCGATACCGTGCTGACGTCCAACTCGTCGGCCGGCTGCGAAAACAACCCTTCGAGCGGCGCGAGAGTTCCGGTTCCGGGTGTCGTTGCCGCGCCAGCCTCAGCGTCGAGCACATCATGCGAGCGATAGTCCTTGTCAGAAAACCCGGCCCGATTCAAGCCCCTCACCACGCTTTGCAGCGTGTCCATGAAGCGGTTGCTGGCGGTGAACACATAAGACAGATTCAACAAGTCGTTGCCATGCTGCTGTACATGGGGCATGCGCAGCACGCGGCCCAGAATCTGCTCGACATCCACCGCCGATGTTTTGTCGGCCAGCGACGCCAGGATGTACGCAAACGGGCAGTCCCAGCCTTCCTTCAACGCGTTGACAGTGATGATGAAACGCACCGGGCAATCGCGGCTCATCAAGTCGATACCCTTGAGCTCGTTGATCTCGGCGGTCTTGATCTTGATTTGCTCAGGCGGAATCTTCAGCTCGACCAGCTTGTCGCGAATCTTCTCGAACGTCGTGTTGTCATCGTCGATGCGCGGTTGCGCCTGAAACAGCACGATGGGGCGGATGTGCTTGCCGCCCGTCGCCTCTTCTTGCTTGGCCAGCTCTTCAAGTTGACGCCTGAGCATCAGCGCTGCCTCGATCACCTCGGCCTTGCTGCTGCGGTTGGTCACGATCACCGGCAGCTTTACCATGTGCTGCTTCTTCAGCGCCAATGCATCCACGAAGCTGATGATGTTGCTGTTGTTGCGCGGCGTGGCGGTCAGGTCGAGGATGAAGTCCGGGTTCAGATTCCTCAACATATCGACAGACAACTGGCTCTCGGCGTTGTGGCTTTCATCCACCACCACCACGGGCCGCATGCGCCGGATCACGTTGATGAGCGCAGACGGATCATGCTCAGGCAACAGCCAATCATCGTCCCCCTCACCATCGGGCAACAGGAATGACGCCAAGTTGCCATTCTCTTGATAGATCTTGCGGTCTTCCTTGTTCCTGGCGCGCAGTGAATCGAAGCTCATCACCACGATGGACAACTGCTCTTGCGCCGTGTCGTACGAAAAGCCGGCCCCCATCAACAGATCGCGCTTTTCGAACACGGCCACGCGATGGCGAAACAACTGATCGAGCCGTTTGCGATAAGGGTGTTCGGGGTTGCTCAATGCGTTGACGGTTTGATCGAGGATGGTGAGCGACGGCACCAGCCACACCACCATCTTCGGCCGCCTGGGGCTGCGTTTGGCAAGCGCGCTGAAAACCGTGTCGAGCGCATTCACGGCGATAAAGGTCTTGCCGCCTGCCGTAGGTACCTTCGCGCAAATGTGCGGCACGCCGGGCACCGTGTTTTTGTACGGCTCCATGCCCGGCTCGCTACCGTGGTTGCCGACCCGCACGCCCTTCTCGGCCCAATACCGCTGATAGGCCTGTGCCAGATTGGGCGTGCCGTCCAGCACGTCCAGATAAGCCGCGAGATCAGCCAGCACGCGCGCTTGGTAGTCCTTGAGTTCCATGATGTATCCCTGCCCGATCAGAAGCGCGTGATGTCGCGGGGGATCTTCTTGAAGACGATGCCGTGCCGGGTCATGAACGCCTTCGACAGCAAGCAGCGGTCGGCGTAAATGATGGTCGTGGCGGGCTTGCCGGCCCCGGTATCGCCGCCGAAGCGCAAGCTGGACAGAAAGTCCATGTCCAGGCTGGTGGCGCGATTCGGCTCGTAATAGAAGATCCAGCCCGTCTCGCGATTCAGCCCGAGCAGATAGGGCGTGTGCGGGTTCTGCGGCGCGGCGCGCGCTTCGATCGGGATGCCTTCGCTATAGGCCACGTAGTTGCGTATGGCGTCCACGCCGACGGCTTCGTTCAGGATGTCTTCGGCGAGGAACATCGGTTCGCCGACGGTGTAGTAGTCGAAGCCGCCTAGCTCACCTTCCGCACTGTTGCGGAGAATCACTCGTCGCACTCGTTCGGCGGTGATTGTGTGTGCGTACTCCATCATCTCGACGAGCACGAACCGACGCCGACCACCGTCTGCGGCATTTGCTTGCACGACAGCTTGCCCAGTGGTTCCAGATCCAGCAAATGAGTCGAGGATCAAATCATCGCCACTGGTGCACAGCTTGAGCAAATGCTCAATGAGCTCAACAGGCTTAGGCGTCTCGAAAACGGCCTTCCCGTCGAACAACTCCTTGATATCGTTCTTGGCTTTTTCTGTTGTCGACACATCGTCGGCAAACAGAATTGTTTCGGGAGTTAGCCCACGATCTTTTGCATCAAGGTATGTCTTTACTCTAGGAACGTTGTTGCCTGATTCGCCAAACCAAATTCGGCCATCAAGAATGGCATCGGCCATAGCCTCCTGGGTGTAAATCCAGCATCGCCCACTGGGCAAATCATGCGTCTTCCCGTTCGGCGCTATCAACTGATAGAACTGCGATTTAGTTGCATGCCCGGCTTGTGCAGTCGCCGGATCTGACTTCCATGGCCCACGTTCGTCGTTGTCTGGATTTCGATACCGCGAGAGTGCCGCCTCATCCATGGGCAACGGCTTTATATGTAAAAGGTCTGCCTTGTTCTGCTTTGCATAGCAAAGAACATAGTCATGCCGAACCGAGATCATCTTGCGGTTCTCGCGATTCTTTCGCTTCTCCCAAATGAAGTTCGCAATGAACTGGCTGGCTCCGAATATTTCATCGAGCAACAGCCTGATTGACGCGATCTCCGTATCGTCAATTGAGACGAATATCAAGCCATCGTCCGCCAGCAACCGATGCAGCAACTTCAGCCGCGGATACATCATGCACAGCCACTTGTCGTGCCGTGACAGATCCTCGCCTTCCTTCCCCACCACCTGGCCGAGCCAGCGTTTGATCTTGGGGTCGTTGACCGCGTCGTTGTAGACCCAGCCTTCGTTGCCGGTGTTGTACGGCGGGTCAATGTAGATGCACTTCACCTTGCCCTCGAACTCGGGCAAGAGGCTCTTCAGGGCTTCTAGGTTGTCGCCATGAATGATGCGGTTGTCAGTGGTGTTGGCCGGTTGCGCGGGGGGGGTAAACCCGCATCCGCATTCGTGCCGGCGCGGAAGCTGTATTCCTTCTTCAGCACACGAAACGGCACATCGTGATGGTGGTTCACGACCTTGTCTTTTCCGACCCAATGCAGTGTTGGCATATCAGCTTCTAACCATTCAATTCAGTCGCGACACTGCCGCGATAAAACGCACGTCTTAAATTTTTCTTTGCAGCAACTCGGCATACGGCGGAATGTTCCCGACCACCTTCGCCGCTTGTTGGTAGCAACGTTCAAGCTCCATGGCGACCTTGCTGCACGCCATCAACTCATCTTCGTACTCAGCCAGCGCCTCATCGTCTTCGCTGGTGGCCACTTGCTGTTTGAGTTGTTGCAGCTTTTCATCCACCAGTTGAACGAGATAGACCAAAGCATTTGGATTGATTTCAACCATGATGGTCTCCGTTAAGTTCGCTTGCCACGCTCGGCGAGTTCAATGGACTTGACGACGGCATTTCTGGCCAGGTTGTCGAGTGCGCCCTTGTAAGCATCGAGACGCATTCGATGGGCTTTCGATTCAATCTGGTAGTGGTCAGCATCAAAGCCGGGGTTGCGCCCGGTGTATCGCACAGCCAATGATTCAGGCACCTCTGTTCCTGCTGGAATAGTGAAAGCAAGCCACCCGCTCCTTTTGAAAACATTCGGCCGGTCAAAAAGCGAAGTACCGCCGCCCGAGTACACCCACGTCTTGTCACCGGAAAGCTGCACATCAGCTTCACGCTTGCGTCCATTTGGCAGCACGCGAGGCTCGAAGTCCGGATACAACACCTCCGGCGCGGGCTTACCTTCAATCACTGTCCCGTTGGGGAATGCTTCAACCCGCACTGATCGGAATAGCTCCATTTCCGTGTTCGACATAGGGCCCTCCTTGCATTTGGTTCTTGTCGGCGCTCGGAATATATTGCGGACGATCCGCGAGCCGTAACCCGCAATCAACGCGCCTTGTTGGACTTCGCTTACGCCCAGTCCGACCTACAAAACCGCGCTACAACCTAAGTCATCGCCCCAGGCCACAGCCCACCAAAATCGAACGACAGCTGCCGGTGGTGCCGAATGGACAGCAAGTACACCGCCGCATCGGGCTCGGAATCAACGTACAGAATCAAGTAGTCGCCGGTCAGGTACTCGCGCAGCGCGTGGGCTGCGCCGACGGGCAACGCGGCCAGTGCTGCCAGCGCTTCGGCGGATTGTGGCGGCTGATCGAGATAGCGCCGGCCCATGCGCGGAAAGCGCCGCAAGTTGGGGACGACCTTGGTGCGCAGGTCGGCCAACAAGTCGTCGTATGCAAAGGCGGCGTCGGCCTCGGCCAAGAAGGCCTCAATGGATTCAAGTCGCGCCAGGAAGCTCGCCGTGAGCTTTACCTCGAAGAGCTGCTCAGCCACGCTTCTTGGTGACCTTCACTGGCTTGGCCGACTTGACTGAGGCCGACTTCGCCACACGGCGTTGCTGCAGCGCGGCCAGGGCTGCAGCAGCGTCTTGCGTGCGGCCGGCGGCAATGTCTTCGAGGCCGCGCCGTGCGTCGTCGATCAGCAGCAGGTGGATGCGCTCGCGCTCCAACTGGTGGTAGTAGTCAAGCCGCCGGGCATCGATCAAGGCGATATAGCTTTCGCCATTCTTGGTGACGATCTTCTCGGCCCCGGCCTTCACCTGATCGGCCAGCTCGGACAGGTTGGCGCGCGCCTGCGAGAGCGGAATGACATCACCGACTGAAAAAGCCATGGCGAACCTCGCTTAAATAACGTACACAATTATGAACACAATACGCAACCTGGTGCAATGCCGGACTTCGCTTGCGCACTATTCGAGCTTCCGAAGCTCAAGCCACAGCGGCCCGCTCCAGCACCGGCCGCAACGCCACGCCCGTGTGCGTGCCGCGCTCGACCAGCAAGTCGGGCGCGCCCGCCGCCACCACCCGACCACCGCCCGAGCCGCCTTCGGGGCCGAGGTCGATGACCCAATCGGCCTCGGCGATCACGTCGAGGTCGTGCTCGATCACCACCACGCTGTGGCCGCCATCGACCAGCCGATGCAGCACGCGAATCAGCCGTTCGACGTCGGCCATGTGCAGGCCCACCGTGGGCTCGTCGAGCACATACAGCGTGTGCGGCGGCAGCCCGCGCCGGGCCGCCCCAAGCGGGCGATCCCCCTCGGGGGGGTGGGGGTCGGCATGTCGGCCGCGGCGCGTCACGTCGTCGCGCACCTTGCTGAGCTCCGTCACCAGCTTGATGCGCTGCGCCTCGCCGCCGCTCAGCGTGGGTGACGGCTGACCGAGCGTCAGATAGCCCAGCCCCACGTCCTGCAGCAGCTTGAGCGGGTGAGCAATGGCCGGCATCGAGGCGAAGAACTCCACCGCCTCGTCCACTTCCATATTGAGCACATCGCCGATGCTCTTGCCGCGCCACGTGACGGCGAGCGTCTCGGGGTTGAAGCGCTGGCCGTGGCAGAGGTCGCACGGCACTTTCACGTCGGGCAAAAAGGCCATCTCGATGGTTCGCATGCCTTGACCTTCGCAAGCGGGGCAACGGCCGGCGCCGGTGTTGAAGCTGAAGCGGCCGGCAGCAAAGCCGCGCGCCTTCGCCTCCAGCGTCTCGGCGAACAGCTTGCGGATCGCGTCCCAGAAGCCGATGTAGGTGGCCGTACACGAACGCGGCGTCTTGCCGATGGGCGTCTGATCGACTTCGAGCACGCGGTCCACACCGCCCCAGCCTTCGACGGCTTCGCAGCCCACCCACAACACGCCCTTGCCTTTACTGGCCAGCGCTGCCTGCACGTTGGCGAGCAGCACATCGCGAGCGATGGTGGACTTGCCGGAGCCCGACACCCCCGTCACCGCCACCAGATGGTTGAGCGGCACGCGCACGTCGAGCCCGCTCTGGCCCGCGCCGCGCAGGTTGTGCAGCTTGGCGCCGCGCACCGTGATGGCCGGGCCGTTGGCCGCGACCTCACGACGCGCCTGCAGCGGGTGCACCATCGGGCGCTGCAGGAAGCGGCCGGTGAGCGAGTCGGCATTGGCCTGGATCTCGGCCACCGTGCCCTGCGCCACCACATGCCCGCCGCGACGGCCCGCGCCCGGGCCGATGTCGATGACGTGATCGGCACGACGGATGGTGTCTTCATCGTGCTCGACCACGATCAGCGTGTTGCCCTGCTGGCCCAGCGTGCCGAGCGCGTCGAGCAGGATGCGGTTGTCACGCGGGTGCAGGCCGATGGTCGGCTCGTCCAGCACATAGCACACGCCCTGCAGGTTGCTGCCGAGCTGCGCCGCGAGGCGGATGCGTTGGGCCTCGCCGCCGCTGAGCGTGGGTGCGCTGCGGTCGAGCGTGAGGTAGCCGAGACCGACTTGATCGAGGAAGGCCAGGCGGCTCTTGATCTCGGTGACCACGTCGCGCGCGATGGCGGCTTCGCGGCCGTCGAGCTTGAGCTTGTCGACCCAGCGGCGCGCCTCCTGCACCGAGCGGGCTGCCACGTCGGCGATCGAGTCGTGGCGGAAGCGCACAGCCAGCGAGGCCGGGCTCAGGCGCGCGCCGTGGCAGGTACCGCAAGCGGCGTCACCGACGTCCTCGACCTCGGGCTCCGCGAAGGTCTGCTCGCGTCCCTTTTCTTTATCGACCACCGAATCGTCGAGCGCCTTGCGCTGCTCGCGCGTGAGCGCCAGACCGGTGCCGACGCAATCGGTGCACCAGCCGTGCTTGCTGTTGTACGAGAACATGCGCGGGTCGAGCTCGGGGTAGCTGGTGCCGCAGCTCGGGCAGGCGCGCTTGGTCGAGAACACGCGCACGCGGCCAATTCGTGCGGTTGATCGGGCGGTGGAGCCCGCCTGCGCCATCGCGCCCTCCAGGCCATCGAGCGGCGCCAACAAGTGCAGCACGCCCTTGCCGTGCTCCAGCGTCTTGGCCAGCAGCTCGCGCAACTCGCCTTCGCGCTCGGGCTGCACGAACAGATCGCCCACGGGCAGCTCGATGGTGTGCTCCTTGAAGCGGTCCAGCTTCGGCCCGCCTGCCGTGCCCCAGCCTGCCGTCGGCAAGAACTCGCCATCGACGCGCAGATGCGTGTGCCCGCGCGCCGCCGCCCACTTCGCGAGATCGGTGTAGACGCCCTTGCGGTTCACCACCAGCGGCGCGAGCAGGCCGACGTGCTGGCCGCGGTATTCGCGCATCAGCTGCGCAGCGATCGACTCGGGCGTCTGCGGTTGCACGGCCACCATGCCGATGGCCGGGTCGGCCAACGGGCTCGCTTCTGCAGGGCTGCTCGCCGCGCAATGCGGGCAGTACTGCGTACCGAGCTTCACGTAGAGCAGGCGCAGGAAGTGGTAGATCTCGGTCGTCGTCGCGACCGTGCTCTTGCGCCCGCCTCGGCTCAAGCGCTGCTCGATGGCCACGGTGGGCGGGATGCCATACACCGCGTCCACCTCGGGCCGACCGGCCGGCTGCACGATGCTGCGCGCATAGGCGTTGAGCGATTCGAGGTAGCGACGCTGGCCTTCATTGAAGACGATGTCGAATGCGAGCGTCGATTTGCCCGAGCCCGACACGCCCGTGATGACGTTGAACTTGCCGCGCGGGATGTCCACGCTCAAGCCCTTCAGGTTGTGCTCGTGCGCGTTGACCACCTGGATGGCATCGGCGCCCTCACGCACGGCTGCGGCCGCGCGGCGCTGGCGCGCGATGGTCTGCAGCGGCTGGCCTTCTTCGGCGCGCACCTCGCCCAGGCCGAGCGCGGCTTCGTATTCGCGCAACGCAATGCCGGTGTAGGACGTGGCATGCGCCTTCACGTCGTCGGGCGAACCGACGCAGACCAGCTCGCCGCCCGCGTCGCCACCGTCCGGCCCCAGGTCGATGATCCAGTCGGACGCGCGGATCACATCGAGGTTGTGCTCGATCACGATGATCGAATGCCCCGCATCGAGCAGCTTGCGCATCGCGCGCATCAGCTTGGCGATGTCGTCGAAGTGCAGGCCGGTGGTGGGCTCGTCGAACAGGAAGAGCGCGCCTTTCTTGGCCACCGCCTGACCACTGGATGCACCGCCCTTCGCCGCCTCGGCCAGGAAGCCCGCGAGCTTGAGGCGCTGCGCCTCGCCGCCCGATAGCGTCGGCACAGGCTGGCCGAGCTTCAGATAGTCGAGGCCCACGTCGGCGATGGGTTGCAACGCGCGGCCCACGTCGCGGTCGTCGGCAAACAGTCGCAGCGCGTCGCCCACCGTCAGCTCCAGCACGTCGGACACGCTCAGCCGCTTGCCGAAGCGCTCGATGGTGACTTCGCGGATCTCGGCGCGGAAGCGCGTGCCGTCGCAATCGGGGCAACGCAGATAGACGTCGGACAGGAACTGCATCTCGACGTGCTCGAAGCCCGAGCCGCCACAGGTCGGGCAGCGGCCGTCGCCCGCGTTGAAGCTGAACATGCCGGCGCCGTAGTTGCGCTCCTTCGCCAACGGCGCGGCGGCAAACAATGCACGAATAGTGTCGAAGGCACCCACGTAGCTCGCGGGGTTCGAGCGCGCGGTCTTGCCGATCGGCGATTGATCGACGAACACCGCATCAGCCAGCCAGTCGGCGCCGAGCAGGCGGTCGTGCTCGCCTGGCGATTCAGTGGCATGGCCGAAGTGACGAGCCAGCGCGGGGTAGAGCACGTCCTGCATCAGCGTGGACTTGCCCGAGCCGGACACGCCCGTCACGCAGACCAGGCGCTGCAGCGGGAAGTCGACGCTGATGTTCTTGACGTTGTGCTCGCGCACGCCCTCCAACACGAGGCGCGGCGTGTTGTCATTCACCAGACGGCGAAAGCCCAGGCCGATCTGGCGCTTGGCGCCGAGGTAGGCGCCGGTCAACGTTTCGGCGCGCATCAGGTCTTCGGGCGTGCCGTCGAACACGATGCGTCCGCCCTGGCTGCCGGGGCCCGGGCCCATGTCGATCACACGGTCGGCCATCAGCATCACGGCCGGATCGTGCTCGACCACCACCAGCGTGTTGCCCGCGTCGCGCAGGCGCAGCATCGCTTCGTTGATGCGGTGCATGTCGCGCGGGTGCAGGCCGATGCTGGGCTCGTCGAGCACGAAGAGCGTGTTGACCAGCGAGGTGCCCAGCGCCGTCGTGAGGTTGATGCGTTGCACCTCGCCGCCACTCAGCGTGCGGCTCTGGCGGTCGAGCGTGAGGTAGCCGATGCCGACGTCGTTGAGGTAGCGCAGACGCGTCTGGATCTCGCCCAGCAGCAGCTTGAGGGCTTCGTCGTGCAGTTCGCTGGGTAGCGTCAGGCCATCGAAGAAGCGGCGCAGGCGCTCGATGGGCAGCAGCATCAGGTCATGCAGGCACAAGCCGGGCAGTGCCGCCAGCTGATCCGCCGTCCACTTCACGCCGTGCGGCATGAAGCGCTTCTCGGGCGGCAAGACCGCATCGGCATCTTCCTTCGAACCCAGACGCCACAGCAGCGATTCGAGCTTGAGCCGCGCGCCGCCGCAGGTGGTGCACGGCGTGTAGCTGCGGTACTTGGACAGCAGCACGCGGATGTGCATCTTGTAGGCCTTGCTCTCGAGGTACTCGAAGAAGCGCTTGATGCCGTACCACTGCTTGTTCCAGTTGCCCTTCCAGTCGGGATCGCCGCTGATGACCCAGTCGCGGTGCGCCTGAGAGAGTTGGCTCCAGGCCGTGTCGCGCGGAACGCCGAGGTTGCCGGCGTACTTGAGCAGGTCATCGAGACATTCGGACCAAGCCGGCGTGGTGATCGGCTTCACGGCGCCGGAGCGCAGCGTCTTGCGGTGGTCGGGGATCACCAGGCCCCAGTCCACGCCGATCACGCGGCCGAAGCCGCGGCAGGTTTCGCAGGCACCGAAGGCCGAGTTGAACGAGAACATCGCGGCGTTGGGTGCGCTGTAGCGGCGATCGCTGTCGGGGCAATGCAAGCCGCTGGAGAAGCGCCAGATTTGCTCGCCGCCGTCTTCGAGCAAGGCATACACGTTGACGCGACCGCCGCGATGCAGGGCGGCATCGATGGCTTCGATGGCGCGTGCTTCTTCGACGCCCGACACGCGGAAGCGATCCGCGACCACATCGAGCACCTTGCGTGGCCCGGTCGGCGTGGCCACTTCGCGCTCGGCCTGCACCCGTGTGTAGCCGCTGGCCGACAGCCATTGCTCAACCTCCGCCGCCGTCGTACCGCCCGGCAATTCGACCGGGAAGGTGACGATCAGGCGCGGGTCACCCAGCGCCGCCGCGCGTTCGCGCAACTGCGCCAGGATGCTGTGCGGGTGGTCTTCGCGCACCGGCTGCGCGGTGTCCTGGTCGAACAACTGCGCCGCGCGGGCGAACAGCAGCTTGAGGTGGTCGTTCAGCTCGGTCATCGTGCCAACCGTGCTGCGGCTGGTGCGCACCGGGTTGGTCTGGTCGATCGCGATGGCCGGCGGCACGCCCTCGACCTTGTCCACGGCCGGGCGGTCCATGCGGTCGAGGAACTGCCGCGCGTAGGCACTGAAGGTCTCGACGTAGCGGCGCTGGCCCTCGGCATACAGCGTGTCGAACACCAGGCTGGACTTGCCCGAGCCGCTGGGGCCCGTCACCACCGTCAGCTCGCCGGTGCGGATGTCCAGGTCGAGGTTCTTGAGGTTGTGTTGACGCGCGCCGCGAATGCGAATGGTGGACGACATCGTGAGCCCTGGAAGGACGCCCTGACGGACGAGGTTTGGACGAGGGAGGCGGAACATTCTAGAAAGCCGCGAGCCGTTTTGCATGACCACCGCCGCATGCCCGAGCGCGCCTCGCGCCAGTCTCCCGGACTCCCCCACGAATGGAGCCCACCGGTGCCCATGGGGCAGGTAGGATGCGGCATCGCTTTCATCTTTCGAGCCCGCCATGCCCCAGTCCCAAACGCCCCGCGTCATGGAACTCCACACGCCGCTTGGCGACGACGTGCTGAAGCTGCGCACGATGTCCGCCACCGAGTCGCTGGGTGCGCTGTTCGAGTACCACATCAGCGCCCTGTCGCCCGACCCCGGCCTCGACGCCGGCAAGCTGCTGGGGCAGTCCGTGACCGTCAAGCTGGAGCTGCCCGACAACGGCCGGCGCGAGTTCAGCGGCATGGTCACGCGCTTCGGGCTCACGGGGGTGGTGGGCCGCAACTTCGAGTACCAGCTCACGGTGCACCCCTGGCTGTGGCTGCTGACCCGCTCGAACAATGTGCGGATCTTCCAGAACAAGACCGTGCCCGAGATCATCACCGCGGTCGTCCAGCCCTACACCCCCGACCTGCGCCAGCACGTCACCGCCACCTACGAGCCGCGCGAATATTGCGTGCAGTACCGCGAGTCCGACTTCGCCTTCATCAGCCGACTGATGGAAGAAGAAGGCCTCTACTACTACTTCGAGCACAAGGGCGGCAAGCACACCATGGTGCTGACCGATGGCGACACCGCTCATGCCGCCAGCGCCAGTCACCCCAGCATCGTCTACCGCGAAACCCTGGCGGGCGGCATCGACCTGGAAGCCGTCACGCGCTGGCAGTTCAGCCAGCACGTCCAGACCGGCAAGGTGACGTTCACCGACTATTTCTACGACCAGCCCACGCAAAGCCACGACGGCCGGTCCACCAAGGAGACGGTCAACGGCACGCCGCACTCCACCGCCGAGTATTACGACTACAACGTCGGCATGGGCCCGAACAACGTGCCCTACAACGACAACGGCCAGATCGGCAAGCGCGCCAACCTGCGGCAGCGTTTCGCCACGCTCAAGGCCAAGGAATTCGAGTCCCGCCAGAAGCAGGTGTCGGGCGATGCCAGCGCTCGCGGCGTGGCAGCGGGCTACACCTTCAAGCTGGCCGACTTCCCGCGAGGCGACCAGAACGGCGAGCATCTGATCATCTCGACCAACATCCAGATGGGCTACG
>NZ_JAYSBZ010000027.1:0-41198 GCF_041915145.1 Aquabacterium sp. | reverse complement strand
CAGATCGGCCACGCGCTGACCACGCTGGCCTCGGCGCAAGCCGGCGACGGCGAGGCCATGCGCGCCGCGCTGGCGCAGGCCACCCGCACGCTGCAACTGCTGGGCACCGAGTCGATCAGCGACACCCTGGCGGGCATCACCGATTCGCTGCCCTCGCTGGCCACCGAGCTGGGCAAGGAGCCGCCGCACGTGACGATCAACGCGCACGGCATCGTGCTGCGCAATCAGATCGTCGGCCTGCTGAAGAACGTGTTCACCCACCTGCTGCGCAACTCGATGGACCATGGCCTGGAGACGGCCGCCGAGCGGCAGGCCGCCGGCAAGAGCGCCGCCGGGCACATCAACCTGGAAGCCGGCCTGGCCGATGGCAAGCTGGTGCTGCGCCTGCACGACGACGGCCGCGGCCTGGCCGTGAGCAAGATCCGCCAGAAGGCCATCGACAACGGCGTGATCAGCGCCGACGATCAGAAGAGCCCCGAGGACATCGCCCAGCTCATCTTCGCCTCGGGCTTCTCGACCGCCGAGCGGGTCACCGAGGTGTCGGGGCGCGGCGTGGGCATGGACGCGGTGCGCGGCTTCTTGCAAAAGGAAGGCGGCAACGTGGCCATCCGCTTCACCGACCAGGACGCGACGGCCGACTGGCGCACGTTCGAGCTGGTGATCACGCTGCCCGACAAGTTCGCGGCGCAATCGTGAGCCGCGCCCGAACCCTCTCAGCCAACCATCAACCCCGCGCGGATTGAGCCGATAACCCGACAAGCCGCGCCGCATGCCGCGGCCCACCCTATCGAACGTTTTCAGGACACGACGATGCTGATCTATCTCTGTCTGACCCTGCTGTCCTTCGCGCTGGGCGCGGGATGCGCCTGGTTCTGGCAGCGCCGAGCCACCATCAAGCGCGGGCCGGTGGTGCTGCTGGACGAGGCCCGTTCGCGCGAGGCGAACTTGCAGGACAACATCGCCGAGCTGCAGGCGATGCTGCAGGAGCAGGATCGCAAGCTCGAGCACCAGCGCAGCAGCTCGCAACGCGAGATGACCGAGCTGTCCGACTCGCTGGGGCAACAGCTGCGCAGCCTGCGCGAATCGACCTCGCGCGAGCGCGAGAGCACGCTGGCCTCGTGCGGCGAGCTGGCCGATTCGATCGACAAGCTGCTGCACCTGATCAAGACCTTCGAGCGCTGGCACACCGACATGAACGTGCTGCTGACGCACAACCGCGAGATGCACGACCGCAACGACGACTTCGCCTCCATCGTGCGGCAGGTGATCATCGTGGCGCTCAACGCCTCGATCGAGGCCGCGCGGGCCGGCGAGCAGGGCAGGGGCTTCGCGGTGGTGGCCAACGAGGTTCGCACGCTGGCCAACCGCGCGGCAGCCTTGTCCGAGGACTACCGCAACAACCTCTACAAGAACGACCTGATCACCACCACCACCTTCCAGGATCTGCAGGCTGGCGGCAAGATGATCATCGGCGCCGTGACCGCCCTGCAGCTCATCACCCGCAACGCGCAGAGCGCCCTGCACGCAGAACTGGCCTGAACAAGATGATCAGCCCGTCCGCCCGCGAAGCCATCGACCATTACGTGAGCACCGCGCTCAAGAGCGCGCTGTGCGCGTCGAGCGACGACCAGTGTGTGGTGGAGTCGTTTGACGACCCCGCCGAGATCACCGAGAAGAAGGTGGTGATGCTGACGGTGTCGTCGTATATCTTCCGGGCCATCACGCTGGTCTACTTCACGCTCAACGCGCAGACCAGGCAGCACTTCGCGGCCATCAACCGATCCGACGCCGAATCGATGACGGAAGCCGATTTTCTCGACGTGATCTGCGAGTGCGGCAACATCTTCTGCGGCGCGTTGAACCGCTCGCTGGCGCACCACTACCCGCACATCGGCATGTCCACGCCGAACGTGCTCGACCGCGATTGCGCGGCCTACCTCGACGAGCTCGACGCCAGCCACACGCGGCACTTCCGCGTCACGATCAATGACTCTTTCACGATGCATGCCAGCTTGTGCGTCTGTGACTTTGCCGACATGGACTTCGCCGCCGACGTTGCGCAGGCCGAGCCCGAAAGCAGCGGAGAGCTGGAACTCTTCTAACCACCCGCCTGCCGAACACATCCTGAGGAATCCATCGTGGTTGAACAAGCCGAACTCGTCAGCAAAGTCCTCGTGCTCGAGGACAACCCCGAATGCACCGCGCGCATCAAGGCGTTCTGCGAAGCCAGCCACCTGGTGGGGCTGAAAGCCCAGGCCGAGAACGTGATGGCCATCTTGCGCACCAACCTCGACTTGGGTGCGATCTTCGTCAGCGAGAACTACGGCGGCTCGGCCGGCGGTGGCCTGCGCGTGGGCAGCGAGATCCACTCGATCCGCCCGGAGCTGCCCATCTTCTTGCGGCGCGACGGCACCGATACCCTGGAGGGGTTGCCCGATGGGACGCAACGCGCCTTCGCCACCGCCTACCGCATCGACGAAATCGACGGCAAGCTCGGCCCGGTGATCAACGACACGCTGTTCAACCTGACCTACCCCAGCAATCTGGTGCGCGGCATCGTCGAGATCTCGAAAGCGGCGCTGGAGAGCCAGTTCAAGGGCGTCGAGGTGTCATCGGAAGCGCCGTTCATCGTGCGCGACCGCATCATCTACGGCGAGCTGTTCACGCTGATCCCGCTGGAGAGCAACTGGTGCCGCGGCTACATGATGCTGCAGACCGAAGAGCAGCCGCTGGTGCACTTCGTTGCGCAGGAAAAGACCCACATCGTCACCGAGGAAGTGGGCTTTCGCGACATCAACCACGTGCTGGGCGAAGCCACCAACCTGATCTGGGGCTCGTTCAAGAACCGCTTCATCGCGTACGAGCCGCTCGAAGGCCGGCAGTCGCAGGTGCCGATCATCGTCAATCACCTGCATCGCTACATCTCGTTCGGCTCGGAAGACCCGCAGCTGTGCTTCAAGTACACGCTGACCGACACGACCGGCGAGGCGCCGCCGCTGGTGATCTACCAACGCTTCGTCTTCAACCTGAGCTGGAACCCCGAGAAGTTCAAGGAAAACGAAGCCTTGGTCGAAGACCTGTTCGAGTCCGGCGAACTCGAAATGTTCTGATTTTTTTGCAAGGGCACAACACCATGGCACAAGTACTCGTCGTAGACGATTCCGCAGCAGTCCGCAACGAAGTGGGCGATTTCCTGAAGAAGAACGGGCTCGATGTCATCACCGCGATCGATGGCCGCGATGGCTTGGCCAAGCTCAAGGCCGACCCGCGCGTCAAGCTCGTGGTCAGTGACGTCAACATGCCCAACATGGACGGCCTGACGATGGCCGAGAAGATCCGTGGCGAGCTGGGCAACGCGGCGGTCAACATCATCATGCTGACCACCGAGAACACGCCCATCATGAAAGAGCGCGGCAAGGCCGCCGGCATCAAGGGCTGGATCGTCAAGCCCTTCAAGGGCGACGCGGTGATCGCCACGTTCAAGAAGCTGGCCGAGGGCTGACCGGCCCCGCCGGGAGCGCCACCCGCGCGCTCGCCCCCGCGCCATGGCGCCCCACAGCGCCGGCGCGGATAATCGCGGCCATGAGCATCCAAACGGACAAGCTGGCCGCGAGCGACTTCAGCCGGCCCGACGCGCGCATGGTCGCCCCCCAGGCGGCCGCCCCGCAGGAAGAAGCGCTGGAGCGCGCGCTGCGCCCCAAGGATCTCGACGAATACGTCGGCCAGACCAAGGCGCGCGAGCAACTCGAAATCTTCATCGGCGCCGCCCGTCAGCGCGCCGAAGCGCTCGACCACGTGCTGCTGTTCGGCCCGCCGGGCTTGGGCAAAACCACGCTGAGCCACATCGTGGCGCGCGAGCTGGGCGTGAACCTGCGCCAAACGTCAGGCCCGGTGCTCGAAAAGCCCAAGGACCTCGCCGCGATCCTGACCAACCTCGAGCGCAACGATGTGCTCTTCATTGATGAGATTCACCGCCTGAGCCCGGTCGTCGAAGAGATCCTCTACCCCGCGCTGGAGGACTATCAAATCGACATCATGATCGGCGAAGGCCCCGCCGCCCGCTCGATCAAACTCGACCTGCAACCCTTCACGCTGGTGGGTGCCACCACGCGCGCCGGCATGCTCACCAACCCGCTGCGCGACCGCTTCGGCATCGTCGCCCGGCTGGAGTTCTACACCGCCGACGAGCTCACGCGCATCGTGCGCCGCTCGGCGGGGCTGCTCGACGCGCCCATCGACGACGACGGCGCACTCGAAATCGCCCGCCGCTCGCGCGGCACCCCCCGCATCGCCAACCGGCTGCTGCGCCGGGTGCGCGACTACGCCCAGGTCAAGGGCACCGGGCGCATCACCCGCCAGATGGCCGACCAGGCGCTGGCCATGCTCGACGTCGACCCGCAAGGCTTCGACATCATGGACCGCAAGCTGCTCGAAGCCGTGATCCACAAGTTCGACGGCGGCCCGGTGGGGCTGGACAACCTGGCGGCGGCCATTGGCGAAGAAGCCGGCACGATCGAGGACGTGATCGAGCCCTATCTGATCCAGCAAGGTTATTTGCAACGCACACCGCGGGGGCGCATCGCCACGCAAATCGCATTCCGGCACCTGGGGCTCACGCCGCCGACCACCGGCGCAAGCGGTTTGTTCGAGGCCTGAGCAGCGCCCGGTTGCGCCAACCAGCGCAGGCGTGCGAACACGCTCCCACCAATGAGAAACGGGCGCCGAGGCGCCCGTTTTCATGGCTGGTGAGCCGCGCTCAATCGAGCGTGAGGACCACCTTCACCGAGCTGTCGACCGCCGACTTTTCGATGTAGCCGATGGCTTCGGGGTTGTTGGCCACGAACTTCTTCACGTCGGCGGCAGAGGGCAGCTCCTTGGGCGGAACAGCCTTGCCGGAGAAGGTCAAGCGCGCCCAGGTTGCCTTCACTTGCGCAGCCGACTTGCCGGCGGCCTTGCTGTAGAAAGCTTCGTGAGCGTTGCTGCCTTCGGGCAGGTCGGCCGGAGCCGCCGTGCCACCGCCGGGCAGCGACGTGGTCTTGCCCAGGAAGATCGCAGACGCCTGTTCGGGCGTGATGCTGGCCAACGGGCTCTTGGGGTTGACGATGACGGCCACCTGAGCGCTTGCAGCTTGCGCGGCAAACAGAGCAGCAACGGCCAGGACGTAGCGGAGGGCTTTGATGATGTTCATTTTGTCGTCCTCCTGGCTTAGAACACGAAGTCAACCGAGAGGCTCAAGACGTTGATCGTCTTGTCTCGCACATTGGCGGTTGGCGTGGCGGCATACATCAGGCCGGTATTGGAATCAGGTTTGATCATTTCAAACTGACCCTTGACGGCAACGTTCTTGAATGCATCCCAGCGAACCCCTGCTGCCAGGGCCTTTTGCGCGACATTGGCCTTATTGAGAACAGCCGTACCGTAAGCACTTGCCGTGAGGAAACTCGTAGTGAGTCCGCCATAAGTACGATTGGTAGGGATCGGATTGCTGGGCTGATGGTCTACCTTCACTTCGCTGGCGTAGACGAACGGAGTGAACTTGCCAAAACGATACCCGGCAGAGGCATACCAACCCGTTGTATTGGGAATATACGAATCCGTGCGACGCTTCGTGAATTCACCCGAGAACGTCCAATTACGAACATCCCAAGTCGCGCCAAAGCCTAGAAAGCTCGAGCGGGCATCATCGGCAGCCAGTTGATTCGCGAAATAGGTGAGGTCACTTGCAGACAGCCCGACAAGAGACGCATATGGCGCCAGCCCGGCATACGCTGCGCTGACCTGCGGCGTAAGCGAACTTGCGAAAGTCAGCTTGCTTCGCGCATAACCGAGCCGGAACGTGAGGTCACCCCCAAGCTCCGCCGTGGCATTGAAACCAAACTGGTCATTCAATTTAACCTTGCTGGTTTCGTAGTAAGACCGCGAAGGCCCGCCGAAAACCGTTCCTGTCAAGGTTGTGTCGCCAATATCGGTTTTGTAGGTCAGGTCGGCACCATTGAAATTCGTGATTGGCACTTGCCCATAGACCTCCAGGGGCGGGCGCACCCACAGATTGGCGTAATTCACATCACGAAAATCGGAAATCATGAAGAACGGCGTTCCCATGCGTCCAACCCGTGCCGAAACGGCCGGCGTGAGCTGCGCCTTAACAAAAAGCCACTCCGGCGAAGGATTCCAGTTGCCCTTGCCATTTTCTTTGCTCAGCACCTGAGCTGTCGCCGACAACATCTGGTTGATTTTGTAATCGGTCTGGACACCCAGCTTTGTGTCAGGGGAAAAATCAAACCCCGTGCTGGTGGCCCCGTCGCCCGGCTGCCCTGGCGTCAGAAATTCAACATCATGGCTGTTGGTATGTGCCAGCCCCACCGTACCGAATCCCGAAAAACGGAACCCTGAATCTTGAGCCTGCGCACCTGCGCAAACCGCCAGACACGCGACGGCAAGAGCCGCCGGTGCAAATCGCTGCAATGTCATATCACTCTCCTCAAGGGGATAGGGCGAAATATTTGCACGCGAATACCGGTCACCAACGATGTACTTCTCTTATTGACCGATATCGCCACAAGCCACGCGCTCAGGCGACAAGCCTTTACGCGGCAGGGAGATTCTTCGGCCTGTAAAGATTTGTGCGTAGGCGGAAAAACGCTGTTGGAACGGTGCAAATGCAGCGATGGAACCCAAAGGCCCACGTGGTATTTGGCACGGAGTCCGCGCTATTGCGCTTGAAGGCTTGCGCCGGTGGTGCTACGCCGAAGTGGCCGGCGGCAACTGTTCCTGGATCAGCTCGTGCAGATGCCCCGCCAGCGCGCGGCGATCGGCGTGCGCGATGGCGTGGGCGTCCAGCACGCGCACATGCACCCGCAAGCCGCGAGCGCTCACCACCATCCACAACGATTGCAGCAAGGAGGTGTCGCCAACGTAGGCGACGGCCGGGCTGATGGCATGAGCCGGATCGCTGTAGCGCAAGACCACGGGTTGCACGGCCGTGCTGGTGGAGATGGCCGCTTGCAGCAGGTTGGCATGAAACGGCAACACGCCGTTGCCGTCGGACGTGGTGCCCTCGGGGAACACCGCCAAGGCATCGCCCTGCGCCAAGGCCTCGGCCATGGTGTGCACCACACGAACGGCGTCGCGGCGGCTGGCGCGCTCGATGTAGAGCGTGCCCGCCATCGTGACGAGCCAGCCGACCAGCGGCCAGCGCCCCACTTCGGCCTTCGAGATGAAGCGCACCGGGCGCACCGCGCTGATGGCCATGATGTCGAGCCACGAGATGTGGTTGGCCACGATCAGCACCGCGCCGGGCTTGGGCTTGAGCCCCTCGATCACCAGCTCGATGCCGAGCACGCGCAGCAGCTTGGCGGCCCACCACTGCACCTTGGCGTCGCGCGCCTCGGCGCTGCCGCGCGGAAACACGATCAGCGCGACCACCATGCCGTGCAGCATGTGCACGACGGCTCGCAGCAAGCGCCAGATGGCGCGCAATTGCTTCACCGCCGCCTCCGTCAAACCGGCACGGCGGGTGCCTCGTGCGCCACGGTGCCGGCCACGATGGTCCAGCGCACGCGTGCCGGCAAGGCAGCGCCCACGGCGTCGAAGGCAAACGGGGTGGACTTGCCCTGGCTCACCAGCGCCTCGGGCGAGGCTTGCCACACGGCTTGCGGGTCGAACACGCACACGTCAGCCACGCCGCCCTGGGTGAGACGCCCGGCGCTCGACACCAGCGAGCCCAGCGCGTCGCCTAGCACCCGCACCGGGTCGCAGGTGATGCGCGCCAACGCCTTGCTCAAGCCCACGCCGGGCTCGTCGCCCCACTTGAGCGCCAGGCTGAGCAGCAATTCGAGCCCCGTTGCGCCGGGCTCGGCCTCGCCGAACGGCAGCGTCTTGGCATCGGCATCGACCGGGGTGTGGTCGGACACCAGCGCGTCGAGCGTGCCATCGGCCAGGCCGGCGCGCAGCGCATCGCGGTCGCGCGGCTGGCGCAGCGGCGGCACCAGGCGCATCGCCGAGTTGAAGTAGCCGATGTCCACATCGGTGAGGTGCAGCGAATTGATGCTCACATCCGCCGTGATCGGCAAGCCTTGCGCCTTGGCCTGGCGCACCAGCTCGACGCCCGCCGCGCTGCTGATGCGGCACAGGTGCACGCGCGCGCCGGTGGCCTTGGTCAGCTCGAAGATGGTGTGCAGCGCCACCGTCTCGGCCGCCACCGGCACGCCCGACAAACCCAACCGCGTCGCCACCGCGCCGCTGGCCGCCACGCCCTTGCCGAGCCAGGGGTCGTTCGGACGCAGCCAGACGGTGTAGCCAAACGTGGCCGCGTATTGCAGCGCGCGCTGCAGCAGCTGCGTGTCGCGCACCGGCACGTCGGCTTGCGAGAAGCCCACGCAGCCCGACTCGGTGAGCTCGGCCATCTCGGTGATGGTCTCGCCTTTGAGTCCGCGCGTCAGCGCGCCGAGCGGAAAGAGCCGGCACAGGCTGAGCTTGCGAGCGCGGAACTTGAGCATGTCAACCAGGCCGGGCTCGTCGAGCGCGGGGTCGGTATCGGGCGGACAGACGAGGCTGGTGACGCCGCCGGCCGCGGCCGCGTTCAGCTCGCTCTCGAGCATACCTTCGTGCTCGTGGCCGGGCTCGCGCAAGCGCGCCGCCAGGTCGACCAGACCAGGCGCCACCACCAAGCCCGTGGCGTCGATGCGGCGATCGGGCTCGAAGTCGGCAGGCACCTTGCCCAACGCCACAATGCGGCCCGAGGCGATGGCGAGGTCGCCGATTTGGTCAAGACCGGTGGCGGGGTCGATGAGGCGGCCGTTTTGGATGAGGATCTTCATGGTGTGTCAGCGCTCGGTGGGGTTGCCCAGGTGCACGAAGGGCACGGCGCCCCCGGTCATCTGCGGCAACTTGCCGTCCCACTTGCGGATGGCTTCGCGTTCGTTTTCGATCTTGCGCAGCTGCAGCAGCTCGGACGTGACCTGCTGGCGCTGCAGCGCGAGCGACTCGGCCTCGGCCTTGGCGCTGGCCACCTTCTGGCGCGCCTCGACCTCGATGCGCTGCAGGTCGCGCTCGGCCTTGAGCTTCTCTTGCTCAGCCTTGACCTTGGCCTCGATGGCCTCGGTAAACGTGCGCGAGAACGCGAAGTTGACGATGGCGAACTCGTCGAGCTCCAGGCCGTGGCGCTGCATCTTTTCTTTGAGAAGCAGCACGATGCCGTCGCGCACTTCGGTGCGGCGCGAGATGAGTTCTTCGGCCGTGAAGCGCGCGGTCACCGCCTTCACCGCCTCTTGCGCGGCGGGCAGGATGATGCGCTCGGCCGCGATGTCGGTGGACGGCCCGATATCGCGGAACGCCGACACCGTGGCCGACGGCCGCAGGTGGTAGTTGATGGCGATCTTGGTGTGCACCGATTGCAAATCGCGCGAGGCCGCGTCGCCATCGCCCTCGCCCTTTTGAATGCGCACGTCCATCAGGTGCATGGTCTGCGCCAGCGGCACGACGAAGTGGATGCCCGGGTCGAACACCGCCTCGTTGGGCTTGCCGAAGGTGGTCAGCACGCCGCGGTAGCCGGTGGGCACGATGGCGATGGGCGCGAGGTTCCAGAGCACCACCAGGCCGATCACCACGAAGAGGGCGCGGCGGGCGAAGAGCTGAATCGAATTGCTGCCGAAGTCGGTTGCCATATCAAGCCTCGTTGCCTGCAATGATGCTCATCACCGCCATACGCACGGCGATGCCGAAGGTGACCTGCGGCAGGATCACGCTGTGCGTGCCGTCGGCCACCGATGATTCAATCTCGACGCCGCGGTTGATCGGCCCCGGGTGCATCACGATGGCATCAGGCTTGGCCAGCGCGAGCTTCTCGGGCGTGAGGCCGTAGGCCTTGAAGAACTCGCCGGTGGACGGCAGCATGCCGCCGGCCATGCGCTCGTTTTGCAGGCGCAGCGAGATGATCACGTCGGCGCCCCGGATGCCCTCGGCCATGTCGTGACACACCCGCACGCCCATCTGCGCCAAGTCGCCCGGCACCAAGGTCTTGGGGCCGACCACGCGCAGATCGGGCACGCCGAGCGTGGTCAGCGCGTTGATGTCGGACCGCGCCACGCGGGAGTGGACGATGTCGCCCACGATGGCCACCGACAGCTGGGTGAAGTCCTTCTTGTAGTGGCGGATCGTGTACATGTCGAGCAGCCCCTGCGTGGGGTGCGCGTGGCGGCCGTCACCGGCGTTCACCACATGCACATGCGGCGCCACGTGCTGCGCGATCAGGTGCGGCGCACCGCTCTCGCTGTGGCGCACCACGAACATGTCGGCGTGCATCGCGCTCAGGTTGGCGATGGTGTCGAGCAGGCTCTCGCCCTTGGCCGTGGAGCTGCGCGCGATGTCGAGGTTGATGACGTCGGCGCTCAGGCGCTTGGCGGCGATCTCGAAGGTGGTGCGGGTGCGGGTGCTGTTCTCGAAGAACAGGTTGAACACGCTCTTGCCGCGCAGCAGCGGCACCTTCTTGACCTCGCGATCGTTGACGCTCAGGAAGGTCTCGGCCGTATCCAGGATCTGGTGAATGATCGGGCGCGGCAGGCCTTCGGTGGACAGCAGGTGGATCAGCTCGCCGTGGCTGTTGAGTTGGGGGTTGCGCTTTGCGAGCATCAGGCCCTCTCGATGTTGAAACTGAAGACGCCGCTCTCGCTGCGCGCCAGCGACAGGCGCTCGGCAGCCGGCAAAGCGATGCGCGCGGCCGAGAACGCGGCCTCGATCGGCAGCTCGCGCCCGCCACGGTCGACCAGCACGGCCAGCGCCACACTCGCGGGGCGACCGAAGTCGAACAGCTCGTTGATGACCGCGCGAATGGTGCGCCCGGTGTAGAGCACGTCGTCGACCAGCAGGATGTGGCGGCCCTGCACCTCGAAGGGCAGGCTCGTCGGGTCGGTGGTGGCGGCCATGCCGCGCGAACCGAAGTCGTCGCGGTGCAGGGCGCTCGAGATCACGCCCGGCGGCGTGGTGAGGCCCAGGTCGCGGTGCAGGCGCTCGACCAGCCAGGCGCCGCCCGACCAGATGCCGACCAGCGCGGTGTCGGGCTTCAGCAAGGGCCGCACGCCGGCCAGCAAGCTGGCGTAGAGCGCTTCGGCGTCAAGGTGCAAGGTGCTCATGTGGATGCCACGTGTTCGCGAAAGTATTGATCCAGGATGATGGCCGCCGCCGCCGCGTCGACCGAGCGCTCGTCGGCGCCCTGCGCTTGGGCCTCGGTGGTGGTGTAGCGCTCGTCCACCTCGACCACCGGCAGGCGAAAACGCCCGGCCAGTTGCCGACCGAATTTGCGGGCGCGCTGGGTATTTTCATGCTCCGCCCCATCGGGGTGAAACGGCACCCCGATCACGAGCGCTTCAGGTTGCCACTCGGCAATCAGCTTCTGGATCGCGGCGAAGCGGGCATCGCCCTCGGCGGCGATGGTGCGCAGCGGCTGCGCCTGGCGCATCAAGGTGTTGCCGCAGGCCACGCCGACCCGCCTGGTGCCGTAATCGAACGCCAGCAGGGTACGGGGTGCGCTCACGCGTGTCCGGCGCTTTGCATCAGCATGCCGGGGTCGATGCCCAGCAGCGACAACGCGCGGTCGTAGCGCGCCTCGACCGGCGTGTCAAAGATGATCGACGGCTCGGCATCGACCGTGAGCCAGCCGTTGCGCGAGATCTCGTCTTCGACCTGACCAGCGCCCCAGCCCGCGTAGCCCAGGGTCACGAAGATCTTCTTCGGGCCCGCGCCGTTGGACAGCGCTTCGAGCACGTCTTTCGAGGTGGTCATCTCCAGCCCGCCGCCCGGGATCTTGAGCGTGGAGTTGTAGTGCCCGCCGTCGTCGTCGAGCCGCTCGTGCAGCACGAAACCGCGCTCGGTCTGCACCGGCCCGCCGAAGTAGACCGGCGCATCAGCCAGATCGGTGCGATCGAGCGACAACTCGACCTTCTCGAACAGGCTCTTGAGCTTGATGTCGATGGGCTTGTTGATGACCAGGCCCAGCGCCCCGCGTTCGTTGTGCTCGCACATGTAGACCACGGAGCCGGCAAAGTTGTCGTCCACCATGCCCGGCATGGCGATGAGAAACTGGTTCGTGAGGTTGATGCTGGCGGTGTCGGTGGACATGAGCGGCATTTTACGGCAGCCCCCACAATCGCAGGATGACCTCCTCGCCCTCGCATCCGGCGCCACGACTGGGTCGCGCCCTGGTGTGGTTTCGGCGCGATTTGCGCGCCCACGACCACGCCGCGCTGTACCACGCGCTCAAAGCCGCTCGCCAGGTCTGGTGCGTGTTCGTGTTCGACCGCGACATCCTCGACCCGCTGCCGCGCACCGATCGGCGGGTGGCCTTCATCCGCGAGAGCCTGGTCGAGCTCGACGCCGCGCTGCGCGAGCTGGGCCTGCGCCACGGCCAAGCCGGCGCCGGGCTGATCGTGCGGCACGCCCGCGCCCAGGACGCCGTGCCCAGGCTGGCCGCCGAGCTCGGCGTCGAGGCCGTGTTCGCCAACCACGACTACGAGCCGCAGGCCGTGCAGCGCGACGCCCACGTGCGCGGCGCGCTGTCCAACGCCGGTATTGCGCTGTACACGTCCAAAGACCAGGTGGTGTTCGAGGGCGACGAGATCCGCACCGGCAGCGGCCGCCCGCTCGGCATCTTCACGCCCTACAAGAATGCCTGGCTCAAGAAGCTCGACGGCTTTTACGTCCAGGCCTACCCGGTCGCCCGCTACGCCGAGCATCTGGCGCCGCGACCAACGGCCCACGCTCGCGACGTGCCCGGCCTGCATGAAATCGGCTTCGAGGACACGCAAAGCGCGACGCTGAAGATCCACGGCGGCACGCTGCAAGCCCGCGCACTGCTGGCGGACTTCATCGAGCGCATCGACGCCTACGACCGCGCGCGCGACTTCCCCGCCGTCAAGGGGCCCAGCTACCTGTCAGCCCATCTGCGCTTCGGCACGCTGTCGGTCCGCGAACTGGCCAAGCTGGCCTGGTACCGCCTGCGCGGCGGCTCGCGCGGCGCCGAGGTGTGGTTGTCCGAGCTGATCTGGCGCGACTTTTATCACCAGATCCTGCACCACCACCCGCACGTGGTCGGCCACAGTTTCAAGCCAGCCTACGACGCCATCAAGTGGGAGCGCGGCAAGCACGCCGATGCCCTGTTCGCGGCCTGGTGCGCGGGCCGCACCGGCTACCCGCTGGTGGACGCCGCCATGCACCAGCTCAACAGCAGCGGCTACATGCACAACCGGCTGCGCATGGTGACGGCGAGCTTTCTGGTCAAGGACCTGGGCATCGACTGGCGCTGGGGCGAACGCTACTTTGCCGAACAGCTGATGGACTTCGACCTCGCCGCCAACAACGGCGGCTGGCAATGGGCGGCGTCGAGCGGGTGCGACGCGCAACCCTACTTTCGCATCTTCAACCCGGTCACGCAGAGCGAGAAGTTCGACCCGGCGGGCAAGTTCATCCGCCGCTATCTGCCCGCACTGGCGCACCTGCCCGACAAGACCCTGCATGCGCCGTGGCTGGCGTCAGAGGCCGCTCTGGCCGAAGCCGGCGTTGTGCTGGGGCGAGACTACCCCGCGCCGATCGTGCGGCACGACGAAGCGCGCAAGCTGACGCTGGAGCGTTATGCCGTGGTGAAAAGCGAAGCCTTGCCGCGCTGAGCGCAGCCGCAGAACGTGCTCAGAAGAGCTCGACGTCGCCGACCTTGGAGGCGTCTTCGAGCGCGCCGATACGCACCAGTTCGGCTTGACTGCGCACCTGGTTGCGACCGTTCTGCTTGGCGTAATACACCGCCTTGTCGGCCCGCTCGAACGCCGCGGCCGGCGTGTCGCCCGCCACCACCTCGGTGAAGCCCAGGCTCACGGTGACGCGCCCGACCTGCGGGAAGGCGAAGTTTTCCATGTTGTGACGGAAGCGCTCGAAGGCTTGCAAGGCTTCGGCTTCACCCTCGCAGCGCAGCATGATCACGAATTCTTCGCCGCCGAAGCGGTACAACTGGTCTTGAAACCGGAAGGTGCTGCGCAAGATGCGCGCCACCAGCAGCAGCACTTCATCGCCGATCAGATGGCCGTATTGGTCATTGACGTGCTTGAAGTGGTCGATGTCCACCACGCCCATGAAGTGCCGCTGGACATGCGAAAGCCGGCGCCCGCCGTCGGCCTCGCGCGCCGCGTCGGCGGTCTGCTGAGCCGATTTGTAGAAGGCGTCGTCGAAGGTCTTGCGGTTGAACAAGCCGGTGAGCGTGTCGCGCTGGCTGTAGTCCAGCAGCCCCTGGAAGTTGCCGTAAATGCGCAGCAGCGTCTGGATGGTTCGCAACGCCTGGGCGTTGAGCGGCTCGGCGGTGGTGAACTCGACCACCGTGGCCGAGGTCGGGTCCCCCGTGAGCGGAAAGACGCTCAGATGGCGCGTCGGGGCGGCCGACTCGGGCGCGATCACCATGCCCTGCCGCGTCACGCATTCTTCGCGCCATGGCGCGTCCTGCTTGGCTGGCAGAGAGTGAAAGTCCACCCACGGCGGGTCGGACAACGGAGCGATTTCGCCCCTGTCCATGCGCGCGCACAGCAACCAACGCCACTCGTCGGCCTCGCCGACCAGCCGGTAGACCGCCACGCGCTCGCATTGCAACAAGCTCATCAAGGCCTGCACAAAAGACACGTCGACCCGCTCACGGTCGCGGTTGGCCGTGAGGTTGGCAAGGAGGTCGATTACTTCAGCCATGTCGTGTGCGGCGGCCTGTCGATCACTGGGGTCTGGGTGCGCGCACTCAGTTTGCCGCGCCGGCGGCGGCATCGTGCGCCGTGGTCAAGGCCGTGTAGTGCCCGATCAGTGCCAGCAATTCTTCTTCGCTGTAAGGCTTGCCGAGGTAGTGGTTCACACCCAGTTCGGAGGCGTAATCGCGGTGCTTTTGCGCGATCCGCGACGTGATCATGACCACCGGCAGGTCGGCCAGACGCTTGTCCGCGCGGATGTTGCGTACCAGATCGAAGCCGTCCATGCGCGGCATCTCGATGTCGGACAACACCACCGCCGGGCGCTCTTCGGCCAGACGCTCGAGCGCGTCGAGGCCGTCCTTCGCCAGGGTGACGCGGTAGCCTTCGCGGGCCAGCAGCCGCTGCGTGACGCGGCGCACGGTGAGCGAGTCGTCCACCACCAGAATGAGCGGCACGGCCGGCGCAGCAGGTGCCTCGGCTTGCGCCACCGGCACCAGCGGGGCGCCCGCTTCAGCCTCGGCAGGCTGCAGTGCCGCCAGCGTCATGGCGCGAGCTTCTTCGCCGTACACCGTGGCCAGCGCCACCGGGTTGTAGATCAGCGCCACGGCCCCCGACGCCAGCAGCGTCATGCCGGCCAAGCCAGGCAAGCGCGCCAGTTGCGGCCCGAGGTTCTTCACCACCACTTCCTGGTTGCCCAGCACTTCATCGACGTGCAGCGCCACGCGTTGCGCCGCCGAGCGGATCACCACAATGGGCAGAGTGCGAGCGGCCTCGGTGCCGCGCGGGCTGATGTGCAGCAGCGAGCCCAGCCAGAAGAACTGCAGGGTCAGATCGGCAAAGGTGTAGACGCCGCTTTGATAAGCCTGCTCGACCTCGGCCGGCTTGGCGCGGCGCACGATCTCGATCAGGTGGGTCGGCACCGCCACGGTGGTGTCGCCGCAGCGCAGCATCACCACCTGCGTCACCGCCGTCGTCAAGGGCAGCACGAGCTTGAAGCTGGTGCCCTGGCCGGTGGCCGTCGCGGTCTCGATGCGACCGCCCATGGCGTTCACTTCGTTGCGCACCACGTCCATACCGATGCCGCGACCGGCCAGCTCGGTCACCGTGTCGGCGGTCGAGAAGCCCGGCGTGAAGATCAGGCTGGCGAGTTCGGCCTCGGTGGGCTGATCGGTCGATTGCAACAAGCCCTGGGCGACACCCTTCTGGCGGATGCGCTCGAGGTTGAGGCCGGCACCGTCATCACGGAACTCGACGCTCACTTCGTTGCCTTCCTGGCGCAACGACACCACGATCAGGCCGGATACGTCCTTGCCCGCCGCCTGACGAGCTTCCGGCGACTCGATCCCGTGCGACACGCAGTTGCGCAGCAGGTGCTCGAACGCCGGGGTCATGCGATCCAGCACGCCGCGGTCGACTTCAGTCGAGCCGCCCACGATGTCGAGCCGCACCTGCTTGCCGGTTTCTTTTGCGGCCAGGCGCACCACGCGGTAGAGACGATCGGACAAGCCCTCGAACTCCACCATGCGCGTGCGCAGCAGGTCGTCTTGCAAGTCGCGCGTCAAGCGGGCCTGCGTGGCCAGCTGGTCTTCGGCCGTTTCAATGGTGCGCTGCAAGGCGCGTTGCACGGTGGCCACGTCGTTTACCGACTCGGCCATCATGCGGGTGAGTTCCTGGAAGCGCGTGTAGCGGTCGAACTCGAGCGGATCGAAGTCCTTCGCCTCGGCCCGCGCAGCTTCCATGCGGGTGCCCATCTGCGTTTCGGCTTGCAGCTCGATGTCGCGCAGTTGCTGGCGCAGACGCTCCAGGTTGTCGGTCAGGTCGTTCAGCGAACCGCGGATCTGGGTCACTTCGGAGGCCAGACGCGAACGCGAAATACTCACCTCGCCGGCCTGATTGACCAGCCGATCCAGCAGCTGCGCGCGCACGCGCACCGCGCCTTGCGCAATACCCGCGTGCGTCTTGGCCATGACCGTGGCGGCCTGGGCCACCGGATTCATCGCGAAACGCGACCAGTCAATGGCCCCGCCAGCCGGCGTCGCGGCAGGAGCCACGGGAGCCGATTCGGCCGCCGCACCTTCGGCTGGCGCATCCACCACGGGCGGCAGGCTCTCGGCCACCGTCGGCACGTGCACGACGGGCGCTTCCAGCGGCTGCATCACGGCAGCCGGTGCCGGCGTGGCTTCAACCACGTGCTGCGTGGCCTGCTCGTAAGCCTGCGCATCCTGATTGCGCAGCGCTTCGAAGACTTCGTTCAACGCGTCGGCGTTGCCTTGCAGGTCTTCAACGTCGCCGGCTTGGATGTTGCCGCGAGCCAGCAGCTTCTCGATCGCCGACTCCAGCCGGTGCGCCAGTTCGCCCAGGCGCATCGCACCAGCCAGACGCGCCCCGCCCTTGAGCGTGTGCAGCGTCCGCATGCAGGCCGTGGAGGCCGACGGATCGCCAGGACGACGCACCCAGTCGCGCATCTGCGAAGCCAGCGCCGGCAGCAGCTCTTGCGCTTCTTCCTCGAAGATCGGGAACAAGTCGGCGTCCACCGCGTCGACGGCATCGAGGTCTTCATCGAACTCGGTGCCCGTGCCGCGCGGCGCGGTGTGCACGGGCTGCGCGGCCGTCGTGGCCACGTGCAGCGGCTCCAGGGCCTTGAATTCAGGCTGACCCAATTCGCCCGGCGCAGTAGCCTCGTGCTCTTCGGCCACGAAGGTCGCCAGCAGGTCCGGCGCCAGCTCGGGCTCGACCACCGGGGGTGCGTCAAAGGCCAGCACGGCATCGGCCGACTCGGTGGCTTCATCCGTCACCAAGGGCAACTCATCGAGCGCCGAGTCGGCCTCGCTCACCTCGGGCGCATGACTGCGCGCCTCCAGGCGCTGCGCGGCGTCGCGCTCCTGCTCGGTCAAGCGATCGAGCAACGTCTGCGCCGGAGCCTTCAGGAAGCCCGCCGCGAATTGATGCAGCAGGCGGCGAATCTCTTCGGCCACGTCGCTGTACAACTGCGCGTCTTCTGGCGTGCCGTTGCCCAGCGCCTGGCTGCGCATCAGCGCGTGCTCCAGCTGGCGTGCCAGATGCGACAGATCCTGGAAGCCGACCGTGGCTGAATTGCCAGCCAGCGAGTGCGCCAACGCCACCGCTGCGTCGCTCACCGAGCGGTGCAACTCCATCGACCATTCGGCCAGCTCGGTGGTCAGGCGGCGCGACAGCTCGTCGGCCTCGTTGAGGAAGATGTTGAACAGGGGGATGCTGATGCGCAGCGACCCGATCACCTTGACTTGCTCGTTGGCCGAATCATCGGCGCCCTCGGTCGCCATCTCGGGCTCGACCACTTCGGGAACCGGCGTCGGGAACTGGATCACCTCGGCGGTCGGCACGGCTTCGGGCTCGGCCACCGGCGCCATTTCGGGCACCGATTCAGCGCCCGACGACAGATCGAGCGCCAGCGGTTCGACGGTTTCGTCCAGCGAAGCCAGGCGGCTCGGCGTGGTATCGACGAAATCGTCGTGCCGCTCGGGCTCGACGGCCGACAGATCGAACGTCAGCTCGGGCGCCTGGGCGGGCTCGAGGGTCTCGACAACCGGCACCGCTGCAGCCTCGGACGGCCCCTCAAGCGCCGACAGGTCGAGACTGAACGCCACCGCCTCGGGCGCGGGTACCGCTTCAGGCACCTCGACCACTTCGACCGGGGCGGCCATTTCCACCGCCTCGAAGGCTGGCGCATCGATCACCGGCTCGGCAATCGGCGCGGCCTCCACCACCTCGGGCACGGCCACAGGGGCCTCGCCGACCGGAGCCAGCGGGATGTATTCGCCATGTTGACGCAGAGCGTCAGCACTGCGGCAGATCGGCTCACGACGGCCACGATCAGGCGAGCGCGCCTCGATTTCGTCCGTCCAGACGCGCATCGAATCGAGCGCATCGTGGGTCAGGGTCTGCAGATCGGGGCTGGCCGGGTGCTGCGACGCCAGCCAGGTGTTGTAGAGCTGCTCGCAGGCCCACCCGGCCTCGCCGAATTCGTTCAGCCCGACCATGCGCGAGCTGCCCTTGAGGGTGTGGAACGCACGGCGGATGACCGTGATCTGCTCGATGTTGCTCGGCTCGGTCGCCAGATGCTGGAGCGCCTCGCGGGCGTTCTCGATGACCTCGCGGGCTTCTTCCAGGAAGATGCCGCGCATCTCGTCGTCTTCTTCGAGGCCGGTATCGACCACCGTCGGCGCGGCCACCGGGGCCAAGGGCGGCGGAGCAACCGGCGTCGGGACGGGAGCCGACACCACGGCGGGCGCGACCGGCTCACCCGGCGCGCCGAGTTCATCCAGGCCGATCGGCTCGGACACCGACTCGACGAAGTCGGCCATGGCCTGCGCCACCTGCTCGCGGGCGGCGTGCACGGTTTCGGGGCCGGCGCCCGGTTGCTCGGCCTGCTCGAGCGCGGCTTGCGCGTTCGAGATCGAGGCGGCCAAGGCCGGCTGTTCGGTCACCACCGATTCGTTCGACAGCAGGTTCAGGCTGTGCGACACGTCGGCCAGCGGCACGGCGTCGGAGGCCACAGCCTCGGCCACCGATTGGGCCTGCTCGATCAGACGCGGCGCGTCCGGGAAGGTCAGCGCAACCGGCGGCTCAGCGACCGGCTCGGGTGCACTTCCGGGCGCGGCTTCGGCGCGGCGCCCCATCAGCGATTTCAACAGACCGGTGTCTGCATCGAACTTGAACAGCGACTTGGCCAGCTGCGGCTGCACGCTGAGCATGTCGATCAGGAAACCCAAGGCTCCCAGGTTGCTGGCCAGTCGATCGAAGTAGCCTTCGGCGGCAGCCTGCTGGGTATCGATCTGCCCGCCCGTGAGGCGATCGATGTCGTCGCACATCCGTACGACGGCCTGCGAGGCCTGACTCAGGTCGAGCACCGAGAACACGCCGCGCATGGCCTTGAGCTGGCCCGGCACCTGGATCAGGGGGCCGCGTTCGTCGGGCTTGCGGAAGAATTGATCGATCTGCTTTTCGGCCTCGGACAAGCTGTTGCGCAACTCCTGCACCACGCTGCCCATGGTCTGACGGTCGGAGACGCGGCGGTAGAGCTCCTCCATCCAGCTCTCGAGCGGCTCGGGTTCGGCGCCCGCGCGCACTGCTTCGATGCGGTCGGCCAGACGCTTGACGCGCTGTGCCTGATCGGGGTGGTCGAAGTCGCCGTCTTCGAGCGAGGCTTCGAGGTAGAGCACGCTGGTCGCCACCTCCATGGCCAGCGGTGCCGGCGGCATCGCACCGGTCTGCACCGTGCGAGCCATGGTGTTTTGCAAGGCGTTCGACAGCGACTCGCCCTCGGGGTACAGGCGCACGAGCGAATCGCCCACCAGGGCGAACTGCTCGGGCAGGCTGGACAGCCGCAGCAACTCGCCACCCGCCACGGCCGACCACACCTCTTTGGCCGAGGCGACCCGCTTGCGAGCTTGCGTGATCCAGGCCGGGTCGAAACGACCCAGGTTGGCGGCGTGGTAATCGACCGGTTGCTCTTCGGTCAGCTCGTAGGCCGCGCGGGCCGCGTCGAGATTCGGCGTGGCCTGCGCGCCGGCCACCGTGCGAGCCTGGGCGCAAAAGAAAAGCAGGTCTTGCGCCAGACGCTGCGGCGAGTCGTTGTTGCCCGCCAGTTGCCCGCGCAGTTGCGCCAGCAGCCGCGATGCCGCGCGCTTGGTGTGCAGATCAGACGTGATGCGGCCTTCAGCCTGCCCTTCAAAAAGGGCGGCGGCGAGCTTCCAGAGCGTGGCGAGCTGCCCCGCCTGCCCCCCCGCCATGTCGGCACACAGGCTGGCCATGCGGCGCAGCGCCTCGGCGCCCGGGTTGCGCATCACGGTCAGCAGCAGCGATTCAAACTCGTTCAGCGCCTGGGCATCGGCTGCGCGCGGCGCGCCCATGGCCTGCGAGCTCCAGTCGCGCCAGCGCCAGTCGTTGGGCCACAGATCGGCCGGGTGCGCGCGTTCGGCGCCCGCCAAAGTCTGCAAAGCCTGGTATTGCGGATACAGCGCCACGGCCGGCACCGGCTTGCCGGCAAGCAAGCGGGTGATGTAGTCGAGCAACGCGAACGAGGCGCGCTCGATCACGTCTGCGGCGGCGGAATCCAGCTTGTGCGGCTTGGCCACGAAGCGCTGCACGGCGGCCTCGCTGGCGCGCAGCAGGGTGGCACCCGCGCTCAGGTTGACCAGCTCCAGCGCGCCCACGCCCTGGTGCACATGCAGACGCGCCGTGCGCAACACGGCGGGGTCGACCGCGTCGACATCGGAACCCGAGTTGGCCTCGGCTTCCTTGAGGTAGCGACGCAGCGCCTTGTGCGCAGTGTCCAGCGATTTACGCAGTTCTTCCTGAACCCAGGCCAGGGCGCTGAGATCGTTGTTGGACTCGTTAGTGCGAGTATTCATCCGGCGGCGCCTTCACACAGTGTGAAACAGAAGAGAGCGGGGTCGATCAGGCAATCTTGAATCGCGACACCGACTGCTTCAGTTCCTCAGCGGTCTTGGACAGTTCACGCACCAGCTGGGTGGTCGAGCGCGTACCTTCTCCGGTCTGCTCGGTCACCGCGAAAATGTGCTGGATGTTCGACACCACCACGTTGGCCGATTCGGCTTCGTGCAAGGCTTGGCGCGAAATCTCTTGAATCAGGTCGGCGAGGCGGCGTGACACGCGGTCGATGTCGCCCAGCGCGGTACCGGCAGCGTCGGAGAGTCGGGCTCCTTCCACCACGCCCTGCGTCGAACGTTCCATAGCGGCCACGGCGTCTTGGGTGTCGGTCTGAATGGTCTTCACCAGCGCGGCAATCTGCTTGGTCGCATCGCCGGAGCGTTCAGCCAGACGCTGCACTTCCTCGGCCACCACCGAGAAGCCGCGACCGGCTTCACCGGCTGACGCGGCCTGAATGGCGGCGTTCAAGGCCAGCACGTTGGTCTGCTCGGTAATGTCCGAAATCAGTTCGGTGATTTCACCGATCTCCTGCGACGATTCACCCAGCCGCTTGATCCGCTTCGAGGTGTCTTGAATCTGGTCGCGGATGGCGTTCATACCGCCGATCGCGTTTTGCACAGCGGTCAGGCCGGTTTCAGCAGCCGTCAGCGATTGGCGCGCCACCTCGGCGGAGTGCAGCGCCTGCGCGGACACTTCGTTAATCCGGCCCGCCATCTGCAGCACCGACTCGCCAGTTTCGCGAATCTCGCGCAGTTGTTCGTCGGATGCGGCCAACAGTTCGGTGGACGTCGAATCGACGTGCTGCGTGGTTTCGGTCACCCGCAGCACGGTGTCTTGCACCTGCGCCACCAGGGTTCGCAGCTCTTCCACCGTGAAGTTCACCGAGTCGGCGATCGCGCCGGTGATGTCTTCGGTCACCGTGGCTTGTTGCGTCAAGTCACCTTCAGCAACCGCCTGCAGTTCGTTCATCAATCGCAAAATGGCGGCCTGGTTGGCGTCGTTGACGCGCTTGGCCTCGCGCTGCTGGCGTTCGGCTTCGAGCTTTTGCTGCTCGGCCAAGGCACGGCGGTTCTGCTGGTCGGTCATGTAGACGCGCAGCAGGCCATAAGCACCGGCCGCCACCATCAGCAGGGCCACCACGATCACGATCAGGTTGACCGTGCCCACGCCCGAGCTGGCGGTCAGGCGCGTCTGAACCTCTTCGAGGCCTTTGCGCAGGTTTTCGGATTCGGCAATGATCGCGGCCTGCGCGTCACGCGCGGCCACCAGACCTTGCAGGGTACCCAGAATGTAGGTGGCCTCTTCGCGGGTCTGATCGAACATCTGCAGCAAGGCGCCGACCTGCTCCTTGGTCTGCGCGTCCTTGGCGGCTGTCAGGTGCAACTCGCCGCTGCCCTCGGCCAGACCCTGCGCGATTTCGCGGAAGGCGTTCAAGTCCTTGCCCAGCAAGAACACGGCTTCGGTCGACACGCCCTCCACGGTCAGGAATTCGTTGGCGGACTTGCCGATGCGCTGCGTCAGCATCACCAACTGACCAGCCGCCGCGATTTCAGCCGGCGCGGCGTTTTGCTGCACCTTGAGCTGCGAGATCGAGTCGGCCAGCTCCATCAAGTCGGACGACTGCTGGTTCACCTCACGCAACGACTTGCCCACCTTGGTCAGCACGGGCTGCTGACCAAGCAGCACCTTGGCGTTCTTTTCGGCGTGGTCCACCAGCGGCAACACGGGCGCCAGGGCGTCTTGCATCGACCCCGGCACAGCGGTCAGCCCCATGGCCGAATCACCAGCCTTCAGCCCACGCGTGCTGCTGGCCAGCACTTCGATCGAGTTCTTCACTTCCGGGAACGCCCCGGCGCTACCAATCAGGGCTTGCGACACCGATTTCGCGAGCCGCTGAGACTGCGTCAGCGCGCGCCCAACGGCGCCGATCTGCGCGGCCCGTTCGTTGGCGGTCTTCACCGAGAAGAAGGCCGCCAGACCCAACCCTACGCCGCCGATCAGCAAGGTGATCAGCAAGACCCTTTGTTGACGCCCCAGGCTCCAGCGGCCGATCAGCGGCAGGCCGGTGGTGGACTCGAGCGAGACCGCATCGTCGGCGCCGGACTCCTGACGCAGACGCGTGTCGCCGAAATCGCCCGGCAACTCGGACGGCGCCGCCTCGGAAATGATGGACGAGTCGGCACCCACCGGATGAAGCGAACTGGGCGCGGCGGTATCGTGCTCGGCGCCCGCCTGCGTGGTTGCGGCGTCGCCTTGATGGTGAGCATCTTCGCCAGCGGACGAGGCTTGCGGATTGCCGGAATCCTTGATTTTGTCCAGGAAACTCATAGATACCTCTTGCTCTTATGGAGTCGCGGCGCACCTCTTGTGGCGCCCGCCACCGTTCATCAACCAACGATCTTGAGAAACGCTTCGTTGCCCGCCAGCGCTGCCAAGCCCAGCTCATGCCAGACGCGGCCTTCCGCGTCCTGCCACACACCCAGCACAAAGTTCGGTCGCGGCGACTTGTCGCCCTGATGCGCCACCAGCTGCTCACGCCCTCGCAGACCGGCAAAACGGTCGACCAGCAGGGCGCAGTTTGTTTCGAGCGACGGATTGAGCGCCACCAGGCTGGACGACTCGCGCTGCAGCGCCTCGATCGTCGCGCCGGTTGCGCGCAACCCGAGGAACACCGCCAGATCGACCACCGAATGCAGATGCCCCCGGAGGTTGGCCACCCCCAGGAACCACCGGGCCGTATGCGGCACATGCAGGCAGGTCAGGCGACCCGTGAAGATTTCACCTGCTTCAGCCAGCGGCAACAAAAAACCGCGCCCGCCAGCCTCAACGGCCAGCCAGGTCGCGGTGGCGGCTTCGTCTTTCGACGCTTGCAGTCGCTGGGCCAGCCGGCTTTGCAATTCCCTGAGGGCTTCTCTCTTGGACATTCAGTGTCGAATCATTCGGTTGTGGAGTGACTCAAACCAGCCCGCCGACCGATCAGCCGAAGGCTTTGATCTTGGCCACCAGTTCGTCGGCGTTGACAGGCTTGACGACGTAATCGCTCGCGCCCTGCCGCATGCCCCAGACCTTGTCGGTTTCCTGGTTCTTGCTGGTGCAAATGATCACCGGCACGTTGGCGAAATTGGGGTCGCGAGTAATGGCTCGCGTGAGCTGGAAACCATTTTGCCCCGGCATGACCACATCCATCAGGATCAAATCGGGTTTTTCCTCAGCCAGACGGCGCAAAGCTTCTTCGCCATTTTCGGCGGTGCGAACCTGATAACCCCGTTTGGTCAGCAGGTCGCTGAGGTGATGCAATTCGGTTTTGGAATCATCCACCAGAAGAATCTTTTGAATCGGCATGGTCGTATCCTCAGTCAGCAATCAGGCGTTTTGGTTTTATTTGCACCTGTGTAGGTCCACCCTCTATTTCGGCAGATACAAAATGCATCCGCCATCAGAAATCAGGCTGTAACACGGTGTTGTTCCACCGCTTGCAGCAACTGATCCTTGGTAAAGGGCTTGGTCAAATAATCTTCCGATCCGACCATGCGGCCGCGCGCCTTGTCGAACAATCCATCCTTGGACGACAGCATGATGACGGGCACCGTCGCAAAGTGGGGGTTGCGCTTGATGATGGCGCAGGTCTGGTACCCGTCGAGGCGCGGCATCAGGATGTCGCAGAAAATCAGGTCAGGCTGGTGATCGCTGACTTTCGCCAACGCATCGAAACCATCTTCGGCCAGCACCACGTCGTAGCCGCCTTGCTTGAGAAATATCTCGGCGCTGCGGCGAATGGTATTGCTGTCGTCGATGACCAGAACCTTCGTGGCACAAACTTCGCCGGCGGTTGCATCACTCACGAGTTGTACTCCTTCACGACGACGGCCCGCGCAGGGGCCGAATATCGAGTGAACTAGATTTGCACCATTTCAAAGTCCTCTTTGCGCGCTCCGCATTCCGGGCATACCCAGTTCATCGGCACATCGGCCCAAAGCGTGCCGGCTGCGATACCGTGTTCGGGGCAGCCGGTTGCTTCGTCGTAAATCCAGCCGCAAATGAGGCACATCCAAGTCTTGAATTCAGTCACGTTCTTCTATGAGCGCATGTCTACAATGGTCGAAGATTGTAGCGACGCGAATCCCCTGAAATGCGAGGGTTTGTGGGCACAAACACAACAATCCGGCGCCATTTCATGGTTTATTGCACAGACCCGCGGCAACCATTACCGACAGCCCGGAGATACGATTTGTGACCCGATATTTCAGCAACCGGATCGCCGCTCGCCATAAGTCCATAAGCCCAACGCTCCTATTTGCATGACCAATCCAAGCACCCACCCGCAAGCCGACCACGAAACCGGCGCCGCCGAGCAGGAGCCGCCGGCGCCTGTCTGCGTGATGAGCTTCAACGCCAGCGAGCCCAGCGGCGCCGGCGGGCTGGCCGCCGATGTGGCAACCATCTCGGCGATGGGCGCGCACGCCCTGCCGGTGGTCACCTCCATCGTCATGCGCGACACCGCCGAGGTGTTCGATTCGCACGAGATCGACCCCGAGGCCATCGTCGAGCAGGCGCGCAGCATCCTCGAGGACGTGCCCATCGCGGCCTGGAAGGTCGGCTTCCTGGGCAGCGCCGAGGGAGTCAGCGCGGTGGCCGAGGTGCTGTCGGACTACCCTGACGTGCCGTTGGTGGCCTACCTGCCCAACGTGTCCTGGCTGGACGACGACGCCGAGATGGCCTACCTCGACGCCTTCCGTGAGTTGATCCTGCCCGCCACCGAGGTGCTGATCGGCAACCACAAGACGCTGACCGACTTTCTGCTGCCCGACTGGAACGCCGAGCGCGCGCCATCGGCTCGCGAGCTGGCCGTGGCAGCTGGCGAGGCCGGCGCCCGCAGCGTGCTGGTGACCGGCATGCAACTACCCGATCAACACATCGACAACGTGCTGGCCTCGCCCGAAGGCGCCATCACCGGTGAGAAATTCGAGCGTTTCGAGGCCACTTTCGTGGGCGCGGGCGACACGCTCTCGGCCGCCATGACCGCCCTGCTCGCCAGCGGCAACGAGTTGCACGTGGCCGTGGGCGAGGCACTGAGCTTCCTCGACCAGTCGCTCGATGCCGGCTACCGCCCCGGCATGGGCAACGTGGTACCCGATCGCTTTTTCTGGGCCTTGCCGCCCAACGAGGAAGGCGAGGAGGACGCTCCCGGCGAGTTCGCCGACGATCTGCCTCCGCCCGGCAAGCGCCAGATTCACTGACCGCCGGCCGCCGGCTGCTGGCGGCCTTCTTGTTTTTCACTGCACCGCCGCCGATGTCCGACTCGAAGTTCTCCCCCACCCTCCCCGCCTCCGACCGCAACGCCCGGTTGTTCGAACGCGCGCAACGCAGCATCCCAGGCGGCGTGAATTCGCCGGTGCGAGCCTTCAAGGCCGTGGGCGGCACGCCGCGCTTCATCAGCCGCGCGCAGGGCGCCTACATCTTTGACGCCGAGGGCCGCCGCTACATCGACTACATCGGCTCGTGGGGCCCGATGATCCTGGGCCACGGCCACCCCGCCGTGCTCGAAGCCGTGCAAAAGGCCGCGCTCGACGGCTTCTCGTTCGGCGCGCCGACCGAGCGCGAGATCGAGCTCGCCGAAGAGATCTTGAAGCTCGTGCCCAGCGCCGAGCAGGTGCGCCTGGTGAGCTCGGGCACCGAAGCCGGCATGAGCGCGATCAGGCTGGCGCGCGGCTTCACGGGTCGCAGCAAGATCGTCAAGTTCGAGGGCTGCTACCACGGCCATGCCGACGCGCTGCTCGTCAAGGCCGGCTCGGGCCTGGCCACCTTCGGCCACCCCACCAGCGCCGGCGTGCCGGCCGAGGTGGTGCAGCACACGCTGGTGCTCGAGTACAACAACGTCGCGCAGATCGAAGAAGCCTTCGCCACGCAAGGCCGCGACATCGCCTGCGTGATGATCGAGCCGATCGCCGGCAACATGAACTTCGTGCGCGCCAGCGTGCCCTTCGTCAAGCGCATCCGCGAACTGTGTGACCAGCACGGCGCGCTGTTCGTGTTCGACGAGGTGATGACCGGCTTTCGAGTCGCCCTCGGTAGCGCGCAGAGCCTGTACGCCCAGGCCATCCCCGGCTTCAAGCCCGACCTCAGCGTGTTCGGCAAGGTCATCGGTGGCGGCATGCCGCTGGCGGCGTTCGCCGGCCCGCGCGAGGTGATGGCCAAGCTGGCGCCGCTGGGCCCGGTCTACCAGGCCGGCACCTTGAGCGGCAACCCGGTGGCCACCGCCTGCGGCCTGGCCACGCTGCGCGAGATTCAAAAGCCCGGCTTCTTCGACGCCCTCGGCGCGCGCACCCGCTCGCTGGTCGATGGCCTGCTGGGCGTGGCGCGCGAGCAAGGCGTGCCGATGGTGGGCGATTGCCAAGGCGGGATGTTCGGCTTTTTCTTCGCCAACGCTCTGCCGCAAAGCTACCCGGCCGTGATGGCCACCGACCAGGCGCGCTTCAACCGTTTCTTCCACGGCATGCTGCACAACGGCGTCTACCTGGCGCCTGCTCTCTACGAAGCGGGTTTTGTCAGCGCCGCGCACACCGAGGCCGACATCGCCGCCACGCTCGACGCCGCGCGCGCTGCCTTGTCCTGACGGGTGATCGGCGGTGCGGCAACCTCGCCGCATCGCCTCCCGCATTCATTTGTCTCACCACACTGAACCAGGGAGTTCTCGATGACCGCCACCTTTCGCTTCGTAGTCGCCATGTGGCTGACCAGTCTGGCCTGCCTCAGCGGGCTCGTGCAGCCGGCACGCGCAGCCGACACCCCCGACCCGCGCGAGGCCGAACAGCAGGCCGCATTCGAGGCTGTCAAGAAGGCGCAGGTCGTGGGCCCGGCCGAGATCAAGCTGCGCGACCAGGCCGTGCTGAAGCTGCCCACCGGCTACGTGTGGGTGCCCGAGCCGGCTGCGGCCCAGTTGATGCGCGCCATGGGCAACCACCCCGACGAACGCGAGATGGGACTGGTCTTTCCGCAAAGCGATGACGAGCACTGGATGGCGGTGGCCGAGTACGAATCGGCCGGCTACGTGAAGGACGACGACGCCAAGAACTGGAACGTCGATGACCTGCTCAAGAGCGTGAAAGACGGCACCGACGCCGGCAACGAAGAGCGCCGCCAGCGCGGCTTCCCCGAGCTCGAGGTGCTGGGCTGGGTCGAGAAACCCGCGTACGACGCCGGCCACCACCGGCTGGTCTGGTCGATCTCGGCGCGGCACAAGGGTGCTGCTGCCAACGAGCCCACCAGCATCAACTACAACACCTACGCGCTGGGACGCGAGGGCTACGTGACGCTCGACCTGATCTCGAGCGCCGACCGCATCGAGCACGACAAGGGCAACGCCACCACGCTGCTCGCGGCGCTCGACTTCAACACCGGCAAGCGCTACGCCGACTTCGACGCCAAGACCGACCACGTCGCCGAATACGGCCTGGCCGCATTGGTGGGCGGGCTGGCCGCCAAGAAGCTGGGCATGTTCGCGCTGGCCGCCGGTTTGTTCGCCAAATTCGCCAAGGTGATCGCGCTGGCCGCGGCGGGGGCATTCGGCGTGTTCACCAAATTCTTCAAGGGCAAGAAGGACTCCTCGACCCCACCTTCTGCCTGAGGACGTTGACGCATGTTCAAGCTGTTGATGCTGCTGCTGAGCGGCCTGAAGTTCGGCAAGCTGCTCACCACCGGCGGCACGATGCTGATTTCGCTGGTGGTGTATGCGTGGATCTATGGGTGGCGCTACGCGGCCGGCTTCATCGCGCTGCTCTTCGTGCATGAGATGGGCCACTACATCGCCGCCAGGCAACGCGGACTCGATGTGGGCGCGCCCACCTTCATCCCGTTCGTCGGGGCGTGGATCCAGCTCAAGGAGCTGCCGCACGATGCGGAAACCGAGGCCTACGTGGGCATGGGCGGCCCGCTGGTCGGCACGCTCGGGGCGCTGGCCTGCTACTTCTATGCTCGCGACGGCGGACACGAGCTGCGCTGGCTGCTGGCGGTGGCTTACGGCGGGTTCTTTCTCAATCTGTTCAACCTGATCCCGGTGTCGCCGCTCGACGGCGGGCGCATCACCGCCGTGCTGTCGCCGCGCATCTGGCTGCTGGGCGCGCCCATCCTGGTCGGGATGTTTCTGTGGCACCCCAGCCCCATCCTCATCCTGGTGGCGCTGAGTGCCGCGCCGCAGGTGATGAAGGCCTGGCGCTATCGGGCCGACGACCCTGAGCACGGCACGTATTACCAGGCCTCGGCCGAGACGCGGCTGAGCTACGCGACGCTCTACATCGGTCTCGTGGCGTTTCTGGCCCTCATGACGCACGACGTGCACGAGATGCTGGCCGGGCCCAGCTCGTCGTTCTTCTGAGCCGCGCGTTTTTACAATTCGCCCCCATGCACATTCACATTCTTGGTATCTGCGGCACCTTCATGGGCGGCATCGCCGCGCTGGCTCGCGAGGCCGGCCACCGCGTGACGGGCTGCGACGCCGGCGTCTACCCGCCGATGAGCACGCAGCTGCAGGCGCTCGGCATCGAGCTGATCGAGGGCTACACGCCCGACCAGCTCGCGCTCCAGCCCGATCTGTTCGTCATCGGCAACGTGGTGTCGCGCGGCAACCCGCTGATGGAAGCCATCCTCAACGCCGGCCTGCCCTACACCAGCGGGCCGCAATGGTTGGCCGAGAACGTCTTGCAAGGCCGGCACGTGCTGGCGGTGGCGGGCACGCACGGCAAGACCACGACCACGTCGATCCTGGCGTGGATCCTGGAGCACGCCGGGCTGCAGCCGGGCTTTCTGGTGGGCGGCGTGCCCGAGAACTTCGGCGTGTCGGCGCGGTTGGGCAAGGGTCAAACGTCGAGTGCCGCCGGGCCGTCCCAAGGCACGAGCGCCCCCTCGGGGGGCAGCGCAGCCTCGCCAGAGGCCAGCGTGGGGGCGCCATTCGTCATCGAAGCGGACGAGTACGACACGGCCTTCTTCGACAAGCGCAGCAAGTTCGTGCACTACCGGCCGCGCACCGCCATCCTCAACAACCTCGAGTTCGACCACGCCGACATCTTTGCCGACCTGGCCGCCATCGAGACGCAGTTTCACCACCTCGTTCGCACCGTGCCGGGTCAGGGCCGCCTCGTGGTCAACGCCCGCGAGGCCAGCCTGAGCCGCGTGCTCGAGCGCGGCTGCTGGAGCGACGTGGCGCGCTTCGGCGTGCGCGGCGACACGCCGGGCTGGCGCGCGCGTGGCGAGCCGCATGCCTTCGACGTGCTGAAGTCGGGCATGCAGGTGGCGCGCGTCGAGTGGAGTCTGCTGGGCGAGCACAACCAGATGAACGCGCTGGCCGCCATCGCCGCCGCCGAGCACGTGGGCGTCTCGCCTGAAGCCGCCGCGGCCGCGCTGCGCGAGTTCGCCAACGTCAAGCGCCGTATGGAAGTGCGCGGCGCGGCCGGCGGCGTCACCGTGTACGACGACTTCGCGCACCACCCCACGGCCATCCGCACCACGGTCGATGGCCTGCGCCGCAAGGTCGGCCCGAACGCGCGCATCCTCGCCGTGTTCGAGCCGCGCTCCAACACCATGAAGCTGGGCACGATGAAGGCGCAGCTGCCCTGGTCGCTCGAAGACGCCGACCTGGCCTTCTGCCATAGCGGCGGCCTCGGCTGGGACGCCAACGAGGCACTGGCCGAGATGGGCGACAAGGCCGTGGTGGCCGACAACATCGACGCGCTGGTGCAGCGCGTGGTGCGCGCCGCCCGCCCCGGCGACCACGTGCTGTGCATGAGCAACGGCGGCTTCGGCGGCATCCACCAGAAGCTACTGAACGAATTGGCTGCGCTGACGGCAAAGTAGCCCCGCCGTGATCACCCACCTCGCCTACCTGCACGGCTTTCGCTCGTCGCCGCGCTCGTTCAAGGCGCAGCGCATGCAGGCTGTGGTGAACCAACTCAACGCAGGCGGGGCGGGGCTCACCTACTGGTGTCCGCAGCTGCCGCCGTCGCCGCGCGAGGCCGTCGAGCTCGTCGAGCGCGAGTTGCGCACCTGGCCTGCCGATCAACGCGCCGTGATCGGCAGCTCGCTCGGCGGCTTCTACGCCACCGTGATGGCCGAGCGCCTGGGCTGCCCGGCCATCGTCATCAACCCGGTGGTGGAGCCGGCGCGCGATCTGGCCCGCTACATCGGCGAGCAAACCAGCCATCACGACCCCGACGACCGCTTTTTCTTCCGCCCCGAGTTCGTCGAGGAACTGAACGCCCTCGAAGTGCGCCCCACCCGGCCCGAGCGCTACTTCGCCCTCATCGCCACGGGCGACGAGGTGCTCGACTGGCGCGAGATGCAAGCCCGCTACGCGGCCTGCCCGATGCGGGTGGTGCAAGGCAGCGACCACTCGCTGCGCGATTTCGACGCCTGGCTACCCGAGGTGCTGATCAAGCTGGGGTGGCCGGCGCCGAAGCGCGACCAGCACCGGTAGCGGGTGCCGCGTCAGGGCATCACCTCGACGTATTCGTAGACCTCGCAATCGAGGATCTGCTTGCGCACCGGCAACGTGGCGCGCTCGAACCAGGCCACGGGGTCGTGGCGGTCGATCTCGCGACCGATGAAACGCAGCAGCTCGCAGATCGGCTCGACCACGTTGTTGCGGTAGCGCTCGTCTTGCTTGACGTAGCCCAGGTACATGTTCTTCATGCAATTGCTGCGGCACCACGAGAAGGCCTCGCAGCCCTCGCAAGGCATGGCCTCGGTGCGCTGCAGCGGGCTCGGGCGCAGCCAGTTGGCCTTGACGTCGCCCATCTTCATGGCCGGCAGATACATCATGTCGGGGCAGGGGTAGACCTCGCCGTTGGGCATGACGTTGAGCAAATGGCTCGACACGCGGCACTGCGTGCGCCCGGCGTAGAGCTCTTGCGCGCGCGTCGGGAAGACCTTGTTGCGCACGATGCCCATGAGCGGGATCACCGGGTAGAGCGCATCGGTGCGCGAGAAGAACTTGTCGATCAGCTGCACCAGCACGGCCTTGCGCTTGTCGACCGAATCGCCGGCATACATCTCGTCGGCCACGAACTGCCAGTAGAGGTAGTCGAACACGCCCTCTTCGCTCACCAGGCGGTCGAGCTCTTCAAACGTGGTGTCCGGGTTGCCCCAGGTGACGCGCGCCGTGACGCTGCCGCCGATGTGCTCGCGCATGGCCTTGAGGTTCTTGACCACCTGGCGGTAGATGCCGCGCCCGCGGTAGCCGTCGGTGATGGTCTCGCCGCCGTCGATCGAGGCCAGCACGTTCGACAAGCGCCCCAGCGCCCAGGGCGGCAGATCGTCGAGCAGCGTGGCGTTGGTCTGCAGCTGGAAGCGAAAGCGCGGATAGCGGCGCATCACCTCGAGCATCAGCGATTGGTTGAGCGTGGGCTCGCCGCCGTAGAAGGTGACGTACACCTCCTTGCCCGTGAGGTATTTGTCGACAAACGCCGTGAGCTGATCGAAGGTGTACTCGACGTGCGTCTGCGAGCCCAGCACCTCGCCCACGCCTAGCGAGCAATACGTGCACTTGAGATTGCACTTGAGCGTGGTGAGCAGCTGCAGCTCAACGCGCCCGCCGAGGATCGGGTCGGCATCGGTGAGCTCAGGCACGGCTTCGCGCGAGCCGGGCGAAAAGAAATGAATCGGTTGTTGAGAGGCTTCCATCGTTGTTCTTCGCATGAGGTTGCGGTTGATCCGGGCGGCGGCATCGTACGGCGCCCCGAGCCCGATCAACCTGACAGCCGCCGGCTTGTCGCCGCGAAATGCACGAGGTTTGACCTCGCTCATGGTCGCGCGCGCCCGAACGCGTCGCCACCGCCGCCGTGGCGCAGTGGGACAATCCCCCGCTTATGTCTACCTACGCCCTGTTCGATGAGTCCGGCAAGTTCTTGGCCGGGCGCGTGATGTCCGAAGCCGAGAGTTCGCTGCAGATCGAGCTCGACTCGGGCAAGCGCGTGAAGGCGAAAGCCGCCAACGTGTTGCTGCGCTTCGCCAAGCCCGCCCCCGCCGAGCTGCTGGCTCAGGCGCAGGCGATGGCCACCGAGATCGATCTCGACCTGATCTGGGAGGTGGCACCCGAAGAAGAATTCGGCTTCGAGGACATCGCCGCCGAATACTTCGGCGCCAACGCCGACGCCACCCAGAAGGCCGCCGCGCTGATCCGCCTGTTCGAGACGCCGCATTACTTTCATCGCCGTGGCAAGGGGCGCTTTCGCAAGGCGCCCGAAGACATCCTGAAGCAGGCGCTGCTGGCCATCGAGCGCAAGAAGCAGGTGCTCGCGCAGATCGAGACCTGGGCCGGCGAGCTGGCCGCCGGGCAGTGCCCGCAGCCGATCCGCGAGCAGCTCTACAAGATCCTGTTCAAGCCCGACAAGAACGGCCCCGAATACAAGGCCGTGGTGGACGCCGCCAAGCGCGCGCAGCGCGCGCCGCTCGACCTGCTGAAAGACGCCGGCGCGATCGACAGCCCGTATCAGTTCCACTTCAAGCGCTTCTTGTTCGAGTACTTCCCGAAGGGCACGGGCTTCCCGGCCGTGACGGCACCGCCGATCAAGGACGACCTGCCGCTGGCCGCCGTGCGCGCCTTCTCGATCGACGACTCGATGACCACCGAGATCGACGACGCGCTGTCGGTGCAGGGCCTGGGCTCGGGCACGGTGGTCTACGGCGTCCACATCGCCGCGCCGAGCCTGGCCATCGCGCCCGGCACGCCGGTCGATGCGCTGGCGCGCGGCCGCATGTCCACCGTCTACATGCCGGGCCACAAGATCACCATGCTGCCCGACGACGTGGTGCAGACCTACACGCTGATCGAAGGGCGCGACTGCCCGGCCGTGTCGCTCTACGTCACGTTCGACGAAGCCACGCTCGAAGTGAAGGGCAGCGAGACCAGGCTGGAGCGCGTGCCCATCGCCGCCAACTTGCGCCACGACCAGCTCGACGGCGTGATCACGGATGCGACCTTGAGCGGCGAAGCGCCGGCCGATTACGCCTTCGCGCCGGAGCTGGCGTTTGCCTTCCGCCTCGCCAAGCACCTGAAGGCTCAGCGCGAGGTGATGCGCGGCAAGCCCGAGACCTTCAACCGCCCCGACTACAGCTTCAAGCTCTTCGGCCCGAACGACGAGAACACGATGAGCGACGGCATCGAGCCGACGGGGCAGGAGCGCGTGGTGATCGGCACGCGCCAGCGCGGCTCGGCGCTCGACCTGATCGTGGCCGAGGCGATGATCCTGGCCAACAGCACCTGGGGCGGCTGGCTGCACGAGCTGGGCGTGCCCGGCATCTACCGCAGCCAGGCCAGCCTCGCGCCGGGCATCAAGGTCCGCATGAGCACCAAGGCCGCGCCGCACGCCGGCATGGGCGTCAAGCAGTACACCTGGGCCACCTCGCCGCTGCGCCGCTACGTCGATCTGGTCAACCAGTGGCAGATCGTGGCCTGCGCCCGCCACGGCCGCACCGCCGCGCTGGCCGCGCCCTTCAAGCCGAAGGACGCCGAGCTGTTCGCCGTGATCTCGAACTTCGACACCGCCTACAGCGCCTACAACGGTTTTCAATCCAGCCTGGAGCGCTACTGGACGCTGCGCTATCTGGCGCAAGAAGGCATCACCGAGCTCGACGCCGCCGTGATGAAAGAAGGCCTGGTGCGCGCCGACACGCTGCCGCTGGTGTTCCGCGCCATCGGTGCCGACGGCCTGCCGCGCGGCGCCCGGGTGCGGGTGCGCGTCACCGGCGTCGATGAGCTGACGCTCGACGTGCACGCCAGCGTCGTCGCCAAGCTCGACGAGGCCGCGCCGGCCGACGCGGCGGTCGAAGACAATGACGACGACAGCGAGGAGCCCACTGGGGCGATCACCCTGGCGATCGATGTGCAGGACGCCGACAATGCCGCCGAACCCGGCGCGGCGGCCTCCTGACCCCAGCCTCACCCAGACCCGACCACTCAGCGTCTTTCGATGAACTGGCTGCGCAAGCTCACCACCCTGCAAATCGCGCTCGGCGTGTCGGTCACGGTGCACGTGGCGCTGCTGGCGTTTCGCATCGTCGACCCCGAAGGCTTCAACAAGCTGTTCGACCAGACGCCGCTTGAGGTGGTGCTGGTCAACGCCAAGTCGGACACCGCCCCGGACAAGGCCCAGGCCATCGCCCAGCACCACCTCGAAGGCGGCGGCGAGGCCGACGCGGGCATGGTCAGCTCGCCGCTGCCGCCCTCGCCCAGCGCCGAGGTGGGCGACTCGCCCGACACGGCAGCGCGGCAGATGCAGCAACTGCAGCAGCAGCAAAACGAGCTGCTGGCGCAGATCCGCCGCGAGCTGGCGGCCATGCCGCCGCCCGACCCGCGCAAGATGTCGTCCAGCCAGCAGGCCCAGGCCGAGCAGGAGCGTCGCCGCCAGTTGCTCGACATGCTGGCAGCGATTGAAAAGCGCATCAACGAAGAAAACTCGCGCCCCAAGAAGCGCTACCTGAGCCCGGCCACGCGCGAGTCCAGCGAAGCGATCTATTACGACCAGTTCCGCCGCAAGGTCGAGCACACCGGCACGGCCAACTTCCCGACCGCCGGCGGCAAGAAGCTCTATGGTGAGCTGGTGATGCTGGTCTGGCTGAACAAGGGCGGGCAGGTGATCGACACCGAAATCGCGCAGTCGTCGGGCTCGAAGGCGCTCGACAAACGCGCCGCCGCCATCGTGCGCGCGGCGGGCCCGGAAGGCGCCCGGCCGCCGCACAAGCGCGCCCCCGCCGATCTCTGGGCCATTGCCTCGCGCTTCAAATTCACCCGAGACGCCGGGGTTGAAGCACGCTTGAGCACGGTCAACCCGGAGGCGCCGTAAGCCCGCGAGCATGGTGCCCCCCGCGAGCTCCACCGCGTGCCCACCCCTCGCTTGCCGACACCCTCGTCATGACCGCTCCAGATCGCTACGCCGTCGTCGGCAACCCCGTCGAGCACAGCCGCTCGCCGTTCATCCACGCCGAATTCGCCCGCCAGACCGGTCAGGCCATCGACTACGGCCGCCTGCTCAGCCCGCTCGACGGCTTTGCCGCCACGGTGCGCGCCTTCGCGGCCGGTGACGCGCAACACGCGGCAGCGCGCGGCTGCAACGTCACGGTGCCGTTCAAGTTCGAGGCCTTCGAGCTGGCCGCGCGCCGCTCGGCACGCGCCGAGCTGGCCCAGGCCGTCAACACGCTGCGCTTCGACTCCGAAGCCGAGGGCGGCTGGTTCGGCGACAACACCGACGGTGCCGGACTGGTGCGCGACATCACCGAGCGCGCGGGAGTCGATCTGGCCGGGCGACGCGTGCTGCTGCTGGGCGCGGGCGGCGCCTCGGCCGGCGTGCTCGGGCCGCTGCTGCTGGCGCGGCCCAAGCGGGTGGTGGTGGCCAACCGCACCGACTCCAAGGCGGCCGACCTGGTCGAGCGCCACTTCAACCTGGCCGCCGAATGCGGCGTGGCCCTGCGCGCCACCTCGCTCACCGGCTGCGGCACGGGTTTCGACGTGATCATCAACGGCACCGCGGCCAGCCTGGCCGGCGCCAGCGTGCCGGTGCCGGGCTCGGTGCTGGTGCCCGGCGCCCTGGCCGTGGACATGATGTACGGCCCCGCCGCGCACGGCTTCTTGCAGTGGGCCGCCGACCACGGCGCCCGGGGGCGCGACGGCCTGGGCATGCTGGTGGAGCAGGCCGCCGAGAGCTTCTTCGCGTGGCGCGGCGTGCGGCCCGACACCCGCCCCGTGCTCGCCTTGCTGCGCGAACGGATCGGGGGCTGACGCTCGATGAAGGCGCTGGGTCTGGGCTCGCTGGCCCGCTTCGTGGGTCTGGTCGTGGTGTGCGGCCTGGCCTTGCAGCTCTACTTTTTGGGGCGGATCGCGCTGATGCGCTGGGTGGATCCGCAGTCCACCACCTTCCAGCGCGCCGAGATCGCCCGGCTGGCCGTCGAGCAGCACCGCGTGGTCTGGAGCCAAGCCTGGCGCCCCTACGGGCAGATCAACGACACGCTCAAGCGCGCCGTGATCGCCTCGGAGGACGCGGGCTTCGCCGAGCACAGCGGCGTGGAGTGGGACGCGCTCGAAAAAGCCTGGGAGCGCAACCAGCGCGCCGAGGCCAAGGCGCAGGCGCAGCTGGCCCAACTCGAAAAGCGCCATGCCCGCGACATCGAACGCGCCCAGCGCTCGGGCCGCACCCCGCCGCCCGCCCCGCCCCCCAGCGCCAAGCCGGCCAAGATCGTGGGCGGCTCGACCATCACCCAGCAGCTGGCCAAGAATCTCTTCCTGAGCAGCGAGCGCCATTTCGTGCGCAAGGGGCAGGAATTCGTCATCACCTTCATGCTCGAGGCCCTGCTGCCCAAGCAGCGCATTCTCGAGATCTACCTCAACAGCGTCGAATGGGGCGAAGGCGTGTTCGGCGCCCAGGCGGCGGCGCGCCACTACTTTCATGTCGACGCCGCCCAGCTGGGCGCCTACCAGGCCGCGCGGCTCGCGGTGATGCTGCCGGCGCCCAAGCGCTTCGAGCAGCGTCCGGATTCCTCATACGTGCTGGGCCGCGCCGGCACGGTGGTGGCGCGAATGGGGGCGGTCGAGTTACCCTAGCGAGCATGCCCGATCATCCGAACGATCGCTACATCGCTCCGTCGCAACTGTGCATCGGCCTGCACATCCACCTCGACCTGTCGTGGATGCAGCACCCGTTCTCCTTCTCCAGCTTCAAGATCCGGAGCCTGGAGCAGATCGCCACGCTGCAAGGGCTGGGGCTGGAGCGCATCCGCTACACGCCCGCCAAGAGCGACGGCGAGCCGCTGCCGCCCAGCGACAACCCGCCGCTGCTGGCCACCACCCACGTCGAGGACCCCGAGGCGCTGCGCGCCAAGCAAGAGCGCGTCCAGCGCCTGAGCGCGCAGCATGCCCGGGTGCACGCCTGCGAACGCGAATTTTTGTCGGCCGCCAAGTCGCTCAAGTCGCTCAACCAGAAGGTCTTCGCCCGGCCCGACGAGGCGCACCACGAGGCCGACGCGCTGGTCAAGACGCTGGTCGATTCGATGCTGTCCGACACCGAGGTGGCCATCGTGCTGATGAGCGACAAGCTCGGCGGCGACGACGTCTACGACCACTCGCTCAACGTGATGCTGCTGTCGCTGATGCTGGCCAAGGAGCTGAAGGCCCCGGCCGAAGCCGCCCGGCTGCTCGGCATGGGCGCGCTGTTCCACGACGTGGGCAAGGCCGACGTGCCCGAGAACATCCTGCGCAAGACTCTGCCGCTGACCAAGGCCGAGTTGAACGCGCTGCACGAGCATTGCAACTACGGCGTGGCCATCGGCCGCAAGCTGGGGCTGTCGCACGAGGGGCTGACGATCATCGAGCAGCACCACGAGCATGTGGACGGCAGCGGCTACCCCCATGGCCTGAAAGGCCCGCAGTTGTCGCTGTTCTCGAAGATCGTCGCGCTGGTCAACAGCTACGACAACCTGTGCAACCCCGTCAATCCGATGAAGGCCATGACGCCGCACGAGGCGCTGTCGCTCATGTATGCGCAGCAGCGCGGCAAGTTCGAGGCGTTGCCGCTCGACACCTTCATCCGCTGCATGGGGGTGTACCCGCCGGGCACGGTGGTGGTGCTGTCGAACGAGACGGTGGGCGTGGTGGTGGCCGTCAACAGCTCGCGTCCGCTCAAGCCGACGGTGCTGATCTACGACCCCGACGTGCCCAAGCACGAAGCCATCGTGGTGGATCTGGAGCAGGAGCCCGACGTCGCGATCGCCCGGGCGATCAAGCCGCAGCAGTTGCCGTCGGCGATCTTCGATTACCTGGCGCCCCGCAAGCGCATCAGCTACTTCTTCGACCACCCGCCTGGCAGCGCCCAGCCATAGAAGCGGGCCCCGGCCGGCGGCCGATCAGCTCGACGACTTGGACCCACCCGAGCCGCCGAGCAGCGTCGCGACCTTGCGCTTGGGCTTGATGAAACGCGACAGGCTCGAGGCGTTGCCGCCGGCCGGCGTCGTCGCGGCGCCCTTGCGCTCCCAGACAGGGTCGGCGTTCGGGTCGGGTTCGTAGGGCTTGTCGAACAGCGGGTCGGCCGGCGCGCGGCTGGTGCGGCGCGGCATCGGTGGCGGCGGCAGCAACTCGGCGCTGCTGGCCGTGGCCTCGTTGACCTCGCGACGGCGACGCGGGCGCTCGTCGTCGAGCTCGATCGGCTCGATGTCGAGCTTCTTCTTGATGAGCTTCTCGATGTCGCCGATCAGGCGCGTGTCGGACTTGGTCACCAGCGACACCGCGAGCCCCGATGCGCCGGCGCGGCCGGTGCGGCCGATGCGGTGCACGTAGTCCTCGGCGTTGAACGGGATGTCGAAGTTGAACACCGCCGGCAGGTCGGCGATGTCGAGGCCGCGGGCGGCCACATCGGTGGCCACCAGCAACTCGATGTCGCCGCGCTTGAAGGCTTCGAGCGCCTTCAGTCGTTCGTCCTGCGACTTGTCGCCGTGCAGCGCGGACGTCTTCAAGCCTTCGCGCTCGAACGACCGCGCGAGCCGCGCCGCGCCCAACTTGGAGTTGACGAACACGATGCTCTGCGTGATCGAGCGCTCGCGCAGGATGCGCGTGATGGCGCGGCGCTTGTCGTCGTCTTCGACGCGATAAAACCGCTGCTCGACGTTGGTGGCCGTGGCATTGGGCCGCGCGACTTCAACCAGGACGGGGTCTTGCAGGTAGCTGGCCGCGAGCTTCTTGATCTCGGGCGAGAAGGTGGCCGAGAACAGCAGGGTCTGGCGCGCCTTGGGCAGGTAGCTCAGGATGCGCTGCAGGTCGGGCAGAAAGCCGATGTCGAGCATGCGGTCGGCTTCGTCGAGCACGACGTATTCGACCTGCGAGAGGATGCAGTTCTTGGCCTCGATGTGGTCGAGCAAGCGGCCGGGCGTGGCGATCAGCACCTCGACGCCGCCCTTGAGCTGGGCCGTCTGCGGCTTCATGTCGATGCCGCCGAACACGCAGGCCACGCGCAGCTGGGTGTGCTTGGCGTAGGCCTTGACGTTCACGGCCACCTGGTCGGCCAGTTCGCGGGTGGGCGCCAGCACCAGGGCGCGCACCGGGTGCCGCGCCGGCGACATGCTGGGGTTTTCGTGGCGCAGCATCTTTTGCAGCAGCGGCAGCGAGAAGGCCGCCGTCTTGCCGGTGCCGGTCTGGGCGGCGCCCATCACGTCGCGCCCAGCCAGCACGATCGGGATGGCCTTGGCCTGGATCGGCGTGCTCTGCGTGTAGCCCTGGTCGGAAATGGCGCGCTGGAGCTTGGCGTCGAGCGACAGCTCGGCAAAACGGACGACGGGCTCGGGCGCCGCGGCAGCCGAAGGAGTGGCCGCGCTGGCGGCAGAGGTGTCAGGTGAATTCATCGACCGCGATTATCCCGCGTTATCCACAGGGCGAAAACCCTGAAAACAGGCTGCGGACAAGACTTTGTCCGGATCGGAGGTATCGCGCTCGCTCCGGGCCACGTTCAGGGAGGGTCTCGGCAATGGCGCGGTGCGCCGGAGCGAGGCGATACGGTCGCCGCCAGACCCAAAAGGGCCGGGGCTCGTGGGGTCAGCCCTGAAAACTGTGGTCCTCGGGCTCGAAATCGGGTTTCTCACGCACCGCGCAGTCCGGGCAGGCCCAGTTGTCGGGCACCAGCCGCCAGGGCGTGCCGGGCGCGAAGCCTTCGCGCGGGCAGCCGTCCTGTTCGTCGTAGACGTAACCACAGTTGGGGCAGCGGAAACGAGCCATCGGGGCAGCACCTCGCGCCACGCGGCGCCTGGAGTGGGAGAGAAGCGAATCAGTGATTGTCTGTAGGCACAGGGCGCCGTGAATACGCGAACCTCCGCTACATTGTTCCGAAGCGCCGCGCGAAAACTAGCGTAATCACCAACGCCCGATGAAACATCGCCCGCGCCAATCTCGGGTCTTGCCCCTCGCCCCGCCATGGACACCCTCAGCCTGATCCTCGACGACATGCGCCTGCAAGGCGGCGTCTTCGTGCATGTCGAGCTGACGGCGCCGTGGGCGCTCGGCCTGCACACCCCGGGGCTGGCAAGCTTTCACATCAT